>JANYKV010000190.1 GCA_025358055.1 Gemmatimonadota bacterium
CCAGCGTGTACGCCGCCGCGTAGTAGCCGACAGTGGCCGAGTCGCGGAAGCTCCGGAGGAAGATGAAATCGGAATTGAACACGACTAGGCCCAGGATGGCCGCGGCCGCGAGGGGCCACGTCCGTCGGAAAACGGGGCCGGCAATCGACCAATCGTGGTGCAACGGGAGTCGCAACCCCCTCCGCACCAGCCACCACGCCAAGAGGAGGGCCGCGACGGAGTCGCCGACGAATTGTGCCAAGGGTGCCCGGGCCACGTCCGAGACATCGCGAACCAAGAGAAATACCAATGCCGCCATGATCAACTCGCCGGCAATCCGGGCGAGCGCTACCCTCCGCCCATCCTCGAGCCCCAAATGGATCCATCGGGTGCTCGCCCCGACGACGAGGAGGGTCAGCGAGTAGACGGCAAGGATATATCCGTCGGGCGGAGGAAGGATCCAGACCCCGGCGAGGATCAGGAGCACCGACAACCCGGTCGCAAGCCAAATCCGGCCGACGAGTATCGGGGATGCTAGGCGGGCGATTGCGCCGGGAGCCGCCGCAATTTCGCGGACACCGCCCGTCTCGATCCCTGCGTCAGCGATGTAGTTGAAGTAGAGGATGACCGCCGTCGCGATACTGATGACGCCGTAGACGGCGGCGCCAAGCGTGCGGGCGAGATATACCGTGGCCCCGAAGGCTGCGAGCCGGGCGAGTGCTTCACCGAGGCCGAGCGCGGCAAAATTGCGCCCGACCAGCCGTTCAGAGCGAGCGATCGTGGAGCCTCATATCCACTACTTGCTCGCGCGGACGAGCAGATTGTAGGTCGATCCGATCAGGCGCCCAACCCCGTAGCCAATGACAAAGAGGTAAATGAACCCGACGATGCTGCCGACGAAGCTGATCCGGTAGCCCGGGAAGAAGGCAGCCAAAAGGGCAAGGTGCTTCCCGGGATCCGGCCCCCCGCGCAGGAGGAGGACATTCGTGGCGATGAACAGACCGCCACCAGAGAGAAGTCCAAAGGCGATACCCCAGGCCCGCGCATTGAGTCTGAGCAGTGCGTCGTTGAGGCTTTCCTGTTCATTCCGTATCGTCATGGCTAGTCCTTCGCCGCATCAAATGTGATCAAGGAAGTCTCGTGTCGCGCTCAACTCGCTTCGAGCACGAATGACAAAGATGGACAGCGCGAGAATGACGTTCCGGCAGAAGGCCAGGAACCACGCTGCCACGAACCCGACCAAGAACCCCCACCCGAATCCGATCACTGCGCCGGTCCACGAAACCGTGTAGCCCGCGAAGTAAATTCGCAGGAGGCCCAGTGAAAACCCCGGATGCGGGCCCCGAAGCACGGAGATCACCGTGATGAGAAAAAGAATCAAGCCCGAGGCAAACCCCACTGCCACTCCAAACGCTCTTTTATGGAGCGGGGCGAAAGCCAGTACGGCCTCCGTTGGTAGGGTTTCCGAGTCGTCACGGTCGGTCATGAATTCCTCCTCTCCAGACGGCCTCCGCCCCAATATCGTAGCCCGCCCGAGGCGGGGCAAATGGCGCGGAGGAACTTAGCGATTCTGTTTCGGCACTGGAGGCCACTTCTCCACTCCCAACTCGGAAAAGGCCTGAATAGCCGCGGCGGGTGTGGCATCCCCCACCGTGTGATGGAGCACCCAACCCACGCCGAATGACACACCGTTCAGCAAATAGTACAGCAAGTGCATCGGCAGGCAGGCGACCGCGAACCCCAACCCACGGAGGCGGCGAAAAAAATCGTAGAGCCGCCAATTGGCCAGGAGTATTGGAACCAGAAAAAGCGCCGCGAGCGCCAACCAACGCCCGTCGAGTTGCACGATCGTGAGCCCGATGGAGCTGAGCGCAAGCCAAGCTAGCCCGGTATTGACCTTCTCCATGAACGCGAGATTCAGTGCGTTGGACGAGGTCGCCGCCCCCCGGCGAATCAAGAGACGACTCCAGGGCACCCCACGGTCGGTGATATCGGTTTGCACCACATTGCGGAGGGTCCACCGTTTGAGGTGGGTTCCCTGAATCTCCGGGCAGAGAAGAATGCGATAGCCGCGGTCGCGAATCCGGTGCCCGAGCTCGATATCCTCAATCTGGGGGCGAAAGAATTGCCATTCATCATACATGCCCGCTTCCGCGAAAATAGCCCTGCGGAGCGCCCCACAGCCCGCCCAAAACGTCTCGGCTTCTCCGGGGTTTTGTTGGTGCATGAAGTGGTGCAGAAGATTCCGGTACTGGCTTACGACGCCCTGAGCGGGAGGCGCGTTATCATACGAGCCGAAGACGGCCGCCACATCTTCCGACGCTGCCAGTTTCCACGCGAAGCGGCGCAGCGTATCGGGATGAACGCAAACGTCCGCGTCGATGAACACGAGAATCTCCCCCCGGGCGACCTCAAACCCACGATTCCGGGCGTACGAGGGGCCGTGGGGCTTTCCCGTGAGACGAACCACCGTATCGGCGAATCGGGCGGCGACTTCGGCGGTCGCATCCGTACTCGCGTCATCGACGACAATCAGTTCCCAGAATTCCTTCGGCAAATCGCTCGCGGCAAGCCCCCCGAGCGATTTCGGAAGCACCGTGGCGCCCTGATACGCGGGTACGATCACCGAAAGCAACGGCTTCGACGGCATCAGTGACTCCCAGAGACCACACGGAAGGCCTGTCGCACGCGCCGAGCCTCGGCTCGAACCCGGAGCCGCAGCCGGAAGGACGACGTTCCCCACTTTTCGAGTTGGCCCGGTTCTCGAAAATAATATGCGTCGAGACGCGGAAGGCGCATTGGGTCCTCGACTGGGTCGAGCATGCGGAGATCCGTAGTGCACGCGAGCTGATAGTAGTCCGCGACGACCCGCACGACCTCCCCATTGCGATCACCGTAGGGGTAGGCGAACGTGCGGGGCGATGCCCCCGTTTCGGCTCGGAGCCGTTCTGCCGCTCCCGCAATCTCCTCGAGAAGGAGCGCTCCCCGCAATGCCGGCAAGTGGGGATGACGGCGCGTATGACCCCCCAAGGTCACCCCTCCAAGTTCCGTGAGGCGGCAGAGCGCCCCCCAATCCAGCAGGGGAAGGACGGGGACCCCCGCTTCCTCCCGCCCATTCCATGCGTTGGTCCGACCCACATGATCGGTCACCACGAACAGCGTGGCGGGCAGCCCGTGGTCCTGTAAAATGGGCGCCGCCTCCACCCCAAAATTGGCGAAGCCATCGTCGAAGGTAAGGGCCACCGCGTCAGTCTCGGGCGGCAGCGCCCCCAACTCCTCCAAACGGACCACGCGAACCCCACCCCCGCCCCCGGCCAACCAGCGCATGTGGCGCTGAAAGGCCTCGCGAGTGATTGAGATCGGTGAGCCCGAGTCATCGATCGAATGATAGGTCAGGATGGCTCGCACTATCTCGCCTCCACCAGCGCGGGTGTTAGCGCCTCGACGAGGTCCGGCCGCCCCTTCCGCACCGCCGTCCGCCGAATGATGTCAAGGTACTCCGACACCACGGTTCGCTCCGTCCATCGTTGCTGGAACGCCGCCTGCCCGGCCAGCGCAAATCGGCTTCGCAAGCCGGGCTCCCCCAGAAAGCGCCGAACGCCTTCCCGCAATTCGTCGGGTGAATCGAACAGGAGTCCGGCGCCGGCCTGGCCGACGATTTCGGGAAACGGACCAATCCGGCGAGCCAGGACCGGCGTCCCCTGCTGGAATGCTTCGGTGAGGATCATCCCGAACGTCTCAAATCCCCTCGAGGGAACGATGAGCGCGGTCGCGTCCCGATACAGACCGGCCAGCTCCGCTTCGTTGCGCCACCCGAGGAATTTGATCCGCTCGCTCTCTCCCGCCAACCGGCGCAGCTCGGCCTCGTGGGTACCGGTTCCGGCAATGAGCAAGTCCGCTCCGAGATCCTCCCGGAATACCGGAATGACATCGTCGAGGCCCTTGATACGCTGCAGTCGTCCGACGTAGAGAAAATACGGCCGGGAATGACTGTTCCACGATGGAGCGCCCGGTTCGGATGCCGGCGACTCTGAGTCGGGAACAAAATTGGGCAGAACCTCCATCGGGTACTCGAAGCCGAACTCGCGATGTTTGTCCCGGCTGAACTCGCTCAGGGCGATGAAGGTATCGACGTGCCGCAACTGCCGATCCATCATCGCGGAATTTCGCCAGAGCTGCGGGGGGCGGTGATAGTGGATCGCACAACGCAGGCACTGTCGCCCCGGGCACGGCTCGCGGTCGTGGCGCCACAACACGTGCTGGGGGCAAACCAGCCAATGCTCATGCATCATGTACAGCCGAATCGCCGGGTCACCAAGGCCGAGGACTCCGACCCCGCCGACCAGAGATACATTGTGGTAGTTGACGACATCGAAGCGGTGGCCGCCAAGGATCTGCGCCAGCCTCGCACCTTGGACAATGGGCCGACCGGTTTGTTGGGTGAGCAGTATTGAAAGCAGCGGCGCCCGGCTCTCCAACCGAACGACCTCGACCCCGTCATCAGTCGGAGGCTCTCGGGACGGTTTCGCTCCAGAACTAAGAGCCGTGTAGGCATCCGAATCATAGACCACCGTGACCCGATGTCCCCGCCGCACCAGTCCGCGGGCCAGACGCTGTACCGCGATCCCGTCGCCTCCGAAATTCTCCGGCGGATAGTACGTCGTCACCATGCAGAACCGAAGGGGGCTCATGCCGCGGCCTCAGCCAAGGCGGACAAGGTCGCTTGCGCTGCCGCGGGCCAGCTCAGCCGCCCGGCCATCACTCGGGCGCACTGGCCCATACGGTCCCGAAGCTCTGGGTCTCGGGCCAACTGCCGCATGGCGTCCGTCAACGCGTCCAGGTCGCCCGGAGGCACAAAGAACCCGCCCCCGGCGAGCAGCTCAGGCAAGGGGCTGGCGGTCGTGGCAATCACCGGCGCGCCACACGCCGCCGCCTCGACGGCGGGCAGACCGAACCCCTCTGCCTGCGACGGCAACAGGAGCGCCACCGCGCCTGAGTGCAGCTGACGGACATCCGCGTCGGATAGAAAACCGGTCCATTTCACCAATCGCTCGAGCTCAAGGTCGGCGATCGTTCGGCGAATCCGCCCTTGATCCCCATGAAACACGTCGCCGGTGACCCGACCAACCAAAAGGAGGTACGGCGTGTCGGCGCCAAACTCCCGGGCGAGGCGATCCAGCGCGCGAATGACGAGGTCCACATGTTTGTGCGGGTTGAACCCTCCAACATACGTGAACCAGCGCCCCCCTCCACCCTCACCCACTCCGGTGGGCACCCCCACTCGGGTGGCCACGGCCCGAATGTCCGCCGAGGATTCGCTCGGTCGATAGCTCTCGGCCGGAGCCTCTAGAGCGACCCGAATACGCGACGGCGACACCCGAAGGACCTCCTCGATCTCGCGCCGGGCATAGTCGGACACGGTCAGCACGAGCCGCGCCTGAGCCAGCGCCAAGGACACCTTCAACCGCCAAAACAGGCGGGCCCGACCGGAGGGGAGGGTCAGCTCGGGATACCGATCTGCAATCGCGTCGTGTACGGTAACCACGGCCCGGAGACCTAAGGGGAGGGGAAAGTAGGTATAGACGGTCGGGGAGAAGAACACGTCCAATGATTCGCGCCCCACCGCGCGCGTCAGGCGTAGCATGTCGAGCGGGGCCCGGTAGTCATCGGCGGCGGCCGCCTGAGTCGGCGCGTGGCGCAGAGCAACCTCCACTCGGCGCACATTCGGAGCAGCGAGGTCGAATTGGGCGGATGATGCCGAGTCCAGAAAACAGATGAATTCGTCGTCGCGGTCCAGCGCGACCATCGCCGGGAGGAGATGACGAATGAAACGGCCGTAGCCACGCCCGTTCGCCCAGCAAGTCGCATCGACGCCAATGCGCATGACGTCACCGCGCGGCGAGTGCGGAGCCGAGGTGCTGCTCCTCGATCTTCTGCTCCTCGTGATATTCGAAATCGGTGTTGACCGCCCAAATATCGTGCGACGCCCCCAACATGTTCCACACCGCCATCATCGCGGTCAGCATGGAGTGATCCTGATTGTTGTACTTGTGCATCCCGTTCCGCCCCACCGTGTGAAGGTTGGGAATGGGATCCAAGAATTCCCGAACTCGGTCCAGGTGTTGGCGGTACTTGGAATCGTAGATCGGATACGCCTTCGGCATCCGGATGACAGCCCCGTCGCGGACCCGGTTGGGGTTCGCAAGCCCAAGCTCGGCGAGTTCCCGGGTGGCCTGGGCGATCAGATCGGCGTCCGCCATTTGCCAGAGGCCGTCACCTTTGAAACAGAAATACTCCATCCCGAGACACGTCATGCCGGGGACGGGCACCATCGATGCGCTCCAATTGTTGAAATTCTGAATCCGCCCGACCTTGACCCCCGGCGTGTGGATGTAAATCCAATTGTCGGGGAACAGATTCTCTTGATCGAGCATCAGGGACACGACGAGGAAATCACGGTACTTCAGTCCCTCTCCCGCTGCTGCCACGTCGGCCGGGGCGTTCGGGCGGAACGAGCGTACGAGGGATCGCACCGGCATGGTCGAGATCACGTGATCGGCCTCAAAGCGCCGGGGGCCATCGGGGGTCTCCGTGTGAACCGCCGCCACCTGCCCTTCGCTCATTTCCAACTCCGTCACCCCGTGACGCATGAGCACCTGCCCGCCGAGCCCGATGACCTTGTCGCGACAGGCCTCCCACATCTGCCCCGGACCGAGGCGGGGGTACTGAAATTCGTTGATCAGGCTCTTGATATTGGTCGAGCGTTTGGTGAGCGCGGTGGCGGAGAGAATCGCCTTGGCGAGTGACAGTCCCTGAATCCGCTGGGCCGCCCATTCCGCTCGGATCTCCGTGCAGGGAATGCCCCAGACTTTCTCCGTATAAGTCTTGAAGAAAATCTCGTACAGCCGCCGGCCGAAGCGGTTCGTGACCCACTGTTCGAATGTCTCTTCGACCGGATTGGGCCAGAGCCGCGAGCGGACGTAGCTCAGAACAATCAGGCCGGCGTTGACCAAGCCCAGTCCGCTCAGCGCATTCGCGGCCTTCAGGGGATAGTCGAAATATTTGCCGTTGTAATGAATCCGGGAGAGCCGGGGCACCGAAATGAATTCTTTCCCAAGAATCTCGTGCCAAAGTGCCTCGACCGGGGCGATTTTGGTGAAGAAGCGATGCCCCCCGATGTCGAACCGGTAGTCCTTGTATTGCGCCGTCCGGGAAATGCCACCGACCATGTCATCCCCTTCGAGGACGATCACGGAGTGCCCTTCCTTGGCCAGGAGGTACGCCGCAGTGAGTCCGGCCGGACCCGCACCGACGACCACAACTCGATCTCCGGGCAAGAGCCGGCGTACCACTCGGATCGGATTGTTCGGCGGACTCATGAAGATTCCATTCCCTCAGCAGACCTTGCTCAACGCATCACCCGGTCCGGCCCACGCTCCGACCGTTTCACCGACAGCCCAGGAGGAGACGAACACCAGGATCAGGGGAAGCGAGCGCATGAGTTCGGCGCGATGCACCCTGCGACCCCACACCCGACCAACGATCCGGGCGAATAGGACCGGCGGTAGCGCGAGTGCGGCCAGGCCAAAGGCCAGCCGCTTGCCCGCCCCCGCGTCGGCGACCCGGGCGCCGGCGTAACTCCGAGCGTAGAGAAAACGCTGGGAGAGGTACTCCCAAACCGTGTAGTGCTTCTTGTGCCCCACGCGGATCTCCGGCCGACTGTACAATGTTACTCCATCGCGGCGCATCGCGTCATGCAGATGGTTTTCCCATCGCTCCGCGTCGATCGCCGTCTGGTAGCGCTCGAGGAGAGCGCGACGATACACAGTGTTGTTCCCCGTCACCCACTCGACCGGACCTTCCGGCAGCGGTGGGAGAAGGTGGCTGTACTCACACAGAAAAGCCGCCCAATCAACGGTGCTCCCGGTTGCCGTGTTCTCGACCGAGCCGCCGACCACGTCTTCGTTGCGCGCCTGGGCGGTCAGCAGTTGGCGCGCCCAACCCAATGGGACAATCACGTGATCCTCGATTACCGCGACCGAGGGGGCGGTCGCGGCGCGAAAAGCCAGCCGCCGGAGGGCCGGAATCGTCGTTCCCGCGGGCGCCGAAAGGAGGCGGACCCAGGGGAAGCGACGGGTTACCTCACGCTCCACCTCGGGGCCCAGGCGATCGACCACTAGAACTTCGAGGCGGGCAGAGGATCGCTCGGCCTCGAGGGCCGCGAGACAGCCAATCAAGTCGCCGAGCCCGTTGACGGAGGGCACCACAACGGAAAGCTCGGGAGCGTCGGTCACACGGGGTCGGGGACTGGAGCGCCACCCGCCGCCAGGCGTCGTGGCCACTCGCCCGGAAGGGCGGTCGAATCTTGCTCCCCAGCGTGAAACGCCGCGGTGTCCTCCCAGCTGCCGTTCAAGAATTCATCCTCGTCTATGAAGCGAATCACGTCGCCGTGGGCTCGTCGCATTCCTAACGCGCGAGCCGCATCGCGGTGGTATGGCTCGGGGACACCCACGAGTTGGACCGCCACATTCGAACTCTCCGTTATCCGGATCGACGCGTGAGCTCGGGCGGGAAGCGCGATGATCACTTCAAGCCGACCCATGGTGGGCCGGCTGGCTAGGCGGTTCAGCATCTCTTCCATCCGGCCCGGATCTCCCGACGCGGAGACCACGAGCGAGAGACTCGGCTCCCCACCTTTTTTTTGTTCGTGGTGCACGGTGATCCATTCGCCTGGTTTGGCTGGTAGAACCCAGGCGGCCGGAATGGCCCACCCGTCCCATGAGTGGCAGGAGCAAGAGGGATGCCGCAGCGCCGCCACACTGGGAGTTATGCGCCACTAAGCGCCGGGAGAGGGGGCCCCTTTGTCCTTCAGAGCTGATGCGGCAGATACGCGGCAGTTTTGGGTCAGCATCGAGTCTCCGCGCGGAACCCTCCGAGGTGTGAGGAGAGTACTAAGAAGGAGCCGGGCAAGGCTGCAATTCGCAAGACCCTGGTGGTCGCGGTTGAGAGAGATACGGGACGGGTGGCAGACTGGGTTGGGGAAAGTGTCCAAGAAAATCTCCGAACGACGTCTTTATAGAATATTCGAACAAAAGAGCATGGATCCCATCGTTTTCGGACCCTGTTTGGTCGAACGGCAAATTGCACGATCGGAGCTGAATGACCAGTATTATTACATCGATTTGTATAGTGCAAATCTTTACACTTCAATAAAACATTATACCGCAATGCAGTAACTGAATCACGGCCTGTTGAGCAAATAATTTGTACAATAATGATACACTTTTTAAGCCTGAGATTTGCAGTAATCAGGCTGCGACCCAAGGGCGGTAGACGGGTAGGGAACGGTTGGGGCGAACTCCTGTACCAGTGAAAAGGTTCTCAGACGATGACTTTCCGTCGCGCGCTCGCGATCCGTTTGGCCGGTGCCAAAGTGATCGCCCCGGCTCTCGCCGCATTTCTCCTCGCCTCCTGCGCCCCGGGAGAAGCTAAGGACTTTGTGGGCAACGGCCCCCCGGGTTCGACTCTCTCGGCAGTCATCGTGACGCCCCACTCGGGCTCCGTGATTGCCAAGGAGATGATCCAGTTTGCCGCGTATGGCCGCGGTAGTGCCGGGGATAGTATGGCGGTCCAGGTGAATTGGTCGGCCAGCGGGGGCGACATCAGCCCGACCGGACTGTTTACCGCGACCACAGCCGGCGAGTTCCACGTCTTGGCCCGCGCCCAAGGCGCTGCAGACAAGGTCGATTCGGCGATCGTGACCGTGCGAGCCGGCCTCACCGTGTCACAATTGGTCGTAACGCCGAACCAGATCAGCCTCACTGGAGGGGCCCAGCAACAGTTTTCGAGCCTGGCGCTGCTGAGTGACGGGAACAGCCAGCAGGTGCCGGTGACATGGACAGCGAACGGCGGCACGGTGGACCAATCCGGTAGTTTCACCGCGGGATCGACCTCCGGCTCTTTTTATGTTCGGGCGCAGGCCCAAAATGGCGTTGCGGATAGCGCGCTGGTCACCATCAGTTCCTCGGCGCCCTTCATTACCACGTTGATTCTGAACCCGTCGGCCACAATCCTTGCGCCCACAAAGACCCAGCAATTCAGTGTGACGGCCGCCTGGAACGATGGCGGGGTCACGTCGCCTCCGGTTTCTTACAGCGCCACCGGGGGAACGATTACGCAATCGGGACTGTATACCGCCGGCTCGAAGCCCGGCAAATACCGGGTGATCACGAAGAAGCTCGGAAACCCAGGCGCCGGGCGGGCCGACTCTTCTGACGTCACCATCACCGTGCCGCCGCTGAGCGGGGTCTCGGTGACTCCGAAGACCGCGAACCTGTATCCGGGCGCCAGCCAAAACTATGCGGCACAAGGCCTAGTCCAGGGTGGCGGTACGAGAGCGGTCGGCGTCAACTGGAGTTCGAACGGGGGAACGGTATCCCTGAATGGCACCTTCACCGCCGGTGTGGCGCTCGGCACCTTCAAGGTCATCGCCACCGTGGCCGGAAGCACTATGGCTGATACGGCCGCCGTGACGATTTCGCAGCCATCCGGCGCGACGCTCACCAATTTCATTCTGAATCCGGGGACCGCGACCGCAGGGGTTGGGGGGACCATCCAATTCTCTACCGCCGCTTCGTGGAGCAATGGGGGCTCCGCCCTCCCCCCCGTGACCTATGGGGCCACGGGTGGCACCATCTCGACTGGCGGGCTTTACACCGCGGGTAGCACTCCGGGAACGTACCGGGTCATTGCGGTAGCGACCGGGTTCGGCAAAGCCGACACGTCCACGGTCACGGTGACCGGTTCCGTTCTCACGGCCCTAGCCATCAACCCCGGAAGCGTCTCCCTTCCGCTGGGTGGAACGCAGCAATTCGGCGCCACAGCGAGTTACTCCGATGGAAGCAGTCGGGCGACTACCGCCTCGTACTCTGCCACCGGCGGCACCATAACGACTTCCGGCCTCTACACCGCCGGGAACACGCCGGGGATTTACCAGGTCGTGGCATCGGTCGGCGATCCGAGCGTGGCCGATACGAGCGTGGTCTCGATTTCCCAGGCCCCGCCGACTCTCACGGGAATCACGATCGCCCCTAAGGCAACGAATCTGACCTCGGGCAGCTCGGCCCAGTTTTCGGTGAACGGCACTTGGACGAATGGGGGCCAAGGCGCGCCAACGGTTACCTACAGCACTGCAGGTGGCACGATCACGGGCGGAGGGTTCTTCACCGCGGGTACCACACCTGGCACCTTTCCGATCATTGCCCAAGTGTTCGGTGGTACGCTGGCGGACACGGCGACCGTCACTATCACGAACACCCCGCCGGTTCTCCAAGCCGTTGTGCTCACACCGGCAACCGCATCCTTGGCGAGCGGGGCGACGCTCGCGTTCCAGGTGACGGGGGTTTGGACTAACGGCGGGGGTGGCGCTCCTGCAGTCACATTCAAGGCCAACGGAGGAACGATCACCTCCGCCGGGGTCTTCACGGCCGGCACCACATCAGGTACCTACCGCGTGATTGCGACGCAGCAGGGCGGCACATTGGCGGACACTTCGATGGTCACCATTGCATCGGGCCCGCCTTCTCTCAACTCACTTTCGATGACGCCCGCCACCGCCACGGTGCCATCCGGCGCCAGCGTTCAGTTCTCCGTCTCCGGTACGCTCACCAACGGCACCACCATTACTCCAGCCGTCACATACACCGCCATGGGCGGTGTGGTAACCGCGAGCGGCTCTTATACCGCAGGGACGGTCACAGGAACTTTCAAGGTGATCGCGACCCAGTCGGGGGGAACCCTGGCGGACACGAGCACGGTCACAGTCACCCCACCGGTCCTTACCCAACTCATGGTGACGCCGACTGCCGCTGCTGTCCCTGCAGGATTGAAGCAACAGTTCTCGGCAACCGGTGTGTTGAGCAATGGCAACAGTGTGATCCCTCAGGTGGCGTACAGCGCCACAGGCGGCACGATCAACTCAAGTGGCCTATTTACTGCCTCATCGACGCAAGGGACCTACCGGGTCATTACCCGGCCTCAGACGGCGAGTACTCTCGTTGACACCTCATTCGTGTCCGTGACCGCGCCTGTTTTGACCCAGGTTATCCTGGGGCCGAAAGGCGCCTCTGTGAGTGCCGGCGCCAAGAAACAATACACGGTTTCCGGTGTCTGGAGTGATGGCGCCAACCGGGCACCTATCGTATATTATTCCGCTACTGGAGGCACCATCAGCGCGACCGGATTGTTCTCAGCGGGGCAGGTTGCGGGCACGTTTGGCGTCATTGCCGCGTGCGCCTGTGGCCCGGCCGACACCGGCTCGGTAATCGTCACCGCCACGGCGCCTCCGGCGTTATCCGGTGTCGTCGTCTCGCCGAAAGCGAGCACGGTGCAAACCGGTGGCACAACCTCGTTCACAGCCACCGGTGTGTGGACCAACGGCGGCAGCGGCAC
>JANYKV010000193.1 GCA_025358055.1 Gemmatimonadota bacterium
CGAGTGGCCGGACGCGGTACCCCGTTCAGGGTGAGGCGCACTGGTTTTCCGGTCGAAAGCTCCAGCGTTTCGGCGCCGTGCTCTTTCATCGCTTGCAGAAACCGGTCTAGTCGCGCCACTTGTCCCTCAGTCCAGCGGGCGCACCACACGAACGTGGGCGCGGTTGATGTAATGGGCCGTCGACCCGGTCCAGAGCACGAAGAACTCCTTGAACGAATTCAAGTAGTCAAGCGCACGCCGTCGGGTGGGTGGCAATTCCAGACTCACGATCCCTTGAAAATCAGTCCCGTCCGCCAGGATCACATGTAGGGCCAGGAACTGAGCGACGCTCCGTCGCTCGACATCCGCTTCCGTCTCCGGCGGCTCACATGACAGCACCGCAATCTGTGATTTGGATAGGAAGTAGCTTTCTCCGCCTTGCATCGTGAGGGGCAGAAAGGGGTCGGGCCGGTCGAGCATGTCCAGTGGTGTTTCAGGGCCATTGCGATAAGGAACCCGTTCCTGCAAATGGACGAAGCCCGGATAGACGGTGCCATCCGAGAGAGCAATCTCCGCCGACATTTTCAGTGTGCTACCCCAGTCTCCCATGGCAACGCCTCCGGCTACGCGGGAAGGTGGAGGGATGGACCACGAACGACAAGGGACTCCGGACGCATCACCCCCGGATCTCCACTCCAGCCTGTTCCTCGATGAGACGAATCACTTCCACGTGATCAGCCTCCTCGCCCAACGTCTGCCGCGCATGGTGCATCAACGTTGCCGCCAATTCCGCCACCGGCGCCTGCAACCCCAGCTCTTCGAAGAGTCCTCGGGCGATTTCCACATCTTTATCGAGGAGGGCGGCGCGAAAGGTTCGAGGCCAGAGACCGGTCAGCACCCGCTCCGGAACATGCACCTCACTGACCATCGAGCGGCCCGTCGATCCGTTCAACACCTCGAGAGCTTTGGCCGGAGAGACTCCCATTTTGGTCAACGCCGCGAGGCCCTCGCCGATCGCCAAAAGATGGACCGCGAGGAGCACTTGGTTCACCGCCTTCATGGCATCGCCACTTCCGATCGGACCCATGTGGACAATGCGTTTCCCCATCGCATCGAGCACCGGAAGGGCCCGCGCAAATACACCGGGATCGGCCCCCACCATTATGGTAAGGGTTCCTGCCTCGGCGCCCTTTGTCCCTCCACTCACGGGAGCATCGGCAAATTGCGCCCCCACTGCGGTTAACCGGTGGGCAATTCGCCGAGAGCCCGCCGGGGATCCGGAAGTGCAGTCAATCAAGAGCGTGCCTGGAGCCAGGCCCGCAAGAAGGCCATCCGGCCCATCGAGTAGTGCCTCTACCTCGGCTGAGTTGGGGACGCAGGTTACCAGCACGTCGGAGCGCTGAGCGACCTCGCGCGGAGTCGCCAACGCGGAGATCTGGTGACGCGCCGCGAAGTCCGTGGCGCGAGCTGCCGTCCGATTCCACACGACCAAAGGGAACCTCGGGACCAGGCGAGCCGCCATCGGGTTTCCGATCGCGCCGAGACCGAGGAAGCCGACGCGCGGACCCGCGGCCGGTGCGAAGGAGGGGCTTGGGACGCTGGTCGACATGAAGCACGCTCGCCTTGGTCAGAGTTGGTGACGGTTTACTCTAGCACGAAACAGTGAGAATTTGCACCGATGCAACGAATCGGGTGGCTCCGGATCGGGATGGCCATGGTCAGCGCCCTCCTCGTGCTCTTCATCGCAGGGCCCGTATTGCGGCTGCTGGTCTACGCCGCGCCTACCGAACTCCAGGCCGCCCTGGCGGATCCTGAACTCCGGGCCGCGATTGCGCTCACCCTGTTCACCGCAACCGCCGCCACCCTCATCGGGCTGACCCTTGGGCTCCCCTTGGCATACGCGCTCGCCCGGACCCCGTTTCGGGGTCGTCACGTGGTGACTGCTCTGCTCGATCTCCCGATCGTGTTACCGCACCCGGTCGCCGGCCTTGCGCTGCTGCTCTTCCTGGGCCGACAGACCGCCGTCGGCCGGGTCTTGGCCTTTTGGGGAATCGAAGTCGTAAACCACATCCCGGGAATCATCGCCGCGATGTTGTTCGTGTCGGTGCCCCTGATCGTTCATGCCGCCCGAGATGCCTTCCGCGCGGTCGACCCTCAACTCGAGCGGGTCGCCCGGTCTTTGGGGGACAATGGCTGGCAGGCGTTCCGGCGGATCACACTGCCGCTGGCCGGTCGGGGTGTTCTCACGGGCGCGGTCATGGCCTGGGCCCGGAGCGTAAGCGAGTTCGGCGCGATCGTGATTCTGACGTACAATCCTAAAGTGGCGAGCGTCTACCTGTACGATCGGTTCACTTTGTCGGGGCTTCCGGCCGCGATCCCGGCCGCGGCGATCCTCCTCTTGGTTTCGTTGGCGGTCCTTGGAGTCGTCCGCTTCGTCCGCCCGCGGGAACCCGCATGATTCGGCTCGAGGGCGTGGGGGTGCACCTCCCGCAATTCGCGTTGCGGGAGATCAATTTTGTGGTGCCGGCCCGCGGACACGGGCTCATTATCGGCCCAACCGGTTCCGGCAAGACCACGCTCCTTGAGATGATCGCCGGGCATCTTCCCCTCGCCAGCGGTCGGATCTTTCTGCGCGGCCATGATGTAGCCGGGATCGCTCCAGAGGCCCGCCGCGTCGGAATCGTGTACCAGCACTACCACCTGTTTCCGCACTACACGGTGCGCGAAAACATCTGGTACGGACTGACTGGCCCCGGCCGCGGCCGACCGGTTGGGCCAGCTCATGCGCGGATCGCCGACCTTGCCGATCGCTTGGGGATCGGGCACCTCCTCGACCGAACGGTGACCGGTCTGAGCGGCGGCGAGCAGCAGCGCATCGCGTTGGCCCGCGCCCTGGCCCCCGCACCGGACATTCTACTCCTCGACGAACCGTTCTCCGCCGTGGACCCGACCACCCGGCGCGCGGTGCGGGCGGTATTGCAGTCCATCCATGAGCAGGAGCCGATCACCATCCTGCAAGTGACGCATGATTTCGAAGATGCATTGCGGTGGGGCGATGTGGTGGCGATCCTCCACGAGGGGACGGTGGCCCAGGCCGGACGACCGGACGACGTGTTCCGATATCCCAACAGTCCGGAGGTGGCTCGCTTTGTGGGGACGGGAAATTTGTTGGCCGGCGTCATCCAGCGCCGTGAGGCCGCCGATCCTGAAATGGCGCTTACGTTCCCGGCGCTATTCCGCGTCGGACGACTCGTGCTCGAGTTGGTCGCGGATCGCGAAGGGCCCGCGCACATCATCCTTCGCCCCGAGGACTTGGTGGTCGGGCGAGCTCCGCATCTCGGATCAGCGCGGAATCGATTCGGGGCCACCATCGTGCGGCGGGAAACAGTTGGACCGATCACCTACCTTCACGTCGACGCGGGCGAGCCCCTCACGGCGGCGATCACAACCACCACGGCCGATGAGATGCAGTATCGGACGGGGGAGGTCGTGCAGCTCGCGATCAAAGCCACGGCGATTCACATCATCTAGCCCGTCCGTGAGTCATTCCTCCTCGTGGTCGTCCACTAACCGCGCGGGCTGGATGGCGTCACGGCCATAGCGCGTGTTGATACGATCCACCAACCGAGAGAGCGCTCGGTCCCGGAGCGTTTGCACGGAGGGCGAGGCGGCTGGGGGCTCGAAAAGCGGCAATTGGGCGAGCCGTTCTTCAGGAGCGAACTGGGAGAGTCCGACGCCGAGGAGGCGCACTGCCACCCGTCGGTCCCGACGCAGCCCATGCAGCAGGTCCAACGCAACCGCGTGGATTCCGCGGTCGGAATCCACCGGCTCCGGCAATGTGCGGCACGCGCTCCGGGTCTTGAAATCAAAGTCGCGGAGCTTGAGGGTGATCGTGCGGCCAGCGAGATGCACCTGACGAACATCGGCGCCGAGCCGTACCGCCAGCCGCAAAAGTTGCGTTTCCAGCGTCACATCGTCGGCGATATCATGGCTAAAGGTCTCTTCGCGACTCACCGACTTAGCCGTGTCCCGCGGCAGCACCGGCGTCGGATCGCGGCCCCGGATTCGTTCGAACAGCCAGCGCCCGGTCCGGACGCCGCACCAGGACTCGAGCGTTTTCAGATCGACGCCCAGCGCATCCGCAATCCGCACCACCCCAAAGCGCCGCAGCTTTTCGCCAAACTTCGGGCCCACGCCAGGAATTGCGGCGAGCGGCAGCTCCCGGACGAACGCCTGCTCCTGGCCCGGCTCCACCACGAAGACCCCGGCAGCCGCCACCCCGGCGTGAGGTTTCGCCCGCTCGACCGCTAGCTTAGCGATGAGACGGTTGGTACCGCCCCCGACTGACACCGAGAGCCCCGTCCGCCGAATCACATCCTCCCGAATCCGTGCGGCGGAGGCGGCCATCGGCTCGCGGTAGAGCGCCTCGGTCCCTTCGAGGTCGAGATAGAACTCGTCAATACTCGCCGGCTCTACCACGGGGGCCCATTCCCGGAGCACTGCCGCGACCTGTCGGCTCTTTTCGGCGCAGGCCCGACGCGGAACGGGAACGCACGTCGCGCCGGGACAGAGTCGCAGCGCCCGCGCGATCGGCATGCCCGCCCGGACCCCAAATGCACGCGCCTCGTATGAGGCCGAGCACACCACACCCCGGCTGTCGGCCCGCCCACCCACAATCAAGTACATCGCGTGGCCCGCTCCCTCCGGATCCACCAAACGGGCCACCGCGCAATACATCTGGTCGCAGTCCGCCAACAGAATACGACGCGTGCGCTCCGACCTAGGCGAGGTCATATGGGTGGCTGGACCGGACTCAGACGCGAGTGGTTTGTGGGCTGCCGTAGGGCGACCAGAACACCGAGGCGCCGGATCTAGGGCGCTGACACTTGTGGTGGGTAAGTTGGCCACGGATACTCCGGAGGT
>JANYKV010000007.1 GCA_025358055.1 Gemmatimonadota bacterium
CCAACGGTCAAGCCGTACCGGTCGGGGTTAGTAACCTTGACGATCGCGCGGACGAAGGTGCCATCGGCATACCGCTCGGAAAGATCCACGGGCCGGCCCGGTGGCGAGATGTGAGCGCCTTCGCTATCGATCACCGCCCGAAGCATCGGACGATTGAGCAGCTGACGGTCGGGGTTGACGGCCGCCACGATCCCGACCTCCAAGGTGTCGAGGATGACGCAGGTGCCGACCGGGTAGATCCCGATCAGGTTGATCAGCGCCTTGACGATCATGGGATCGTAGCCCCGGCGCTTGTTCTCCCACATTTCGCGGAGCACCGCATCCGGTTCGATGGGGACCGTCTGGTAAGTGCGGCGGCTGGTCGCTGCGTCGAAACCGTCGGCCACCGCGACGATCCGCGAAAACAGGCCAAGCTGGCGCGGGCGAATATGCTTGGGATATCCTGTGAGATCCACCTTCATATGATGTTCGTGCGCCACCAGGATCGAGCGATACGGAATCTCCTCGTATCCGCGCAAGGTGAACAACGTGAGCCCGCCCTGCCAGGGATGGGTTTGAATCGCCCGCCACTCGTCCTCGGACAAGCCGGTGACCTTGTTGAGCACCTCGATCGGAACCCGAGCCTTGCCGACATCGTGCAACAACGCCGTCATACCGAGATCGTAGAGCTGGAGCTTGGAAAAGCCCATCTTTCGCCCGAGCGCCACGGCAAAGATGCACACATTCACCGAGTGGGTGAAGGTGTATTCGTCATAGTCCCGTAAGGTGGTGAGGCCGATGATGGACGTCTCGTTATTGAGGACTTGATCCACGATCATCTGCACCGCGCGTTTGACTTTCTTGAGGCTCGTCGTCCGGCCTAAGCGAATGGAGTTCATCACGTCTTTGGTAACCGCCACGCCATGCGAGTACGTCCGCTTCGCGATTTCGCGCGAGTATTTGTCTTCCTCCATCCCGAGGGCAACGCTGGTCGGCTCGAGTTCGAGGTTCGCGACATGCGCCTGGGCCAGGCGTTCGGTGAGACCGGTGTACCGGTCTTCCGGACCCTCGTTGCCGCCCGAGAGGCTGAGGAGGATACTCAAGAAGGCCTGCAGCTCCCGCCGTTCGACACCAACGCGCACCCGCAACAGCCCGATGTCGAAGGCGCGAAGGGTGGCGAGGATGCCGCCGAAGGCCGCGTAGTTGTCGAGTTCGAGGCGGAGCCGCGTGGAGTTGACGAAAATGAAGTCCCCCGAGAGTCGGATTTCAATCTCGCCTTCCGCATTGAGAATCGTGGCAGTGCTCGCTTGGAGATCCTCCAATGCTTTTTGCACCGTCGCGTTTTCAACGGGATACAACTTGAGGCTTCGAAGCGCGGCATAGAGCGTCAAGAGAAAGCTGCGCCCAGCCTGCCGGAGGAATCCGTCGTCGCTGGTCTCTCCTCCACCCGCCCGGCCAAGGCGATCCCGAAGTTCGTCGGTCATCCACCCCACTCCCGCAGCGCCCGCGCCGCCGCGTTGCGGACCGAAAGCTCCTTGTCGTTGGAGACCCGTTGAAGAATCGCTCGTGCCTCGTCGGTCCGAATCCGGCCCACAGCGTACGCGGCGCAGGTTCGCGTTTCGGGATTTCCCTTTTTCCGGAACAGGCCGCGGGGCTCGAGGATCTCCGCGAATACCGGCAGAGCCGGGGCTCCCGCCACAATCGCGTAGGCCTCGAAGAACTGGCGCTTTTCGGCCCGTTCGAGTTCCACCGGCCCTTTCCCTTGAACCGCCAGCTCGAGCCGCTTTTGCGCGCCCTTGAATCCGCGCGCCATGACGGCGGTGACCGCCGCGACCCGGACGGCCCGATCAGGGTCGTCTAGCGAACGCTCGAGCGCCGTCAGCGCGCCCGGCGAGGCGATCGCGGCCAACGACTCGACGGCGCTCAAGCGCAGGCCGGAGTCTTCATGCTCGAGCACTTCGGTGAGCCCCGGGACGGCGGGCTGAATCGATAACCGGCCACAAACGCGCACGAGCGCCGGGAGCGCTCCGGATTTCGGCTGGCGAAGGAGACGAAGCACCTCCGCGGTGTTGTTGGCCGCGATCCGGTCCGCCGCCGCCTCCAGCAGGGCCTGAAGCTGCGGGTTGCTGAGCCGGGGTAAGTAAGTCAAGAGAGTCTCGAGCGCGGGGGCGCGAAGTTCACGCAAGACTTCCCCGATGTCCTCGTCCGGAGGCAGCGAAACCACCCCGTCGAGCGCCTGGACCAGCTGCGCCACAATCGCCGGTTCGCTCAGCCGGGTTTCGAACCCCTGAATCCGCGCCTTGATGTCCGTGGTGAGCCCCCGCACGCGGCCGACGACCAAGCGAATCTCCCGCAGAATGAGGGCGACCGTTCGGAACTCGCCGGCATGCAACAAATTAGGGAAGAGTTGCTCGAGGACTGACATGACCTCGGCGCGCACGGTTGCCGTCGGCTCGAGCTCGAACACGTCCAGCGCCGCAGCCATGGCCGGGCTCCGAACATCACGGATGTACTCGTCCTGCACTTGGGTCTGCAATGCGCGAATCTCTTCTTCGTCCAGGAAATAGAGCGTGGAGTCAAAGTCGTCGGGGTCGATGACACCCTTCGGTCGGGCGGTCTGCGCTTCTTCTCGCACCTGCTCCGCCCGTTCCTCCGTGGTGGGCGCATCCTCCGCTCCATACGCCATGTCCACCGCTTGGGGATCGAGCACCGCAATGCCTTCGACAATCACTTCCGCAAATCGGTGTTCGATGAAGTGGAAGTCCTGCTCCCAAAGCAACGTCAAGAGATCGTCGCCCGCGTCGGCCGCCAGCAGGCGCGCCCGCGTGACCGTCTGTAGCAGCCGAACGATCTCTTCCTGTTCCACTCCGCGTTTCAGCGTGAGCACCCGCATGCCGTCCTTGTAAAGCATCCAGGCAAAGGATTCGGTCTTATTTGCTTGGTGGTAGACGAGCTGTTCCTCCCACACCAAATCCGTCTCGGCGACGGTGAGAATGAGGTCCTCCGTGAGCCCCCAGACGGGCGGGAACGCGTCCCGAAGCTGCTGCGCGGCCCGATGGTACATCGGATTGTTGGGGAGGTACATCTGAAAGGCTCGGAGGGCCTTGACCAAGGCCCGAATCAGTTCCTCCACCTCGGTCGTCGGGAGGGCGAGAGGCGATTCGGCGGGCATAGTCACGGAAGCGCTCGCACGACGCGAGGGACGAACCGCGCTGAGGAATTCAGAGTTTGGACTCCGGCGGAACAGGAGACGGTATGTGCATAAGTTATAAGGGAATCACCGCTGACGCAGGTGTCGGGCGCCCCTTGCCCTTCGGGGCTCCTTCGGGTAGAATGAATTTCGGGTTCTATTCGGAGCCCCACCTAGGAGGACGACAGCATGCCCCTTACCAAGCGCCAACGCGAAATTCTCGTCTTCATCGAGGAACAGATCAAAGCGCAGGGCTATGCGCCCAGCTTCGAGGAAATCGCCGAGCACTTTCGCTTTCAATCCCTCGCCACCGTGCACGAACACCTGACCAACCTGGAACGGAAGGGCTACATCCGGCGAACCTACAATGAAAGCCGGTCAATCGAGCTCCTTCCTCCGAAGGGAATCTCCGGTGCTACCGACATTCCCCTGCTCGGCCGGGTCGCGGCGGGCACGCCGATCGAGGCCCTCATGCACCAAGAAGTTCTCGCGGTCCCGGATCAGATGCTTCCCCGGCGTGGGCCTAACTATGCCCTCCAGGTGCGCGGTGAATCGATGATCGACGAACACATTCTCGACGGAGATTTCGTCGTCGTGAATGGACGGCAGACCGCCGAGAACGGCGAGATGGTCATCGCGCTCGTTAACGGGGCTGAGGCCACGGTCAAGAAATTCTATCGGGAGACTGGCGGATGGATTCGACTCCAGGCGGCCAACACCACCGTGCAACCCCTTCGTTTTCTGGAGAGCGACGTGTTGATCCAGGGCGTCGTCGTCGGGGTGATTCGAAAATACTGACGATGGAGGCACCTCGCACGCTGCGCGGTCACAGGTTGGCCCCTTCCCTACCATGAACGCCGGATCGGGAAGCTCGGTGAAGGAGGAGAAAACAGCTCAAAGCCCAACTCCACCCCGGCCGGATTGGACCGGCTCCGTCACGGGCCAGATCGAGTACGACTAGCCCTCCAGTCGGCGCCGCCCCGCTGCGTGCAAATTCCTAAGCGTTGTGCATCTCCCACCCGTCGTTGCCTCGCGAACTCATATCCGGGCGGGGGATTCAATGAAACGGGCTGGTCGTAATCTCATGCTGGCGCTCCTAGCCCTCGGAGCCTGTCTCCAAGCAAGCCGGCCTCGGAGGGGCCCGGAATCGCAGGCCACTGGACGGGAGAAGGTGGCGAGTTTACGTCCCGTCTCACCAATATCCGATTCCGGCGGGCCTGGTTTCGCGGCTCGGCCCGTCCCAGCGGATGACGGGACGGCGTCAAGCGAAACATCCATCGGAGAGAAACCCCACGCCGGTATCCTTGGCGGTGGCGCGCTCCGAAGCTCGAGCATGCTCATTCGCACCGGGCAGGTCGAGATCGAAGTCGATTCGCTCGATCGCGCCATCCGCCGGGTACATGCTCTCGCAGCGCAAATGGGCGGATTCCTGGGCGGGAGCGTTATCGAGGCCGGTCAAGACCAACGGCGGACCGCAAAACTCGAGCTGAAGGTCCCAGCAGAGCGATACGAGGGGATACTTTCAGCGCTCGAGGGGATCGGGAAAATCCGGAACGCCACGACCACGAGCCAGGATGTCGGCAAAGAATACGTCGACGTAGAGGCTCGGATGGCGAACGCACAACGGCTGGAAGACCGCCTCATCAACCTCCTCGGCCGTCGTACCGGCAAGCTACAGGATGTTCTGGCGGTGGAGCATGAGTTGGCGCGGGTGCGGGAAGAAATCGAACGGTATGAAGGCCGAGTCCGCTATCTCAAGTCGCAAGTGGCGATCAGCACTTTGGTGGTCGACCTCCGGGAACCAACCCCGATAATTGGCGATCCGGGGTCGAACGTGGTGGTCAATGCGTTCAAGGAGGCGTACCGGAACGGCGTCTCGGTGATCGCAGCGAGCATCCAGGTCGCCGGCGGGTTGCTCCCGTTGTTCCTACTCGCCCTGGCGGTGGTGGTTCTGGTCCGTCGGTGGCTTCGTCGTCCCCGCGCGGCGCGGGGAACGGCATAACGCAAGCACTTCCCCTTACTGGCCTGCGCGCAGCCGGGTCATTCGCGCGAGCGGCCTTCGGGTCGCCGGCTCAGTTTTTTCTTTATCCCGCTCTAACTCCCAAGCCGGACAACGAGTTGCGGCGCTTGATCCACCCTCTCAACCGGGCTAGATTCCGGCCCAGATGGAACGGACTTTCCTGGCCTGCATTCATTACGATGGCACCCACTTTGTGGGCTGGCAGCGGCAGGCGGAAGGCCGGACGGTTCAGGGCGAGTTTGAGGCAGCGTTGGAGCGACTGTCGGGCCGGAGAATCGTCGCCCACGCCGCCGGTCGGACGGACGCAGGGGTCCATGCATTGGGGATGGGCGTGAGTTGCACGCTACCCGCGCGCTGGACCCCGAGCGCGTTGCGACGGGCCCTCAACGCATTGCTGCCGTCGGAGTGCTGGGTGGAATCGGTCCGGGAAGCGGCGCCAGGCTTTCATGCGAGGAAGTCCGCCCTCGGCCGACGGTATCGCTACGATATCGGCACCGACGCCACGTCGGCGTCACCGTTTCGTCATCGATATGAATGGGCTTTGGGGCGCGAACTCAATGAGGGACGACTCTACGGGGCGGCGAGTTCCATTCTGGGGGAGCACGAATTCTCGCATTTTTCGGTACGCAGTTCGACGCGCCCGCACTACCGATGTCAGGTTGCACTCGCCCAATGGGAACGGCGCTGTGATGCCCCGGGATTTCGCTTCCATGTCGCGGCGGACCGTTTTCTCCATCATATGGTGCGATTCCTTGTGGGCACGATGGTCGATATCGGGCTCGAACGCCGGCCACCGGAGGACTTGATGCGATTGCTTGCTGGCGAAGCAGGGATGCGAACCAGCCCTCCGGCCCCGGCGCGCGGCCTCTATTTCATGGCGGCGGAGTACCCGCCGACCTGCTTCGCCCCTTCGGACGGCGTATGTCCTTGAACCGATACCGCGTCGTCCTTCCGCTCTTACTTACCCTCGGGAGTTGTCGAGACCAGAGCCACGAGACCTCGTTCGTGACCCCGGCCCTCGCAACCATGCGGATTGCCAAGCAGCAGGCACTCAGTACCACGCGACGAACCGCGATCGTCGATGCTGCGGCGCGGCTCGCCCCAGCGGTGGTTTCGATCAGCGTGACGACCCACCGACGAACGCAAGTCGAAAATCCGTTTTCCCTGTTCCTGCCCCAGGAGTCCGAACAGGTCGTCCAAGGGTTTGGTACGGGATTCATCATCCGCTCCGACGGCGTCATCATCACGAATCAACATGTGGTGGCCGGCGCCGAGACTATCACCGTCTCTTTGGCCGACAATTCGGAGAACGAGGCAAAGGTCCTCGGCGAAGATCCGGTGACCGACATCGCGGTTCTACGAATCAACCGAAAGGGGTTGCCGGTCGTTACGACCGGCAAAAGCACCGATCTCATGATCGGCGAGTGGGTCATCGCCCTCGGCAACCCCTACGTATACCTGCTCGGAAACTCAGAGCCGACGGTCACCGCGGGAGTCGTGAGCGCCACCAACCGCAATATTCTGCCGAGCAGCGAGCAGACCGGACTCTATCTGGACATGATCCAAACCGACGCCTCGATCAATCCTGGCAACTCGGGTGGCCCGCTCTCCAATGCCCTCGGCGAGGTCGTGGGCGTGAACTCGTCCATTCTGACCAGTAGCGGAGGCTCGATTGGACTCGGCTTTGCGATTCCGATTGAACGCGCGCTGCGCATCGCGGACGACATCCTTCAACACGGATCGGTTCGGCGGGCATGGACGGGAATCGATGTGGGAGGATCCCGGGAGATGCGCGACTGGAAAACCGCCGGCGGCGTCCCGGTCCAGCAAGTGGCACCCGGCAGCCCCGCCGCGCGCGCCAGCATTCGACCGAAAACTGTTCTGGTCGAAGCCAATGGACGCCGACTGCGTAACTTCCTCGACTGGGAGTCGGTGAAGCTCGATCTCCACGTCGGAGATTCAGTCGAATTAAAAATCCGTGACGCCGAGGGTGGGCCAATCCAGACCCGCCACCTGGTGTCCGGCGACGTCCCCTCGGCGATCTCAGAAAAGGTGGTCGTCCTCAAAGGAGTCGAGCTGGTGACGGTGACACCGGCGGTGCGTGCCGAGCGCGGCATCCGGAGCGAACGCGGGGCCTTGATTTTCCGCGTCAACCAGGAAGTGGGTCGACTCACCGGCCTGCAAGCCGGTGATGTTGTCTTGGCGGTGAACCGTACGATGGTTTCGACGGCAGCGCAGGTCGGCGACCTGTTTCAGTCCATGCGATCGCAAGAGATGTTTCGAGTCTTTTTTGAGCGCGACGGGCAAGTCATCTGGACGGATCTCCAATTCCGATGAGCGATCCTCGCTACCAATCACCCCTGGGTTCCCGGTACTCCTCCCCCGCCATGCAGGCCCTTTGGGGGGAGCCACTCCGGATTTCCCTCTGGCGCCGTCTATGGCTCACGCTCGCGGAGGTGGAACGCGAGCTTGGCTTGCCCATTCCGGAGAAGGCGCTGGCCCAAATGCGGGCGCACCTGGATGATGCAGACTTGAAGGTCGCGGCCGAGTTTGAACGGCGGTTCCGCCACGACGTCATGGCCCATATCCATGCCTTCGGCGAACAGGCGCCCGACGCCCGACCGTTTCTTCACCTCGGAGCGACCAGCGCGTTCGTTACCGACAATGCGGACCTGGTCGTGATGCGGGACGCGATGAAGCTGTTATTGGGCCGCATCGTCGCCCTGCTGGACACCCTGGGGCGGTTTGCCCAGCGCTACGCGCACGTGCCCTGTCTGGCCTACACCCACTTTCAACCGGCCCAACTCACGACGGTGGGCAAGCGGACCACGCTGTGGATGCAGGACTTCGCCCTCGACGCCGAGGAACTCTGCCACCGGCTTGACACATTTCGGTTTCGCGGCTGTAAGGGAACCACCGGCACCCAAGCCTCGTTCCTCCAGCTTTTCGATGGGGACCACGACAAAGTTCGAGAGCTCGACCGCCGGGTCACCGCCCGGCTCGGATTCCTGGCCCCGTTCGCGGTCACGGGCCAGACCTATCCGCGGAAAGCGGACAGTATGGTCCTCGACGTGTTGAGCGGGGTCGCCCAATCGGCGGCGAAGATGGCCAATGACCTTCGGCTGCTCCAGCATGAGGGCGAGTTGCTGGAACCGTTCGAATCGGAGCAGATCGGCTCGAGCGCGATGGCCTACAAGCGGAACCCGATGCGGGCAGAGCGGATCAACGCTCTGGCCCGGTTCGTCATTTCTCTCCAAGCCAATGGTGCGCACACCGCCGCGACCCAATGGCTCGAGCGAAGTCTCGACGACAGCGCCAACCGGCGTCTGACCCTCCCTGAGGCCTTCCTCGGAGCCGATGCCATTTTGATTCTCGCCACCAACATTGCCGCCGGCCTCGAAGTGCGCGAACCGGTCATCCGGCGACATGTGGATCAACAGATGCCCTTCATGGCGACCGAGCGTTGGCTCCTGCTCGGCGTTGCAGCCGGCGGGGATCGTCAGGCACTTCATGAAGTGATTCGAACCAACAGTCTCGCGGTGTCGGAGGAGGTGAGCCGAGGCGGCGCCAATGATTTGCTCCACCGCCTCTCCACGGATCCGGCCTTCGCCGCAATCCCAGCCGAAACGCTCAAGGCCGAACTCGATCCGACCCGATACACGGGTCGAGCCACCCAGCAGGTCGAGGAGTTCCTGCGGGAATACATCACCCCGATGCTCGCGCGCGCCCGCCCGCTCGCCAGCACCGCTCAACCGACGGAGATCCAGGTATGACGGTCCTCGCAGCCAGTAGCCTTCCCTTGCCGTTGGTTCGGAAAGGCAAAGTGCGCGAAGTCTACGAAGTCGATCGAGATCGGCTGCTGCTCGTGGCTAGCGACCGGGTCAGCGCCTTCGATATCGTGATGGACGAGCCGATTCCATTCAAGGGCGCCGTCCTCACCCAGCTCAGCAAATTCTGGTTCGGGAAGCTCGACCGCCTTGGTCCCAACCATTTTCTCACCGCCGATGCGGACCAAATCATCGACGCCGTACCGGCACTGGTCGCCAGCCGGTCCCAAATAGTTGGCCGAGCCATGTTGGTTCGCCGCACGACCCCGGTGCCGTTCGAGTGCGTCATTCGCGGATACATCACCGGGTCCGCGTGGTCGGAGTACAAGAAGGCGGGCACCCTCGCCGGCGAAGCGCTGCCCGCGGGACTCATCGAAAGCGCGCAGCTCGCTCATCCGATCTTCTCCCCCGCCACCAAGGCTGAGGAGGGGCATGACATCAACGTGACGGCCGAAGCGGTTGGTCTGGCCCTCGGACGGGACGTCGCCGAACAGCTCCGAAGTCGGAGCCTCGCGATCTACGAGGCGGGACGCGCGTATGCGGCGGAGCGCGGTATCATCATCGCCGACACGAAATTCGAATTCGGCCACGATGCCGTGGGCACCCTTCGGTTGATCGACGAAGTGCTGACGCCCGACTCTTCGCGGTTCTGGCCGGCGGATCGCTACGCGCCCGGCCGGACTCAGCCGAGCTTCGACAAGCAGCCGCTCCGCGACTACCTCTTGGAGCTCAAGGCGGCGGGACGTTGGAACGGAGAAGCCCCCGGCCCAACTCTCCCCCTTGAGGTGGTGGAAGCCACAAGTGTGCGGTATCGCGACGCCTATCGCCTCATCACAGGCCAGGCACTGGAGATGGCGTGAAGCTTCCCGTCGCGCCGGAAGGTATTCCATTCATCCTCGCCGCCTGGGCGATCGCCGCGGCGCTTGGGGTCTTGGCCCCGTGGCCCGTGTGGGCCGCCTGGCTCCTCGTCGCAATCTGGGTCGTGGCGTTCTTTCGCAACCCGGAGCGGACCGGACCGCGGGGGGACCAGTTCATCATCGCACCCGCCGATGGGAAGGTCGTCGCGATCGTGAGGATGGAGGAGCCCGCGTTCCTCCGTGGTCCATCCCAGCGCGTCTCCATTTTTATGAACGTTTTCAACGTCCACGTAAATCGATACCCGTGTCAGGGGACCATTACCTATCTCCATTATCTCGCCGGCAAATTCTTGAATGCGGCGGCTGATAAGGCCAGCCTCGAGAATGAGCAGAGCAGCGTTGGCCTCGAAACGAAAAGGGGGCGTGTTCTCATTCGGCAAATCGCCGGGCTCATCGCGCGGCGTATCGTGACCGACGGGCGAGACGGGGCGATCGTCGAACAGGGTGCTCGGATGGGGCTGATTCGCTTTGGATCGCGAGTCGACATTTTCCTTCCCCCTGAAGTGACGGTGGCCGTCAAGGAGGGCGACATGACTCACGCCGGGGAAACGGTGGTGGCAAGGTGGAATTAGTGCCCATTCCCGCGCCGGATCCAAGGCGTCCGGGTATGCGCCGGGTCGTTGTCCTGGTCCCGAGCGCGTTCACGCTCGCCAACATCTTCTTTGGATTCTGGGCCATCGTGTCCGCCTACAACGGCAATTTCCGCTCGGCGGGCTGGTTCATCGTCTTCGCGGGCGTCCTCGACATGCTGGACGGCCGAGTCGCGCGGATGTCGAACACGGGCACGCGGTTCGGCGAGGAGCTCGACTCGCTCGCTGACGTGATCTCCTTCGGCATGGCGCCCGCCCTGCTCATGTATTTTCTCGAGTTTTCCCATGCAGGAAAACTCGGCTGGATTCCTTGCTACCTCTACGTGGTCGCCGCCGCCATCCGCTTGGCGCGTTTCAACGTGATGACCGCGATCAAACCATCCAGTTCCTGGTTTTCCGGAATTCCGTCCCCAGCGGCCGGGATGACGCTGGCGGTGTACTATCCTTTCAGCCAGACGGCGTGGTATCGGACCTCGCTGGCGTATCTGGAACTGCAGCACGAAATCGTTTTGGTTCTAATGCTGGCCCTCGCCGTGCTCATGGTGAGCCGGGTACCGTACCCCAAGTGGCCACGGTTGGGCTTTCGCACGCCGTCGGGAATTTTCGGCCTCATCCTTCACATCGTCCTCATCGGCGGTGCCGTGATGGCCCCGGCCCAGTTCCTGTTTCCGCTCGGCCTATTTTACCTGCTCTTCGGCATCTTGCGGATCACCATCATCAGTTTGCTCGAGCGCGGAGACACTCCCGATGCCGGAGTCGCCGAGGGCGGCCCCACCGGCGAGGAGCCTGACGCTTCCCCCCGAGGACGCCCGTGGCGGAACCATCGTACCCGAGGAGAGTGAATGAAATTCCGCGTCCACGTCCGCGTCCTTCCCCGAGCCGGACTCCTCGATCCACAAGGCCAGGCGGTTGAGCATGCCTTGGCGGCCCTCAAGTTTGGCGGGATCTCGAATGTCCATATCGGTAAAGCGATCGAGTTCGAGGTCAATGCCGACTCGGCCGATCGGGCCCAAGCGGAGGTGAAGCGCATGTGTGAACAATTGCTCGCAAACCCGGTGACTGAGGATTTCAGCATCGCGGTGGAGGGCTGATGCAGCGCGTGGCCATCGTTCGCTTCCCCGGAAGCAACTGCGATCATGACTCGCTCAAAGCGGCCCACGATGCGGGCCTGGACAGCTACTACGTTTGGCACCGCGAGACCGACCTTAAGCAGGCGGACGCCGTCGTGATCCCCGGCGGCTTCAGCTACGGCGACTATCTCCGGTCCGGCGCCATCGCGCGCTTCAGTCCGGTGATGTCCTCCGTCCAGCAGTTCGCGCTGAAAGGCGGCCCCGTCCTTGGCATCTGCAACGGATTTCAGATCCTCTGCGAGGCGAGCCTCCTCCCCGGAGCGCTGATGCGGAACGCGGGCCTGGCCTTCCTTTCGCGGCCGGTCGATGTCCGCATCGAACGCACCGACACCCCGTTCACGTCGCGCTACCACGTGGGTCAGGTCATTCGGCTCCCGGTCGCGAGCGGCGATGGTCGATTCACCGCCGCCAAGGAGACCTTGGCCGAATTGGAATCGGAGCACCGGGTCGTGCTTCGCTACGTCAACGCGGGTGCGATCGACGCCGAACCCAACCCCAATGGCTCGAGCCGAGAGATCGCCGGCATTTGCAACCCGGCACGGAATGTTGTCGGGATCATGCCCCACCCCGAACGCGCGGCCGACCTCCGAACCGGCAGCACCGCGGGAGCAGACTTCCTCCGCTCCTTGGCCGCGCCAGCCGCTGCGAGCGCGGCGTGACCGCCACGACTCCCGTGTCGTCGTCTTCCGCTTCCCCCTTCCCCGGTGAACGCCCAGTGACTCCGGCCGTGGTCAAAGAGCACAATCTCAATGACCACGAATATCAAATGATTCTGAAGTTGCTCAGCCGCACGCCGACGCTCACCGAGCTCGGAATCTTCTCCGCGCTGTGGTCCGAGCATTGCTCCTACAAACATTCAAAGCCCATTCTCCGCGCCTTTCCGACCACCGGACCGCACGTCGTCCAAGGTCCGGGTGAAAACGCGGGCGTGCTTCGGTTGCCCGACGGCTGGGCGGTCGCGTTCAAGATCGAATCGCACAATCATCCTTCCGCCGTTGAGCCGTACCAGGGCGCGGCGACGGGCGTGGGCGGCATTCTGCGGGATGTCTTTACGATGGGAGCTCGGCCGGTCGCGGTTCTCAACAGCCTGCGGCTCGGACCGCTCGATGATCCCAGAAATCGATACCTCTTCGCGGGAATCGTCCGGGGCGTGGGCGACTACGGCAACTGCGTCGGCGTGCCTACCCTGGGCGGAGAGGTGTCCTTTGCTCCCGGTTACAGCGGCAACCCGCTCGTCAACGCGATGTGCGTTGGGCTCCTCCGCGAGAAAGACCTGATTCGAGCGGCCGCGCACGGTGTGGGCAACGTGCTGCTGGCGGTTGGGGCCCGCACCGGCCGCGATGGTATCCACGGCGCGAGTTTCGCTTCCGAGGAACTTTCTGAGAAAAGTGAGGCGCGACGGCCTCAGGTGCAAGTCGGCGACCCGTTCACGGAAAAGCTCCTCCTCGAAGCGAGCTTGGAACTCATCACCTCAGGTTTCATCGTCGCCATTCAAGACATGGGAGCCGCCGGGCTCACCAGCTCGTCCGCGGAAATGGCCGCGCGCGGCGGTGTGGGTGTCGAGCTGGACACGAGCTTGGTACCGGTCCGCGAATCCGGCATGACGCCGTACGAGATTCTCCTGTCCGAATCCCAGGAGCGGATGCTCGTGGTGGCGGAGCCCGCGCGCGTCGCCGCCATCCAGGCGATCTGCGAATACTGGGAGCTCTCGGCCACGCCCGTGGGGCGGGTAACGGACGATGGTCTCTTCCGGGTCATCCATGACGGCCTCACCGTCGCCTCGATTCCGGGGCAGCAGCTCGTCGACGATTGCCCGATCTACTACCCCAAGGCGGCGGAGTCACCCGATACCGTCGCCCGGCGTAGGCTCGCCCCGACCGTCACGCCTCCGAGCAACGAAATCGCGCTGGAGCGTCTACTCGATGCGCCGTCCGTCGCGAGCAAGCGGTGGGTGTTCGAGCAATACGATTCGACGGTGCAAGCGGAGACCGCGATCGCGCCCGGCGGAGACGCGGGAGTTTTTGGGGTCCCCGAAACCTCCTTTGGCATTGCGGTGACGGTCGACTGCAATTCCCGGTATGTCGCGCTCGATCCATACGAAGGCGGCAAGGCGACAGTGGCCGAAGCGGCGCGCAACATCGCGTGCACGGGAGCGGTCCCACTCGGCATCACCGATTGTTTGAATTTCGGCAATCCCGAAAAGCCCGAAGTATTCTTTCAATTTCGGGAGGCCTGCCGCGGAATCGCAGACGCCTGCCGCGCCTTCGAGACCCCCGTCACGGGTGGGAATGTCTCGTTCTACAATGAGAGCCCGACCGGCGCGATCGACCCGACCCCAACCATCGGAATGATCGGTCTGCTCCGGGACCTCACCAAACGAGTGACGAGTCACTTCAGCCGGCCCGGCGACCGCATCGCGATCATTGGAACTACCCGCGGGCACCTTGGCGGATCGTCCTACTGGGCGGAAGTCCTCTCCTGCGTGGGCGGCGCTCCGCCCCCGATTGACTTGCTCGCGGAGCGACAACTCCAGCGTTTCCTCGCCGCTGCCGCCAACCAGCGGCTGCTCCAGAGCGCCCACGACACGAGCGACGGCGGGCTCGCGGTTGCTCTCGCGGAGGCCTGCATCGGCGGACCGTATGCCAATTCCACGATCGGCGCGTCGCTCGACTGCGCGGCCTATGGCACCGGGCTCCCCGATGACGCGCTTCTGTTTGGCGAAGATGGCGCACGCCTTGTGGTTTCCTGCCACCCAGACAACAGCGTGGCCCTCGAGCAACTCGCCGCCGAGTGCCAAGTGCCGTTGACTTTCGTCGGACGCGTGGCGGCAGCCTCCGACCTCTCCATCACCCTCCGCAACACGATCGTCCGTTGGGATGTGGCACGACTCCGGCAGATCTACATGAACGCCATTCCGCGCCGCATGCGGCAAGCACCGCTCGTGAGTCCCGAGGAGGGTCCCTAGTCGATGTGTGGCATTATCGGAGTCTCGGCTGTCCCCGACGCTGGTCGGGTCGCATACCTTGGCCTCTACGCCCTCCAGCACCGGGGCCAAGAGAGCTGCGGGATCGTCACCCTCGATCAGTCAACCAGGCCTCACGTTCAGCGCGGCATGGGACTGGTGTCGGAAGTCTTCAACGAGGAAGTCCTTGGCACATTGCCGGGCGACGTGGCAGTAGGCCATACCCGCTACTCTACGTCCGGTACCACCGTCCTCGCCAACGCCCAGCCCTCCTTGGTGAACTATCGCGGCGGCCTCCTCACCCTCGCGCACAACGGCGATCTCACCAACGCGGTGGCGCTCCGTCACGAGCTCGTAGAACAAGGCGCGATCTTCAGCTCCTCGTCGGACTCCGAAGTGATCGTTCACCTGATCGCGCGATCCACGGGACCGGATGTCGAGCACCAAATCCGAGTGGCCCTGGAACGCGTCGAGGGAGCCTATAGTCTCATCATCTCGGTCGGCCGCGATATCTATGCGGCGGTTGATGGCCGAGGATTCCGCCCGCTGGCGTTGGCCCGCCTCGGTGATGGTATCGTCGTGGCATCCGAGAGCTGCGCTTTTGACCTGATGGGGGCGACGAAGCTCCGGGAACTCACGCCCGGCGAGTTCGTGCGGATCCGCAACGGCGTGATCCACAATTTGGCACCCCTCCCGGTCAAGCCGGTGAGTCGGTGCGTCTTTGAATTGGTGTACTTCTCGCGGCCCGACAGCACCATCTTCGGTGAGTCGGTGGACCGAGTCCGTCGGCAGCTCGGCCGCGAATTGGCCAAAGAGCACCCGGCTCCCGGCGCGGACGTCGTCTTCAGCGTCCCGGACAGCGCGAACGCCATGGCGCTAGGATTCCATGAAGAATCCGGGATCAAACTCGAGTATGGCCTGATCCGGAATCACTACGTGGGCCGTACCTTCATCACGCCAACGCAAGCGCTCCGGGTGGCCAAGGTCCGGATCAAATTCAATCCAGTGCGCGAGGTCATCGAAGGCAAGCGGGTGGTGGTGGTCGACGACTCGCTGGTGCGTGGTACCACCAGCAAGGGTCTCGTCCAAATGATTCGGGGCGCAGGCGCCCGTGAGGTCCACCTGCGGCTGGGGTCGCCGCCCATTACTGGTCCTTGCTACTACGGCATCGATACCCCGACCCGCGCCGAGCTCATCGCCGCCACTCATTCGCACGAGGAAATCCGCGACTATCTGGGCGTGGACACGCTGGGATACCTTTCGCTCGAGGGAATGCTGCGTGCCGCAGGCACCGCAAACCGATTCTGCCACGCCTGTTTTTCCGGACAGTACCCGGTGCCCGTCGATGAAGCCTCGGACCGCTCCCGCCACCTTTCACCTCTGGCCCCGAGCCTCGCATGAGCGACCCGTTCTCCCAGCCGCTGGTCTATTTCTTTGGCCAGGGGCGTGCTGATGGCACGGCGGCGATGAAGGAAATTCTGGGTGGCAAGGGGGCGGGCTTAGCCGAGATGATGAATCTCGGCATCCCGGTCCCACCAGGGTTTACGATCGCGGCAACCCTCTGCACAACCTATCTCGAAACCCACCAATTCCCTCCTCGGCTCCGAGCGCAAGTCGAAACGGCACTGCAGCGACTGGAAGCGGCTTCAGGAAAGGTGTTTGGGGGCGCGGCGAACCCCCTCCTGGTCTCGGTACGATCGGGCGCGGCAGTGTCGATGCCGGGCATGATGGAAACCATTCTCAACCTCGGGCTCAATGAGGACACGGTCGAGGGGCTGTGCAAACTGAGCGGCAATCCGAATTTCGCCTACGACTCCTACCGTCGCTTCGTGCAAATGTACGGTAGCGTCGTCTTCGATGTCCCCAAACGATCCTTCGATGCTCTCCTGGAAGGACGCAAAAAGTCCCATGGTGCCGCGCAGGACATCGATCTCCCCCCCGAAGAACTGGCCGCGCTGGCCCGCGAATACAAAGCCGTCATCAAGCAGGTGACCGGCCGGGACTTCCCGGAGAACCCGGTCGACCAACTGTGGGGCGCGGTTGAGGCCGTGTTCGAAAGCTGGAACACCCGACGCGCTATCGACTATCGCAAGCTGCATGACATCCCCGATAGCATGGGAACGGCCGTCAACATCGTGGCTATGGTGTTCGGCAACACGGGGGACGACTCGGGCACTGGTGTGGCCTTCACGCGCGACCCCTCGACTGGCGAAGCCAAACTCTACGGAGAGTACCTGTTGAATGCGCAGGGGGAAGATGTGGTGTCGGGCGCGCGGACGCCGGAACCCATTTCACGGCTCAAGGATCGGATGCCGCAGGCGTACGGTGAGCTCGATCGCGTCGCGCGCACCCTCGAGCGCCACTTTCGGGACGTGCAAGACCTTGAGTTCACGATCGAGCACGGCAAGCTCTTCATGCTCCAGACCCGCCGGGGACAACGATCGGGTCACGCGGCGGTCCGCATCGCTTGCGAGATGGTGGACGAGGGGGTCATTTCCGAGGAAGAGGCGGTCGCCCGGATTCCGCCCAACGATCTGAACCAGCTCCTGCATCCGACCATCGACGGCAGCGCTGAACTCGATCTCCTCACCACCGGCCTTCCGGCTTCGCCGGGTGCGGCCAGCGGAACCGTCGTCTTCCACGCCGACGAAGCCGAAGAGTTGGGGCGCAAGGGCACGGCCGTGATCTTGGTCCGCCGGGAAACGAGTCCCGAGGACTTTCATGGCATGGTGATGGCCAAGGCGATTCTCACGGCGCGCGGGGGGATGACCTCTCACGCGGCGGTGGTCGCGCGCGGGATGGGCAAGCCCTGCGTCGCCGGGGCCCAAGACATCGAGGTGGATGAGTCGGAAAACCTGTTTCACGTCAATGGACGCGCCGTCAAGTCGGGGGAGTGGATCACCGTCGATGGCAGTTCCGGCAGGGTCTACGCTGGGCAATCCAAGCTCATCCCGCCGGAATTGAGCGGCAATTTCGATCGCCTCATGTTGTGGGCCGATAAGACCCGGCACCTCCGGGTGCGGGTCAATGCGGACACGCCGGCCGACGCGCATCGGGGCCGCGACTTCGGCGCCGAGGGCATCGGGCTCTGTCGCACGGAGCATATGTTTTTCGAAGGCGAACGCATCAACGCCATGCGCGAAATGATCCTCGCCCAAGATCCGGCCGGCCGTACGAAGGCACTCGCCAAGCTCCTCCCCATGCAGCGCGCGGATTTCGAGGGGATCTTTCGGGCGATGGAAGGCTACCCCGTCACCATCCGGCTCCTCGATCCGCCGCTCCACGAGTTCCTGCCGAAAGAGGCGCCCGAAATCGAAGCTTTGGCGAAACAGATGGGCAAAACGGTGAAAGAAGTGCACCGGATTGTGGAGCTGCTAAGCGAGGTGAACCCCATGCTCGGTCTCCGCGGCTGCCGGTTGGGCATCATGTATCCCGAAATCACCGAAATGCAGGCTCGGGCGATTTTCGAGGCGGCGTGTACGGTCGCGGCTCGCAAGGGCCGAGTGATGCCCGAGGTCATGATTCCCCTCGTCGCGCATGTGGTAGAATTTCGGAAGCAAGCCCTAATCGTCCGACGGGTCGCGGAGGAGGTGTTCCGCGAGCGCCAGCTGACGGTCCCCTACCTGCTCGGGACCATGATCGAGTTGCCGCGCGCTGCGCTCACTGCCGACGAAATTGCCCGCGAAGCCCAATTCTTCTCGTTCGGCACCAACGACCTCACCCAGACCACGTGGGGCCTCTCACGCGACGACTCCGGAGTGTTCCTTCCGGCCTACCTGGAACAGAACATCATCGAGAACGACCCATTCGAGGTTCTCGACCTCCCCGGTGTCGGCAAGCTGATTTCGATGGCGGTCGAGTTGGGACGCCGGACCCGGCAAGATCTCAAGGTCGGCATCTGCGGGGAGCATGGCGGGGAACCCGGGGCGGTGCATTTCTGTGAGGCCCTGCGCATGAACTATGTGTCGTGTTCACCGTATCGCGTACCCATCGCTCGCCTGTCCGCGGCGCAGGCGGCGCTGGCGGAACGAGGGACCATGGATCGGACGAGGGCCACGGTATGACCCTGCCACTCGTGGGCGTCGTGATGGGCAGCGCGTCCGACTGGGACGTGATGAAAGCAGCCGTGAGCAAGTTGGTGGAATTCGGGATTCCGTATGATGCGAAGGTTGCTTCGGCACATCGCTCGCCCGAACTGCTCGCCGAGTTTCTGAAAGACCTGGAGCACAGAGGTGCCGGGTGCATCATCGCCGGTGCGGGGGGAGCCGCGCACCTGCCGGGGGTGGTGGCGGCGGCAACAACGATTCCCGTGTTGGGTGTGCCGATGCCCTCCAAACACCTCCAGGGGCTCGATTCGCTGCTTTCGATCGTACAAATGCCGGGAGGCATTCCGGTCGCGACGTTCGGTATCGGAGAGGCGGGTGCCCAGAACGCCGCCCTGTTCGTGGTGGCCCTGTACGCCCGGACCGATTCGGCGATGCGCGCCAAACTGACCGAGTTCAGGAAAGCGCAGGAACAAAAGATTCGGAGCGCGACCTTGCCGTCGGTGGGCTGACCTCTCCGGATACCGCGAACACACGAAGGGGCGCCCATTCGGGCGCCCCTTCGTCGCATTGAGATGGAGGCGCAGGGAATCGAACCCTGGTCCGCATCAGCATCCAGCACAGTCTCTACGTGCGTAGGCTGCCATTCATTCTTTGGCCTCGGGCCGGTAAGCGGCCGACCTTCCCGAAGTTGACCTCCGGAATTCTCGCCGTCCGCGTCGGAGGACCACGCACAGCCAGCCCAGATTTGCGATCCGATGGCGACGCCCGGGGCGAGCTTCGTTCATCGGAGGCGCTAAGCGAGCGTTAGCTCAGCTTAGGCAGCCATTGCCAGTTCAGAATTGGCAGTTGGATCTTTTCCAGACAGTTTATCCAGGAACCTGGACCTGGGCACGCAACCATACCTTCCACTAACCCGTCGAAGCCGATCGCCCCCGACACTTCCATCATATCCCGAAGAACCCCCGAAAGCAATGGGGAAAGTCCTCGCCGGCCGAATTCAGCCCTGCCGGTCGAGTAGGGTAGTTCACCGGCTCCCAAATCGCTTTGAATTTCGGCTCTACGGCAGCTGGTTTCGCGGCAACGATGGCTCTTTTCGCGGGCTGCGGCTTTTGTGCGGCCGACAAACTCGCACTCGATACCAGTAACGCAACTATCGAGACGAACCGTTTCATGCACCCTCCTCGATAGGCGAACCTGACCCCGAATGAGGTCCGCCGAGCGAACATCCAGGAAATGGCTTCGCTAGCCTTCCTCGCGTCCACAACCGGCTCGGCGGTTCCGGCCCGGCGTTCATTGCCGCGCGGGCATCATGGGTGCGTCGATCATCCCCTTTGCGGTGTACTCGAAAGGCACCACTCGATATCGATACACCATGCCGGATCTCCCCACCACGTAGGCCCGTTGCCGACTTGGGAAACTCAACGATACGACATCAGCGGGGAACCTGAAGGTGCGGGAGGACCAAGCTTTGCCTCCATTGGTGGTATAAGTCAGCTTTGATCCCTCAAAGGACCAACCGACCTCGGGGTCCGGGAACTTGATTCTCCCTCCCGCTGTTCCGACCACCCCATGCCAAGCCTGCCCGCCGTCGGTCGTCGTCAGGATTTTTCGGTCATTCATGATCACAAACCCGACATTGTCACTGGTGAAAAACACCTCTTGCCTGAAGTAGGTGGATTGATCCGGAGCTAGGTCTCGGGTCACCGCGACCCGCCAGCTCTCACCGCCGTCCTCGGTCCTCAACGCAAATAAGGCCAGGGCTGCCGTGCCGATGGCGTAGCCCACTTTCGGCGAAGGGAAGTGTAAGCTCTTTAGGCTACATTCCACCGTTCGGGTCAATCCCTCGACCTCCATCTTTGTGGTGCACGAGGGCAAAACGCTCTTCCATGTCTTACCGGCATCTTTGGTTTGAGCGATGTCATTTGGTTCCTGACGAATCTGAACTCCCGCATTCTCGGATGCGAAGAAATAATCAGACCAGTACCCGTAGTTTCCTCCGAGCTTACCGACCTGTTCCCAGTTTTCTCCATCGATCGTACGAAGCAGCTTATTGCTCGACCCGGAGCCCTGATTTGCCCAGCCGTGAGTTTGGTTCACGAATCGAAGGTCACCGATCTTCGCTTCGGCGGATTGGGGGTCGCCACCGAGTTGTGGCGTCCAGGTATTGCCGCCGTCCTTCGTGTGAAGAATGGTCCCGTGCTCCCCGGTTACCCAACCCTCTTCGTCGGTCGCGAAGTGGACGTCGGTCAGGTTCAGGTCTTCCTTGTAGTTCACCGGCTCCCAAATGGCTTTGAACTTTGGTTCTGCCGCAGTTGGCTTCGCGGTAACACCAGGACTCTGCGCCGGCTTTCTCGGCTGCGGCTTTTGTCCCAGCGCAAGACCGCTACTCGAGATCAGTAGCACGACCATCGCGACGAACCGTTGCATAAGCCCTCCTCGAAACGTGAATTCAGTTGCCCTTCGCTGCGTGACGCCCCATCCCCCTAGCCGCCTAAAAACCATCCCGCCAGGTCTGCCATGCGGGCGAAGAAACCAGATGTTTCGCTCGGGATTTCCATTTAGGGGGGAACCAGGTAGCGGAGAGTATACGGCAAACCATCAGGCAGAGCCAGCGAGGGGTGCGCGACGATGTACCCTTACCCCGGCAACTGAAAGATCCGCTCCATAAGCACCCATTTCTCCCCCGGCCCCGCCTCCGGTAGCCGCTTCTGGTACTTCCCCATCAGCGCCTCCCACTCCTGCACCTTCGGATTCTCCCGATTGGCTTCACGGAATGCCTCAAACGAGAACCGCGGGCTGACCTCCATCACCATGAAGAGTCGGGCGCCAAGCCGATAGATCTCCATCCGTTCAACGCCGGCCACTCGGATACTCGCCTCGATCTCGGGCCAAATGGACTCGTGGTAGCGACTGTACTCTGCGATGAGGGTCGGATCATCGCGAAGATCGAGGGCGAAGCAATAGCGGCGGAGGTCGGTCATCACGTCACCGCGCGGTCGAGATGCACGTACCCTCCATCGACAAAGATATGTTGTCCCGTCATGTGGCCGGCCCGCGGGCTCAAGAGGAACGCGACCATGGCCGCGATTTCTTCGGGCTCGGTGAATCGGTTGCCGAGCGGGACATTGGCACGGAGGCGGTCACGCATCGCCGCCGGTTCAGCAAACGTTGAAAGCCATCGCTCATACTGTGGAGTCCGGACCTCCGCCGGAATCACCGCATTGACCCGAATGCTCCACGGGAGGAGTTCTGTGGCCCACTCCCTGGTAAGGGCGAGTACTCCTCCTTTGGCGGAGGCGTACCCGGACGTGCCACCTTGGCCCGTCACGGCGGTCTTGGAGGCGACGTTGACAACGCTCCCCACCGTCTGCTTGAGCGCGGGAAGCGCGAAATGGGTGACGTCGTAAAAGTGGGTGAGATTCCTCGTAAGCGAGAGGAGATACGCTTCAGGAGTGCCCAGTTCGAGCCCCACTCGGTCGTTGACCCCAGCATTGTTCACGATCCCGTCCAGGCGCCCGGCAATCACCATGGCTTCTTCAACCGCGTGACGACACTCTTCGGCCACGCAGAGGTCTCGCACGATAGCGTGGCACGGGAGGCCCTGCCCCTGAATGGCAGCAACTGCTTCGCGAGTGCCGGCGGCATCCCGGTCGACAATGACCGGAACGGCGCCCTCCTCAGCGAGCATCTGAACGATGGCTCGACCGATGCCATTGGCCCCGCCGGTTACGATGAATACCTTGGCGCGCAAGCCTAGATCCATCTCAGACGCTCACTTGGTAAACGTGGAGGGCGTTCGCGCCGAACACCTTGCTGCGATCCAGCGGTGCGGCAGAGGCGAGGTAGTCAGAGAGGATCCCTACGACCTGGCCGTAGCTCGCCGCGACAAGGCAGACCGGCCAGTCCGAGCCAAATAGCAGACGATCTACGCCGAAGGCCTCGAACGCAACATCGAGATACGGCTTGAAGTCCACTGGCGCCCAGTGGCGCCAATCCGCTTCGGTCACCAGGCCGGAGATTTTGCAGTGGACATTGCCAGCTTTGGCCAGCTCACGGAGGTCCGCTTCCCACGGCTCCAGCCTTTGCGCTCGAATGAGGGGTTTGGCGAGGTGGTCCACCACGAACTGCTGATCCGGATGCCTTCTCACGAGGCGGATAACGGCCGGCAACTGACGCGGATACACCAGGATGTCGTAGGCGAGGCCAATCTCTTGCAGACACGCGAGGCCGCGATTGAAATGGTCGTCATCGAGAAAATCGTCTCGTTCGGCCTGGGCGATGTGGCGGACGCCCCGGAACTCCCGCGCGCCACAATAGTGGTGCAGCCGCTGCGCGACATTTGGCGACCGCATATCGACCCAGCCAATCACACCCCGGATGAATGGGTTGGCTCGCGCGAGTTTCAGCAGATACTCCGTCTCCGCCTCGGACTGGTCCGCCTGAACCGCGATGCATCCAGCGACTTTGTTGGGCTCAAGCTCCCTCACGATGTCGGCCGGCCCAAAGTCCCGTCGGATCACGGCCATGTCCGGAGTGATCCAGGCATGTCGAACCGGATGGTAACGCCAAAAATGCTGATGGGCATCGATGATCATAGGGCCGGCCGCGACGCACGCCACCGGTCGAGCGCCACCGCCGCAACGATGGTGATCCCGATAATGATTTCCTGGATGTAGTTGGGCCACCCCATCTGCTGGCAGCCGTTGCGCAAGAAGGCCATTATGAGCGCGCCGACCATCGAGCCCCCAATCCCACCCTCCCCGCCATTGAGGCTCGCGCCACCGATCACAACGGCCGCGATGACGTCCAGTTCCGTGCCTTGAGCCACGGTCGGGTCACCCTGACGCAGTCGCGACATCTGGAGAACGCCGGCGAGACCGAAACAGAATCCTCCAACGGTATAGATCATCAGTTTCAGGCGCTCGACCGGAATGCCGCAGGCGCGGGCCGCCGCTTCATTCGACCCCAGGGTATACACTCTCCGGCCAAACACGCTGGAGCCGAGAATCAGGGCGAAGAGCAGTGCAAGCCCAACCGCGAGCCAGACCCCCGGGGCCACGAGCAACCAGGGTGGGTCCGGGACGCTCACGGCCAGCCGATTGAGCCAGGTGGCCGGCGGGTTCACGGTCTGCTCGCTGGCGATCCATTTCGCGGCACCTCGGGCCGCTCCCATCATGCCGAGGGTGGCGATGAACGGAACCACCTTGAGCCGAGTCACCACCATCCCATTGACGAGCCCAATAACCCCGCCGATCGCAATGCCCGCGAGCGCGGCGGTGAGGGGGGCCCACCCCTGCAGCAGGCTCACGGCGGTGACCACACTGGTGAGCGCAATCGAGGCGCCCACCGAGAGATCGATCCCGCCACTCACGATGATGAGCGTCATCCCGACCGCGCCCACGCTCACGATAACGGTTTGCGCCGCGACGATCCGGAGGTTGCGGGCCGCGACGAACCGCAGTGGGTCTCCCGAGAGGAACCCAAAGAGAAGGACGACGAACGCAAGACCGAGGAGGGGCCCGAGCCAACGGAACCATCGGCTTCGAGTCACTGAACCGCCTCCCCGAGCGGAGATCCGCTCGCCGCAACGCACTCCTCGAGGACCAACTCCGGCGTCCAGTCGCTGATCGGACGGGCGGCAGAGAGCCGGCCTCGATGCATCACCGCCAAGCGATCACAAAGAGTGAACAACTCCGGCAGGAAGGAACTCACCACCAGCACAGCCTTTCCCGTTCGTGCCGCTCGTCGGATCATGCCGTATACGGTCTCTTTGCTGCCAATGTCGATGCCTCGTGTGGGGTCATCCAGAAGGAAAATGTCGGCGTCTTGATGAAACAGCCGCGCGACGGCAACCTTCTGCTGATTGCCGCCCGACAGTGTCCCCACCCGTTGGGTCGCGCTCGACGCTCGGACGCCGCAATCGTTCATCCAGCGTCGGGCCGCGTCCAATTGACGCCGGCGGCTGATCCACCCGAGACGGGACGTCGCGGATAACCGCGTGAGCGTGATGTTGTCCGCCACCGAAAGCGGAAGCGCGAGCCCTTCCCCTTTCCGATCTTCGCTCACGAAACCGACTCCATCGTGGACCCGGGCCGCCGGGCTCCTCACGGAGGAGGGGACCCTGAGCCCGCGCAACCGCACCTCGCCAGAGCGTACGGGCGCTAACCCATACAAGGCACGGATCAATTCGGTTCGACCTGCTCCCACTAATCCCGCGATGCCGAACACCTCGCCGGGACGCAACTCGAACGAGGCGTGACGAACTCCCGGAGCAACGAGGTCGTTCACCACCAGGATCGGGTCACCTGAAACAGGGGGCGTTGTCTCCGAGGACGCCGGATCGAGCCTGCGGCCGACCATTTTGCCGATCAGGATGTCGTTGCCGACGGAGGCCAATTCCCCCTCGCCCACGACGGCCCCATCGCGAAGCACCGTGAAACGATCGCACACTTCGCGGACCTCCTCGAGCATGTGGCTGATATACACCACACTCAGGCCGTCGGCTCGCAGGCGCCGCACGACGGCGAAGAGGCGCTCAACATCTCGGCGCTCCAAGCTGCTCGTGGGCTCATCCATGAGGAGGATCCGGGCTCGCGCGGCGATGGCCCGGCAGATCTCCACGATTTGGCGGGCGGCGATCGGGAGATCGCTGACGCGCTGATCGGGAAGCAGCCCAGCTCTCGGGAAATTGGCGAGGACCACCATGGCGACTCGCGTCACCTCTCGTTGGTCGATCCAACCGCGCCGCGCCGGCTCACGTCCCATGACAATATTTTCCGCGACCGTCAGGTGCGGGCAAAGAGAGAGTTCCTGGTGGATGAATGCGATCCCGGCGTTCCGAGCGTCGAGCGGGTTATTCGGAGAGTAAATCATCCCATCGAGGCTCATTCGCCCCGAATCGGAGCTGGTTACCCCGCCGATGATGTTGAGGAGCGTGCTCTTCCCGGCTCCGTTCTCACCAATGAGCGCGTGAATCGACCCGGGGCGTAGCTCGAGCGACACGCGGGTAAGCGCTTCTGTGGCGCCGTACCGTTTAGATATACCGTGGAGGCCGAGACGAGGAGGGGAGGGCGCCATTACCGGCCAGCGTTGAGCACCGAGTCTACGGGTGGATGGAGGATAGCCTGCATGTTCGGCTGGGCCATGTTCTCGAGGGTGACCAAAACCACACCGGTATCGACTCTCCGTTCCACCGGTTCGCCGCGCAGGTGGGCCACCATCGTTTTCACGCCAAGGTAGCCGATCCGGAATGGGTTCTGGACGACGATCCCCTGCAGTTGCCCGACCCGAATGGCCTCGAGAAAGCCTGTGGTGACATCGAAACCCACTAACAAGATTTTGCCGGCTCGCCCAGCATCCTGCAGCGCCAGGAGCATACCCTCCGTCGAGGTCTCATTGGGCGTGAATACGCCGTTCAGCTGATCCCCAAACCGGTTCAAGAGGTTCTCGGCTGCTCGCTTAGCCGTTTCGCGCGTCGGCCCCGCGTACTGGTCGGAGGAGATAAGCTCAATACCGGAGTACGACTCTTTGAGCTTCTTGGTAAACCCCTCCTCGCGAGCTCGAGTGGACGCCGAGCCCTCTTGATACCGAAGTAGAAGCACCTTGCCCTTGCCGCCCAGGAGAGAACCGAGCCGTTCCGCGGCGAGCTCGCCGCCCTTGCCATTGTCGGTGGCGACGAAACTCACTGTGCTGTCGGAGGCCAGGTCGGAGTCGATGATTACTGTCGGCACGCCGGCACGCTTGGCTTCCTCCACCGGCCGGACCAACGCTCGGTCATCGAGCGGCGCCAAGACCAGCCCATTGATTCCTTGGCTGGCAAAATTCTCGACTACCTGAATTTGTTGCTCCCGGTCGTCCTCCCGAAGCGGACCCTTCCAAGTGACAGTGACCACGGTGCCGCTCGCGGTCAACTCCCGGGCGGCCTGAACTGCGCCGGCATGCACGGCCTTCCAGAACTCGTGGGTCGTCCCCTTTGGAATCACGGCGATCGAGTACCCCTTGGGGGCGGAACCCTTCCCGCAGCCGACCGAGCCAACGGCCATCGCGCAGATCCAGGTCAATGCCAACATCCGCATTCGGTAAAATCCCTTCGCTAGGCTGAACGCTCGTGATTCTTTCGAGGTACAACTCATCCGTGGAGCCGGAGGAACCCACCGTCGATCGGATAGTCCGATCCGGTAATGAACCGGGCAGCGTCGGAGCAGAGAAAGAGGGCGAGCATGGCAATCTCACCCGGCTCACCCATTCGCCCAATCGGCTGCGTCTTCGCCAGGCGGTCCATCATCTCGACCTCCCGCCCCGGAAAGTGCATAGTCAAGTACCCATCCACGAATGGGGTGTGCACCCGGGCTGGGGAAACGCAATTGCAGCGGATGTTGTGCTGGATGTAGTCGCGCGCCACCGAAAATGTCAGCGACCGAACCGCGCCCTTGGTGATGGAGTAGGCGAATCGATCCGCCAGCCCGGTTTCCGCGGCCACCGAGGCCAGATTGAGGATGACGCCGCCGCCCTGGCTCTTCAGGTAGGGTACGCAGGCTGTGAGGCAATGGTAGACGCCCTTCACATTGATTGCGAACAGCCGATCCAGGTCGGACTCAGAAGTATTCTCGAGGTTCCCGATATGGGCCACACCGGCGTTGTTCACCAGAATGTGCACGGGGTCGCGTGCGAGAATCGCTCCTAGCACCCGAGTGACCTCCGAGCCGACGGACACATCGCAACAATGTGCCTCTGCGGCCCCACCATGGCCCCGAATGTCCTCCGCAACCGACTGGCTCCGGGGGCCATCCATGTCAATGATTCGTACCATAGCCCCACTCGAGGCGAATGTCCGCGCAATGGCCTCACCGATACCGCTGGCGCCTCCGGTTACCAAGGCCGTCTTGCCGTCCAGGCGATACGGGTCGCGCCCCGGCGGGGCGGTCACAGGGAAACCCCTCGTTTCCACGGAATGAAGTCGTCCTGCTCCAGGAGTTGCGCTTTCGGCCGGAGTTCGCCGCTAGCCACCCGGATTACGCACTCCAGCAACTCGGCGGCGGACTCCGGAATGGTTTGCTCGCCGGCGACGATTCTCCCACAGTCGAAATCGATGATGTCCGGCATGCGACGGGCGAGTTCCGTGTTGGTCGCAATCTTCACGACCGGTGCGATCGGGTTTCCGGTCGGCGTACCCAATCCGGTGGTGAACAACACGACGGTCGCTCCCGCCCCGACTTGGCCGGTAACCGCTTCAACGTCATTCCCAGGCGTGCAGAGGAGATTGAGTCCGGCGGCGGTCACCGGCTCCGGATAGTCCAAGACTCCTGTGATCGGAGAGGTCCCGCCTTTTCGTGCAGCCCCAGCCGATTTCATCGCGTCGGTCAGCAACCCATCGCGAATATTGCCGGGGGACGGGTTCATGCCGAATCCGGAGCCGACTGCGAGCGCGCGATCCGCATAGGATTGCATCAAGCTGGCGAAGCGCTGGCCCAATTCGAGGGTGGCACAACGGTCGATCAGCTCCTGCTCCACGCCGCAGAGTTCAGGGAATTCCGAGAGGATCGTGCTTCCCCCCACACCCGCGATCCAATCGGCCAAATGCCCCAGCACGGGGTTGGCGGAGATTCCCGAAAAGCCATCGGACCCACCGCATTTGAGCCCGACCGTCAGCCGGGAAAGAGGAGCCGGGCACCGCACCGCGGCGTTGGCTTCAATCAGAGCGAGAAAAGTGCTTTTGATCGCATCGGACACCATGGCGAATTCGGACTGACTCTTCTGTTGCTCGAATACCAGGAGAGGCTTGTCCGTTGCCGCATGACGCTTGGCCAGCTCACCTCGCAATAGGTCCACCTGAGCGTGTTGGCAACCCAGGCTCAGGACCGTCGCGCCGGCCACATTCGGGTGCCCGATATAACCAGCAAGCAAGCCGCAGAGATTCCGGGCGTCCTCACGAGTGCCGCCGCAGCCCCCCTCGTGGGTGAGAAACTTGATCCCGTCGATGTTGGGGAACACGCGGCGCGGAGCGAAGGTCGCGGCGCCGGCCTTCGGGGAGTAAGCCAAAATCTGGTCGGACAGCCCCGCCTGATAGAAATGCACCAGGTCTTCGACCTGCTCCTGATATGCGCTCGGCTTGGCCAAGCCCAGTCCGGAGGTAAAGGCCTGCTTCAGCGTATCGACATTTCGGTTTTCACAGAACACCAAGGGAACGACGAGCCAGTAATTGGCCGTGCCGACGTGCCCGTTGGGCCGATGAAAACCCTGAAACGTCCTCGGCAACCAGCGTGAAACATCGGGAGGTTCCCAACGATATGAGGGAGCGCGAGCCGCAAAACCGCTAACCTGGTGCCGGACATTGTCGGTAGTCAGCCGCGCGCCTCTGGGAATAGTTTGCGTGGCCGAACCGACCGTCACCCCGTACATGACAATGCGGCCACCGGGTTCGAGGGCCTCGATCGTAAACTTGTGTTTGCGCGGGACATCGGCGACGAGCCGATAGCGCTGGTCGTCGGCCAGGACCGTTTCCCCGGCCTTGAGGTCGGACAGGGCGACGAGCACGTTGTCTTGGGGATGAATCCGGATCGCCTGTCGACCCATGGGACTCCCTTCCCTGCCCGCCTAGCCGAGTGTGGCTTGGCGCCGCTCAGCGGCGCGCCCGTGGGCCACAATTCGCGCGGCGGCGACCCCCGCGCCGAACCCATTGTCGATGTTTACCACGGTAACCCCCGCCGCGCAGGAATTGAGCATCGCCAGCAATGCGGCCAACCCACCGAACGAGGCTCCGTAGCCTACACTGGTTGGCACCGCGATCACCGGAGCGGCAACAAGCCCACCGATCACACTAGGGAGGGCGCCTTCCATGCCGGCGACCACAATCAGCACGCCCGCGCGTCGCAAAGCGTCGTTGGCAGCCAGCAGCCGGTGGAGTCCCGCGACCCCCACGTCGGTAAGCCGCTCTACCTTGGCCCCGAAGGCCTCGGCGGTTACCGCGGCCTCGTTGGCCACCGGCAAGTCGCTGGTTCCCGCCGTGACAATCAGCACACCCTCTCCCCCGGGAGGCGGACTATTCGACCCCGGCAGATAAATCGTTCGCCCCAGGACGTCATGCCGCGCCCCGGGGAACGTCGCGATCAGCACCGCTGCCTGATCTTCGCTCACGCGAGTACAGAGGAAAGCACCGTGGGCTTCGTACAGTCGCCGGCAAATCGCGACGACCTGCTCCACAGTCTTCCCGCTGGCGAACACCACTTCCGGCTGGCCTTGGCGAAGCGCACGATGGTGGTCGATTTGAGCGAACGCCAAGTGCTCCGTCGGAAAGTTCTGCAACCGATCGAGCGCTGCGGCAGGAGCGATCTGGCCGGCTGCAACCTCCGCGAGCAACGCTTCCAACTGAGGTCGGTTCACGCCAACTGCAGTGCGGGTTCGAGATAGTCCTGAAAGATCCGCTCGGCCTCCGCCATCGACTCCACCTGGAATAGGCGCTCGCGGAGAGCGGCCGCGCCGGGGAGCCCTTTGGTATACCAGCCCAGGTGCTTCCGGAATTCGATGACCGTCTTGCGGCTATCCCCCTGCAGTCGGATGGCCAATCGCGCGTGCTCGAGCGCTACGCCAAACCGTTCCACCGCCGTCGGTGCGGGGCCCGGCGGTTGCGCGTCGAGCAGCGCCCGGGCATCCCGAAAAATCCATGGATTGCCGAACGAGCCCCGCCCGATCATCGCGCCGGCACACCGGGTGTGATCGCGCATCCGGATGACGTCGGCGCTGGACTGGATGTCGCCATTCCCAATGACGGGAATTTCGAGGGCCTCCACGACCCGTGCAATTTCGTCCCAATTCGCGCGGCCACCAAACATCTGGGTTCGCGTGCGGGCGTGGAGAGTGAACGCCTTGGCGCCCGCGTCCTGCATCCGGAGGGCAATCTCCACCGGTTGTCGACACTCCTCGCTCCATCCGCTGCGCGTCTTGACAGTCACGGGCAAATGCGTGGCGCCAACACAGCCTCGGATGATTCGGCCGACGAGTTCCATGTCACGAAGGCACCCCGACCCACCATTCCGCTGCACGACCTTCTTTACCGGACACCCGAAGTTGATGTCGATGAATTCCGGTTGGTACTCCTCGGTCACGATGGCTGTGGCCCGCGCCATCGCATCGGGGTCCGCGCCGTAGATCTGGACCCCGATCGGCCGCTCGACCGACTCGAACTCCGCGCCTTCCAGCGTCCGCCGAATCCCCCGCCGGATGGCCTCGGCGGAGAGGAACTCCGTCATGAGGAGGTCGGCGCCAAGTTGCCGGCAGATTTGGCGGAACGGCGGTTCAGACACTCCGGCCATGGGGGCCAGAATGAGCGGAAAATCGATTGAGGTGTGCCACGGTAACTGCATATATGCAATATAGTTACGAGAGAACAGCTTGGAAAGGGGGAAACGGGAAAGGAAGGGAGCTTGGTCCTCTGTCCCTGATCCCTCGCCCCTGACCCCTGCTTAACCTTCCTTTTCCCTTTTCCCTTTTCACCTTTCCCTCTTCCCGTTCTAAACCCCCTTCTCCTCAAGCAGGGCATAAAAGTCATCGACCCTTTGGAGCGTGCGGAGGCGTTCGGGGACATCCGGTTCCTTGGCCAGTTGCGCAATCCGGCCCAGGACCGGAAGGTACACGTTGGACACTTCGACGGGCGGCGCGATAATGAGGAACAGGTAGTGCACCGGCTGCTGATCGATCGCGTCATAGGCTAGCCCGCCGATATGGCGACCGAAGGCCACCTGGAGTTGCTGGACGGCCAGTGACCGGCAGTGCGGTATCGCGACACAACGGCCGACCCCGGTGGAGCCAAGAGTCTCCCGACGGCAAATGGCCTTGAGGAGGGTGGCGGAGTTTTCGTCGTCGAGTTCAAGCAGGGCCACGAGTTCCGCGATCGCACCGTCGCGGTCGTTCGCGGCGAGCGAGAGTGCAATGTGCCTCGCATCGATGAAGTCGCGGAGATTCATGGAGAAAACCTAACGCGTGTATCTGGTTGGTGAAAGCATCCTGTTCCCAAATCCCTCTCCCCTTCCCTTTTCCCCGCCCACCTCACTCCCATTCGATGGTCGCGGGTGGCTTCGAGCTCACGTCATACACGACTCGATTCACCCCCTTCACCTCGTTCGCGATTCGGTTCGAGATTCGCGCCATAACGTCCGGCGGGAACGGGTACCAGTCCGCGGTCATACCGTCGCGGCTCGTCACCGCCCGGAGCGCCACGACTTGATCGTAGCTCCTGAAGTCTCCCTGGACCCCCACGGAGCGAATCGGCAGCAACACAGCGAAGGCCTGCCAAATATCGTCATAGAGACCGGCGGCTCGAATCTCCTCGATGTAGATCGCGTCCGCTTTACGCAGGACCTCCAGGGCCGGCTCGTTCACGTCCCCTAGAATTCGAATGGCCAGCCCAGGTCCGGGAAAGGGATGCCGGCCTACCATCTCCTCCGGGAGGCCGAGTTCCCGACCGACTTGCCGCACCTCATCCTTGAAGAGCTCCCGGAGAGGTTCGATCAGTTTGAATGGAAGCCGTTCGGGGAGGCCGCCAACGTTGTGATGGGTCTTGATGGTGACTGAAGGTCCGCCGCTCGGTGAGACGGATTCGATGACATCGGGATAGAGGGTGCCCTGTACCAAGAATCCGATGTCGGTTCCCACGGCTTTCGCTTCTTGCTCAAACACGTCGATGAACGTATGCCCAATGCGTCGACGCTTCTCCTCGGGGTCCGTCACGCCCGCCAGTCGGTCTAGGAAGAGCCTGCGTGCGTCAACGACCCGCAGATCGATGCCCAGATGCCGCTGGAAGGTCTGCGTGACCTGCTCGCGTTCATGCAGTCGGAGCAGCCCGTGATCTACGAAAATGCAGGTCAGCCGATCGCCCACCGCACGATGCACCAGAACCGCTGCGACCGACGAGTCCACCCCGCCGGAAAGCCCACAAATGACACGCGCGGCTGGTCCAACCAGCTCGCGGATCTTCGCGATCTCCTCATCGATGAAGTTCCCGGGGGTCCAGTCACCTTTGCAGTGGCAGATGCCAAAGAGAAAATTGTTGAGGATCTCCCGACCCCGTGCGGTGTGGGCCACCTCGGGATGGAACTGCACGCAGTAGATCGGAAGCGATTCGTGGTCCATCCCAGCCACCGGGCTATTCTCGCTCGAGGCCGTGACCCGAAATCCGGTTGGCGCACGATCGACATGATCACCGTGGCTCATCCAGACCGGGGTTTCCTCGCCGTGCGAGAACCCCTCGAACAGCGGGCCGCCCTCGACCCGCACCATCGCTCGACCGTATTCACGGCGGGCGGCTGGAATGACCTCCCCACCGGAGAGGTGCGCAACCAGCTGCATTCCGTAGCAAAGGCCCAAGATCGGCACGCCGGACTGGATGAGCGCTCGATCCGCCGTCGGCGCGTCCTGGTCGTAAACCGAATTCGGGCCACCAGAAAGAATCACGCCGGTAGGGTTCCAGGACTTGATCCAGGGTAAATCACGATTGGAGGGGTGGATCTCGCAGTAGACGTGCGCCTCGCGGACACGCCGGGCGATCAGCTGGGTAAACTGTGAGCCATAGTCCAGAATCAGAATGCGATCGTGCTCGGTCACGTGGCCTCGTGCGTCAAGGGGGTCGGGGTCTCTCCCTGCATCAAATCACTCGCCGTCTCTCGGCGCCGCGCGAGCGCAAAGCGTCCCTTGTCTACCAACACCTCGGGCGGCCTTGGACGAGCATTGTATTGGGACGCCATGACGAACCCGTAGGCGCCTACGCCGAGAATGGCCAAAAGCTCACCCGGGCGGACGCCTGGCATCGCCCGGTCGAGCGCCAGAAAGTCGCCGGTCTCACACACCGGCCCGACCAGATCGACGACCTGCACCCTCCGGCCCCGCGGAGTGACTTCGACGACCTCATGGTATGCCTGGTAGTGGCTCGGGCGCAGCAAGTCGTTCATGGCGGCATCCACGATGACGAAGTCCTTGCCGCCGGAATGCTTGGTGTAGAGCACCCGCGTCAACAGAATACCGGCGCTGCCAACCAGGAACCGGCCCGGCTCGACGTGAAGCCGATAGGGGGTCGATCGAAGCAGAGGGATTAGTGTCGCCGCGTAGGTGGATGGATCTAACGGGGCCTCGTCCTGATACCGGATCCCGAGTCCACCGCCCACGTCGATGACGCTAAGCGCTGGAGCCGCCGGACCGAGGTCGTGAATGAGACGCAGTAACCGGCGAAGGCCCTCCGCGAACGGCGCAGGGTCGAGCAGCTGGCTGCCCAAGTGCATCGCGAGACAGCGAAGCACCAGGTGTGGCGAGAGCCCGATGCGTCGTGCTGCCTCAGGCACCTGGTCGACCGGAATCCCGAATTTGATCCCCCCGCCTCCGGTGGCTATGTAGGGATGGGTTTCGGTGGTGACGTCGGGATTGACCCGAAGCCCCACGGCCACAGGCGATCGGGCGGCGGCGGCGATCAGAGCAAGATGATCGAGCTCCTCGAGCGATTCGAGATTGATAAGGCCAACGCCCGCGCGAACTGCCGCTCCCAACTCCTCGGTGCTTTTCCCGACCCCGCTGAAGACGATGTGCTCGGGGACAAATCCGGCCGCCAGCACCCGGTCGAGCTCGCCCCCCGAGACGATGTCCGCCCCAGCACCGAGGTCGCGGAGTACCCGGAGAACGGAAAGATTGCCGTTGGCCTTGACCGCATAACAAATGCGGTGTTCCAATGAAGCCAAGGCCGCGGCGAGGGAACGGTAGCGCTCTCGGATGGCCTCCGCGTTATACACGTACACCGGAGTGCCCACCCTCGCGGCAACGTCTTCGAGCGGAACGCCACCCAGAGCGAACGCTCCGCTAGAGCCGAGCCGGAGCCCGGCGTCAGCTAGTAGGCCTTCGCCCACACCACCTCATATTTCGCCGGCTTGCCGGTCCAAATGCAGGTTGTGGGACGATCCGGCGTCTGAAATTCGGCGTCGGGGATCACCCGGATCGTCGCTTTCGTCTGCTCCTTGATTTCGGTCTCAACGGCCGGATCCCCACAAAAGCCCGCGTAAACGAACCCCCCGTCCGCAGCGATGAAGTCGATGAATTCCTGCTTACTCTTTGGACCTCGGAGACTTGCGGCCTCGCGTCGAGCCTTCGCAGCCTCGAAAAGCGCGCTTTGCATTTTCTCCAAGTCGGATCTGATCCGAGCGATGATTCCGGTCCGGGACACCGACTCCTTCCCTCCGGTACGGCGCGCCAACATGGCCGATCCGGACGCCAGATCACGCGGGCCGATCTCGAGCCGGAGCGGCACCCCTCGCGTTTCCCATTCGTAGTATTTGGCGCCTGGCTTCATTCCCTCACGCTGATCGAAATGGGTCCGAATGCCGTTGGCCAGCAGTTCCTTCCGGAGCGCGGCACACGACTCGAACACCGCGCCGCGCTCTTCCTCGCTCCGGTAAATCGGGACGATTACGACTTGATACTGTGCGAGCCGTGGCGGACAAACCAAGCCGCTATCATCCCCGTGAGTCATGATCAATCCGCCAACTAGCCTCGTCGAAACACCCCAGGAGGTGCTCCACACGTGATCGAGGCCACCTTCGGCCGTTTGGAACGTCACGTCGAACGCGCGGGCGAAATTCTGCCCGAGGTTATGACTCGTACCAGCCTGCAGTGCCTTGTTATCCTGCATCAGTCCTTCACAGGCATAGGTGCGAAGGGCCCCGGCAAATCGCTCGCTGTCGGTTTTCTGGCCGGTCACCACTGGCATCGCGATGTAATCCTCCATGAATGTCCGGTACACCCCAAGCATTTGCCTCGTTTCCGCCTCGGCTTCCGCCTCAGTGGCGTGGGCGGTGTGACCTTCCTGCCAGAGGAATTCCGTGGTGCGCAAAAAGAGGCGGGTCCGAAGCTCCCAACGCACCACGTTGCACCATTGGTTGATCAGGAGCGGTAGATCGCGATAGCTCTGGATCCATTTGGAAAACATCGCGTAGATGATGGTCTCCGACGTGGGTCGGACCACGAGCGGTTCCTCGAGTTCCTTCCCGCCCCCGTGGGTGACCACCGCGGTTTCCGGAGCGAAGCCTTCGACATGTTCGGCTTCCTTCGCGAGAAAGCTCTGAGGAATGAAAAGCGGGAAGTAGGCGTTCTGGTGCCCGGTTTCCTTGAACATGCGATCGAGGGCTGCTTGCATTTGTTCCCAAATCGCATAGCCGTTGGGGCGAATGACCATGCAGCCGCGCACGGGGCTGTAGTCGGCCAGCTCGGCCCGGAGAATGAGCTCGTTGTACCACGCACTGAAGTCCTGCGCGCGAGTGGGAAGTGCCTTGGTATCAGCCATGAGAAGAGGGACCGTGAACGGGGACGAGTGAGCGTGCCGCCGGAGGGACGACCCGCGCGAGTGCGCTGACAATTGCCGAGCGCGGAATCATATGCTGGCTCTTGGCTCCCAAGTCTTTGAGCATGACCTGCCCCGACTGTCGCTCGGTCTCCCCGAGGACCAGCACGAAGCGAACACCTCGGGCATCTGCCAGCTTCAACAGTTTGCCCAGGGGTTGTGACCCCAGACCGTACTCGATTCGATAGTTCGCGTCTCGGAGTTCGTGGGCGAGAGCCAGGACGTCGGAAAAATCAGTCGGATCGACTCCGGCAACGAATAGATCGATAGCCGGCAACAGTGGTGGCAAAACTCTCCGGTCCCTCAGTAGTTCCCCCAGAACGACATCGCCCATCCCGAAGCCGAGCGCGGGAAGGTCCGTCCCCCCAATGGCGTTGAGCAAGTTGTCATATCGGCCGCCACCACAAATCGCGCGGAGCGTCTTCGCCGCGTCAAACAACTCGAATACGGTACCGGTGTAGTAGGCCAAACCCCGGACAATCGTGAGGTCCAGGTCGACGAACTCTCCGAGACCCATCGCCGTGAGGGCCGCAATCGTTTCGGCCAGCGGTTGCCCGACAGAGACGGCGCCTGGGAATGCCGCTTCCAAGTCCGCCCAAACACGGATCTCGCGGACTTGCTCCAGCCGGGACACGTGAGCCTCCAGAGCTCCTGCATCGCACAGCGCCTGTCGGCGACCCAGATAATCACTGCGACCGACCTTATCGAGGACTTGATAGGCAAGGGGATGGAGCGCTTCTGCAATCCCGATCTCCCGTAGGATCCCTCCCAGCAGCCGGCGATCCGACAGGCGCACTCGAACGTCGGAGGACGAGAGACCCAACGCCCGCATAACGTCGATGGCAAGTGCGATAATCTCGGCGTCACCCAGCGGGCCGGGTTCCCCGATCAGATCACAGTTGAGCTGAAAGTGCTCGCGGAGTCGGCCCCGCTGCTGCCGCTCATACCGAAAAAGCTGCGGGATCGAGAACCACCGAATGGGCTTTTTGAGGCCGTTGGCTCGAGCGGCCACCACCCGCGCCAACGTCGGTGTCATTTCCGGGCGGAGGGCGACCTCGCGCCCGCCTTTGTCAATGAAGGTGTAGAGCTGCCCGACGATCTCCTCCCCACTCTTCTGGGTATAGAGTTCGAGCGACTCGAGGGGCGGGCCATCCCACTCCTCAAACCCGTAGCGACGTGCCACGGTGCGCCAGGCGTCGAATATGTGGGCGCGGAGGGCGAAGTCTTCCGGATAGAAGTCTCGAAACCCTGGTAACGCTTTGGGTTGCATCGGAGGAAAATAGTCGAGCGGGGACCAGGGGCCAGGGATGACGGGGAACCGGGGACGCCGGGTCAGGGACTCGGGACCTCTCCGAGCCCCAATTCCAGCATCACGTCCCCTACGGTGTGGAACGAACCCGTCACCAGCACCGTCCCGGCATCCAATTGCACCTGACGCAGGGCCTCGTGAAAGTTTGGCACCAGGCTCCATGCGGCGCGGGCAGGGGGCCGCTCGGACGACTTGAGCCACCGTCGAAGCCACCCCGGATCCCACCGGCGCCCCTCGGCGGTGGGCGCCATCGTCAGGATGCCTCGATCGATCACGGTATCGAGCTTCACCAGCATCTCCGGCCAGGCCTTATCGCTCAGAATCGACACCAGGGCATTGATTGGCCCCGGTAGGGCGGAGGCACGAATGGCCGCGACCAGGGCGTCCATTCCGTCTGGGTTGTGAGCAACGTCGAACAACCACTTGCCGCGGCGGTCGAACCGACCGGGGATGAAAGCCCGGGCGAAGCCTCGACCGATCTGCGCCCGCGTAGGCCGGTACGGCGCGGGTAACGCCGCGAGTGCGCCATGTGCTACCGCGGCATTGCGCCGCTGGTGGGACCCCACCAAACCCAGCGTGGCGGACCAGAGGTAGCCGGCCGGAACCACCCGGAGGTCCAAGCGTCCGGCCGGGTCGCGAGACTGAACCGCCCGGCGACCCTCCTCCCGCAGCACCTGGACTATTTCGGGCCGGGTTTCACCAACTATGAACGGGACGCCGGGTTTGGCGATCCACGCCTTTTCTCGTCCGATTGCGTCGAGCGTGTTCCCAAGATACTTCTGATGGTCCATCTCGATCTTGGTGATGACGCTCACCAGAGGTGCGACGACGTTGGTGCTATCCAGACGCCCACCCAAACCAACCTCGACGACCGCGATTTCAGTGCCCCGGGCCGCAAAATCGGCGAGGGCAATGGCGGTCGAGGCCTCGAAGAATGTGGCCTCCTGGGCGACGATCGTGGATTGGAGTTCCCCGGTCCACATCGCGAGCGCCCCCTCCGAGATCGGCACGTCATCTACCCGAATCCGTTCTCGAAACGAGATCAGATGCGGTGAAGTGTAGAGCCCGACGCGCCAGCCCGCCTCCCGGAGCGCGCTCGCGATGAGGGTGGAGACGCTCCCCTTCCCGTTGGTGCCCCCAATATGAATGATCGGCATGACCCGGTCGGGGCGGCCGAGCCGATCGAGCAACGCCTCGGTGGTGGCCAATCCGAACTTGATCGTCGTCGTGCGGGGAAACAGAAAGCTCAGTGCATCCTGGTAGGTCAGCGTATTCATTCCCCTGCCCGTCTCGGGGTTACAAAGTAAACGCCCCACGCAGCGAAGCGTGGGGCGCGGAAAGTGGCCGGGCGTCGGCCGAAACTCAAGCGGAGGCGCGATCCGATTGTTGCCGTTCCCCTTGCATGTGACGCAACAAGCGAGCCGTCGTCTCCCGAAGCGAGCCCCGCGGCACCACTTCGTCGATCTGACCGTGCTCGAGCAGAAACTCAGCGGTCTGGAACCCCTCCGGGAGGTCTTGACCGATCGTCTGCTTGATGACCCGCTGGCCGGCGAAGCCGATGACCGCACCTGGCTCAGCCAGGATGACATCTCCTTGCATGGCGAACGAGGCGGAAACCCCACCAGTGGTGGGATCGGTGAGAATGGTGATGAACGGGATGGAAAGGGCCCGAAGTTGGGCGATGGCGGCGGAAGTCTTCGCCATTTGCATCAAGGAGAGCACCCCTTCCTGCATCCGGGCGCCTCCCGAAGTACAGACCAGAACCAACGGCGTTCGCTTGTCGGCCGAGCGCCGAGCTAACCGGGCGATTTTCTCCCCGACCACAGAACCCATCGATCCACCCATGAACGCGAAATTCATGACGCCCAGATGAAGCGTCATCCCTTCGAGCCTCGTCACGCCGGTGGAGATGCCGTCGGGTTGGCCGGTTTTTTTTTGGGAGGAAATCAATCGCTCGGGATAGTGTTCGAATTGAAGAGGGTCAAGCGCGCGGAGACCGGCGTTGAGTTCTTTCCACGTCCCTTCATCACTCAGGAGCTCGATATACTCTTCGGCGCTGAAGCGGCGATGGTTCCCGCACTCCGGGCATACATTGAGCGCCTTTTCAAAGCGCTCCCGAATATCGATGTGGCCACATGCACCACATTTTTCCCAAGTGTCCGCCGGTATTTCCAGTCGTGCGCGCTGGGATACGCGGGGCTTCCGTTCCTTCTTGAACCAAGCCATCACAGCCATAGGCTCGCTGTCGGAAAAGAGAAAGAAGGGAAACCGTTACCGGAACACCTGCAATCTGATGCATCCGCGAGACATGCGCTAGCCCCTCAGTCGTAAGTCATTGCGACACATCAGCATAGCCTGATAGTCTGGAGTCCCAAGCAACCCGTAACACCAGACCGATGGCCATGGAACAGGCCACGTAAAAGGAGCCTCCGTAAGAGAAAAATGGAAGTGGAATTCCGGTGATCGGCATCAAGTTCACCGTCATTCCGACATTCTCGAATACGTGGGTGAATAGCAGCCCTAAGATCCCGAAGACGATGAGGCTCCCAAACGGATCTGTCGCGCGGCGGGCGATGCGAAGCAGCACCGCGAAAAGCGCGAAGAAGAACGAAAGCGCGAGTACGACGCCGGCAAATCCAAGTTCCTCGCCCACCACGGAAAAAATGAAGTCCGTGTGCTGTTCGGGCAAAAACGCGAGCCGTTTCTGCGGCCCATGCAACCACCCATTGCCGAACCAACCGCCCGAGCCCACCGCCACCTTGGACTGATAGATCTGATAGCCGAAATGCCCGGCATCGGCATCCGGATTGAGGAAGGTGGTTAGGCGCTTTTGTTGATATCCCTTGAGCTTGTGCCAAACCACAATAGCCAGCACGCCCATGGCGGAATTCACGACATAGATGAGCACGGCCTCGATCACGAAGGGGCGCCAGGCCACCAACAAGAAAAATAGCGCCACCATCCACAGGCCCCACCATTGCGTGTCGGCAGCGAGGAGGAGGCTGATCCCGGGCGAGGCGAGGTAGAGCAGTAGGGAGGGCTTGGTCCCGGCCCAAAAAAGCATAGCGAACAGAACTCCCACGAAGACAAGGGCGCTCCCCAGGTCCGGTTGGGCCATGACGAGGAGAAACGGGAGTCCCACGATCAGGCAGGGCTTGGTGAGATCCCGGAGCGATTGGGGAGGGTCGCGCAGGCTGCTCAAATATCGCGCGAGCACCAGAATGGTGGCGAGTTTCGCAATCTCCACCGGTTGGCCGATCCGGAAGCCGCCGATGGCAATCCAGCTCTTGCTGCTCGCCGCGGATCCCGCACCGGTGCCGATGATGAGAGTGAGGATGAGCAGACCGTTCGCGAACCAATAGAGGCCCGGGGCCGCCCACTCCAAGATGCGCATCGAGGTTCGGAAGGTCACGGCCGCTGCAACAATGCCGACCGCCACCCAAACGATCTGCCGAACCCACGCACCGGCGGCGAGCGTCTTCACATCGGTCTGACCGGCGGAGTACACGGTGAGAACCCCAAACAGCGTGAGCAGCGCTACGACAATCACGAGAGGTCGGTCAATCCCAAGGCGCCGGCTCACGGCACGGCCCCCGTGGAATCCGCCGGCAGTTCGACCGATTGCGGCGCGCTGTCCTCCGGTACGACGAGTCTGATATTCGCCTTACGAAGACTTGGATCCGTCTCTTGGAGGTATCGGCGAATCACGCGGGCCACCCAGGGTGCAACGTACGCTCCGCCGTGGCCACCGAGGGATTCCATGATGCTTCCGACAATGATTTTCGGGTGGTCATACGGCGCGAACCCGATGAACCAGCCATGATTTGCCCCAGTGCTGTTCTGGGCGGTGCCGGTTTTCCCCGCCATCTTCAATTCCCTGCCACCGCTGGCCGCGGCAGTGCCGGACGCCACGACTTGTACCATTGCGGCCCGCAAACCCTCGAGTTGAGACTGGGTCAGACCCAAATCGCGAGCCGCGCCCTCTTTGGTCGGCCGCACCAAATGCGGGGCCGCCACCTTCCCCTCCCCGGCCAGGGCCTGGTAAAACTTCACCATGCTGATGAGGGTTTGCGCATCCTCGCCCTGCCCAATCGCGAGGTTGAGGGTCACGGCGTTGCTCCAGCCTCGCGCCCCGTAGCGTTTGTTGTAGTAGGCCACCGAGGCGGGAAAAATTGGGGCCTGCTCCCCCCTGAGATCCACTCCGGCCTTGTCGCGGAAGCCGAGCAGTGCACCATCCTGGAGAATGGCCGTGAGCCCAAGCTTGAGTCCGAGCTGATAGAAGTAGACGTCGCAGCTATTGGCGATGGCACCCGTCAGATTGAGGTATCCATGGCCTTGTTTCTTCCAGCACCCGAAGAATCGATTGCCGTATTGCAGCCCCCCTCGACACGGCTCAGCCATACGAGAATCAAAATTGATCAACCCCCGGCGGAGCGCCATTGTCGCGATAGCGAGCTTGAAGGGGGAGGCGGGCGGATAGCTCCCTTTGATCGCGCGGTTGAGCAGAGGCTTGGCCTCGTCGGATATCAGCGCGTTCCACTTCGCCGGCACAATACCGCCGATGAAGTCGTTCGGATCGAATCCGGGGGCGCTGTACAGAGCGAGAATCTCTCCCTCCGGCGTCAACGCCACCATGGCCCCCCGGGTCCGGGGCAGACTATCGGACCAAAGACTGTCGATAAATATTTGGAGCGGGAGATCGAGGGTCGTCTTGATCGCTTCGCCCGAGATCGGACTCAACGAAGGGGAGGAGACTTCCTCACGCACCATGCGCCCACGCGCATTTACCTCGATGTAACGCACCCCTTCGATGCCCCGCAGCGTGTGATCGTACTGCAATTCCAGCCCTTCCCGGCCGACGAGTGTGCCGGACTTCGCGCCTGGATATCGATCCTTGTCGAGATCGTCCTCTGACACTTCCCCGACATAGCCAACCACGTGCCCCACCGCCTTCCCGGCCGGGTACACTCGGCGCGGCTCGGTCTGGATGACGAGACCGGGAAACGACAGGCGGTGTTCTTCAAGCCGCGCGATCACCTCGGTGGACGCGTTGCCTAGCACCAGCGCCGGTTCGTATGGGGCGTCGCCGAACCGACGCATCACATCTTTCACCGTGGCACTGTCTAGCGCGACCAATTCGCCAAGTCGGTGGAGCGCCGCCCGGAGCGAGTCCTTCGAGATGGCGAACAGCTTCACGGCCCAGCCCGGAACGTTATCGGCAATGATCAGGCCGTTCCGATCTAAGATGGCCCCACGCGGCGCGACCAGCGGCACGGGGCGGAGACGATTGGACTCGGCCCGCAGCCGATAACGTTCGTAGTCGAGGACTTGGGTGCGGAAGAAGGTTCCGCTCAGCAACAGGAAGGCAGTGGCCAAAATCCACCGCGCGGCCGTGGTTCGATCCCGGAGCCGAAAAGAGGTCATCGTGCTCATTCGTCGAGCCGGATGGCCAGGGTATCACGGAACAGCAATACCACCAGAATGCCGGCAACGCCGGTACTCACGGCCTGCAGCGGAGACCACAGAGTGAGATCGGCGACCAGCTCGCCGGAGGGCGTTCCGCTTGCGAGGAGAAGAATCAGGTTTCGGAGCCACAGTCCGACCGCGAACAGCCCGGCGGTGACGAGGAGATTGTCGGCGAAAAAGACTGCCCGCCCCCACGCGGCGAGATACGCCACAATTGTGTTGGCCAGTGCCCCCGCCCCGAACTTGGCGGGAGTGAGGACATCGGTCATGAGACCGGTCAGGAATCCAACCAGTGCGGCCGCGCCGGGGCGGCTCCGAATGGCAAAGATCAACACGGCGAGTTCGAGAAAATCGGGGGCGCCACGTCCGTCCCATACGCGGGGCCGGGCATAGAAATGGAGACCCACGAGCAACAGGAGCACCAGGACGAGGCCGGGAGACCCCGAGCCGCGCCGCCGGCTCATGGGATCGAGTCCACGACGAGGGTGCGAGCGGAGGCGCTATCCCGCGGGACCAGGTACACCAAGACGTGGGCCACGAGGCCTGGATTGGCGCTCGGGGTCAGCCGGTAAACCCGTTCCCACCCCAACTGCTCCCGCCGGATGCCTGCGATGCGTCCAATCGGTATCCCCTTGGGATACACTCCACCCAGCCCGGAGGTGAAGACCACCGTACCGTTGGGAACAGAGTCCCGATATGCGACCCCATGAAGTTCGAGAAAAGTCTCGCTGGCCGAGGTGCTGGTGGACGGCCGGACCACACCTTGGATGGAGCCATCGGCGGTGACCGCGTGGGCTCGGAACTCGGGGTGCGCCCAACTCATGGCGATGCTGGTGCTGGGTCCGACACTCACGATGGTACCGACGAGGCCTTCAGGCGACACTACCGGAGCATAGGGCCGCACCCCGGAACGGACGCCGACACTGAGCAACAGGGTCCGATCGTCGGTCGGTGAGGTCTGGTGCATCACATCGGCGGCCACGTACGGCAATTTGGCCCTGCGCCCCATGCCGACCAGGAGCCGAAGGCGCTCGTTTTCGCTTACGAGCGCGCTCAAAGATTGCGCCGCGATGGAGGCAGAATCGCGTTCAGCTTGGAGGGACTGGAATCGGGCCCGGCTGGTCCGGCCCTCCTCCGCGCGCAGTTGGAGCCACACAATGGGAAGGAGCGCCGTTTCGCGGATTCCGGTGGCCACCCGGTAACTCACCCGGGACGGCAACAACAACGCAACCAACGAGAGGACAAGGCAGGCCAGGAACGAGAGCGTGTCGCGGCGTGAAAACGAGCGACCCGGCGCGCGGAGCATGCTAGACGGAAAGCACGCTGCGGTACTTTTCGAAATCGTCCAGAATGCGGCCGGTTCCGCGTACGACGCACGTCAGCGGATCCTCGTCGACATGGATCGGGAGCCCGGTTTCCTGGGCGAGGAGGAGATCGAGCCCCCGAATCAGGGCGCCGCCACCGGTCATAATGATGCCCCGATCCACGATATCGCTGGCCAGTTCGGGCGGAGTAATTTCCAATGCCCGGCGTACCGCGTCGACGATCTGTTGGATCGGCTCTTGGACCGCTTCACGGATTTCGCTGGAGTGAACCCGGACCGTCTTCGGAATTCCTGACACCAGATCGCGGCCTTTCACTTCCATTTCACGCTCTTCTCCGGTCGGGGCGGCCGACCCGATCTTGATCTTGATCATCTCGGCGGTGGGTTCGCCTACGAGGAGGTTGTAGTTCTTCCGCATGAATTGTACGATCGCTTGGTCCAATTCATCACCGCCCGTGCGAATCGACGTGTCGGACACGATTCCCGACAGCGCGATCACCGCGATTTCGGTAGTACCGCCGCCGATGTCGATCACCATGTTGCCCGTTGGGGTCTCGACCGGAAGGCCCACCCCGATCGCCGCGGCCATGGGCTCCGCCACCATCAGCACCTGTTTCGCTCCGGCGGTTTCGGCCGAATCTCGGACCGCCCGACGTTCGACTTCCGTGATACCGGACGGTACGCACACGATCACCCGTGGCTTCACTTTGAAGACGTGTTTATCAATGATGGTCTTGAGGAAGTATCGCAGCATTTTTTCCGTGACGTCGAAATCCGCGATCACGCCGTCTTTGAGCGGCCGGACCGCGATGATGCCGTCCGGCGTGCGACCGAGCATACGCTTCGCTTCCAGGCCGATGCCTTTGATCTTGCCGGTCGACCGCTCGAGCGCCACGACCGAGGGTTCGTTGAGCACGATCCCCTCGCCCTTGACATAAATGAGCGTGTTGGCGGTGCCGAGATCGACGGCGATCTCATTCGCGGGGAAAAACGAACCAAAGTTCCACAAGGGGAATTTCATTGCCAAGCCGGGCGACTGGAAGCCCTAGGTTAATGGTTTACCTGCCACACTACAAGGCTGCGAATGGCTCAGATCCCGGTGCTCCCGAAGCCGGCGTGGCCCCGGTGCGTGCCTGGTAAGTCCTCGACCTCACGAAACTCCGCCTGCTCGACCTGCGCGACGATCAGTTGGGCAATCCGCATTCCCCGAGTGACCGCGAACGGCTCCTGCCCGAGGTTGACCAGCGCCACCTTGAGTTCGCCCCGGTAGTCGCTGTCGATCGTCGCCGGCGCGTTGGGGAGGGTCACCCCATGGCGATAGCCCAGGCCAGAGCGCGGGCGGATCTGAATCTCAAAACCGGTGGGGATGGCCACGGAAAATCCGGTTCCGAACAGCTTCCGGGCCAGTGGCTCCAACAGACCATCCTCCGCACTGCAGAGATCGTACCCAGCGGACCCCGCGGTCGCCCGGGACGGCAACGGCAGGCCCTCGCCATGGGGTAATCGCCGGATCAGGATTTCAGGCAATTTCGCGCGCCTTAAAGCACGGTCTTGACGTCAACGAACGGGAGGCCAAACGCCTCGGCCACCCCGGGGTAGACCACCTTACCTTCGACGACGTTGAGCCCCAACCGGAGCGCGCCATCCTCCTGACAAGCCTTTTTCCAACCCGACTTCGCCAGCTTCAGCGCGTACGGCAAGGTGGCGTTGGTGAGGGCCAAGGTGGAGGTCCGCGGTACGCCGCCCGGCATGTTGGCCACGGCGTAGTGGAGCACACCATCGACGAAGTAGGTCGGATTCTCGTGCGTCGTGGGTTTGATGGTTTCGACGCATCCCCCCTGATCGACAGCCACGTCCACGATCACGGCGCCTGGCTTCATCCGCTTGAGATCGGCCCGCTTCACCAAGTGAGGTGCCTTGGCCCCCGGTAACAGCACGGCGCCGATCACGAGATCCGCTCGTTCGATGGCCTCCATGATGTTGTGCCGGTTGCTATAGACGGTGCTGACGTTCGCGGGCAACACATCATCGAGATACCGGAGCCGGTCCAGGGAGATATCCAGGATGGTGACCCTGGCTCCCATCCCTGCGGCCATCTTGGCGGCGTTGATGCCGACCACACCCCCGCCGATAATGGCGACCTCCGCCGGGGCGACTCCAGGCACACCCCCGAGCAACACGCCCCGGCCGCCATGGACCTTCTCGAGGTACTTGGCGCCTTCCTGCACCGCCATCCGACCCGCGACCTCGGACATCGGCGTCAAGAGCGGAAGTTCTCCGCTCGGCAGCTGGACCGTCTCGTACGCGACCGCGATAGCACCCGACTTGATCACTGCTTTGGTGAGATCGTCTGCGGCGGCGAAATGAAAATAGGTATAGATGACCTGACCGGGCCGCATCCGAGGCCATTCAACGGCAATCGGCTCCTTCACCTTTATGATCATCTCGGACGTAGCCCAGACGGCATCGGCCGTCGGCAGGATCTTCGCGCCCGCCGCCACGTAGGCAGCATCCTCGAACCCGCTACCCAAACCCGCGCCCTGCTCGACCTGCACCGTGTGACCCGCACCGACCAGCAGTTCCGCGCCGGCAGGGACCAGGGCCACCCGGTTCTCGTTGGTTTTGATTTCCTTCGGGACGCCGATGATCATGGCTGATCTCGTGTGAAAGGGTTTCCGCCCATCGCTGTCTATGGCCCTAGCCGTACCAGCGATTGGCGTTCCGGGGTGAAGAACTCCTCCGCCACGGCGGCCACCGTATCGAGCGACACGGCATCGATTTCCGTGAGCAGCTCATCCAGCCGGCGGAATCGATCCCCGTTGAGAACGAACCCCGCCAACCGATGCATTCGGCTCACCGGACTTTCCAGGGACAGCATCAACTGACCCTTCAGTTGTTGCTTGGCCCCCGCGAGAGTGGCGGCATCGAACCCGTCTCGGTTGAGGCGTCGCAATTCCTCCAGGATGACTTCGAGAGCCTGGTCCGCGGTGCCGGGCTGCGTGCCCACATACACCCCAAATTGCCCGGTGGTCTGGTAGAAATTTTGGTACGCGTAGACGGCGTAGGCCAGTCCGAGTTCTTCGCGCACCCGTTGAAACAGTCGGCTCGACATCCCACCGCCAAGCTCATTCGTGAGGAGCGCGAGGGCGAATCGGCGTGGGTCGCGGTTCGGAAAGGTGTCGGTCCCCAGCACCAAGTGGCTTTGGGTCCCCTCGCGTTCCTGAACGAGCCGCGCGCCGCGTCGGGCCGGCTCGGCCGCCAGCGGGGGTCGGGCCGGTTGCTCGGTGTCTCCCTCGCTCCACCCCTCCCGGGTCAGGGCGGCGAGGAACTCTTCGTGATCGACCCGACCCGCCGCGGCAATGACACAGTTGCCTGCATAATACCCGCCCCCGTGCACTTCACGGAGATCGGCGGTGGAGAGCGCGCCCACGGTCTCCGACGTCCCCAAGATGGAAAAGCCGTACGGATGTTCCGGCCAAAGCAAGCGTGAATGGAGCTCGAAGACGAGATCGTCGGGGGTGTCGAGCATGCCGTTGATTTCTTCGAGCACCACGTTGCGTTCGAGGGTGAGATCGCTCTCCCGCAACAGCGGCCGGCGCACGAGGTCCGTGAGCACATCCACCGCCAGGGGAAGATCGTCGTCCAACACGTGCGCCTGAAAATTGGTATGGTCGCGTGAGGTGTATGCATCCAAGCTGCCGCCCCGAGCCTCCAGAGCGGTAGCCAGCGCTTTGGCACTTCGGCGTTCCGTCCCCTTGAACACCATGTGTTCGAGCAGATGCGAAACGCCCATTCGGTCCGGGGCTTCGTGCGCGCTCGCGGTGCGAACCCAAACTCCGACGGCCGCCGACCGCACTCCGGGGAGGAGTTCGGTCAGCACCGTCAGCCCGTTCGGCAGCACGCTCCGGGCGAGGCCCGCGTCCAGCCACTCTACTGCCACGACCCTACTCCTTGGGCAGTAGTGCCTTGCGAGAGAGCTTCATGCGGCCACGCTCGTCGACCTCGAGCAGCTTGACCTGCACGATGTCGCCCTTCTTGACCACATCCTCCGTGCGTTCCGTCCGCCCGTGCTGCAATTCGCTGATGTGCAGCAAGCCTTCCACGCCGGGGATGATTTCCACGAATGCCCCGAAGGCCGTGGTGCTCTTGACCGGTCCCTCGTAGGTCTTGCCGACTTCCGGCTCGGCGACGATCGCGGAAATCATGTCGCGGGCTTTCTTGCCCGCTTCTCCACCCACCGCCGCAATGGTAATGATACCGCTGTCTTCGATGCTGATCTTGGCACCGGTGGCGTCTTGAATGCCGCGGATGGTCTTGCCTTTCGGCCCGATGACATCGCCGATCTTGTCCGGCTTGATCTGAATGGTGAAGATGCGCGGCGCGTGCGGGGACAGGTCCGCTCTGGGGGTCTCGAGCACTTTGGCCATCTCGCCCAAGACGTGGAGGCGTCCCTTCCGAGCCTTCTCCAGCGCTTCTTCCATGATCTTGAGATCGAGGCCCTGGATCTTGATGTCCATTTGAATCGACGTAATGCCCTGTGCGGTTCCCGCGACCTTGAAGTCCATGTCCCCGAGGTGGTCCTCGGAGCCGAGGATGTCGGTGAGGATCGCGATCTTTTTGCCTTCTTTGATGAGCCCCATGGCCACGCCGGCGCAGGGCGCTTTCATCGGTACGCCCGCATCCATGAGCGCGAGCGAGCCACCGCACACGGTGGCCATCGACGAGGACCCATTCGATTCGAGAATTTCCGAGACGACCCGCAACGTGTAGGGGAACGATTCAAAGTGAGGCAATAGCGGCTGGAGCGCTCGCTCCGCTAACGCACCATGCCCAATTTCTCGGCGGCTCGTCCCGCGGATCATCTTGACTTCGCCGGTGCAATAGGGCGGGAAATTGTAGTGCAACATGAACGACTTGGTCGTCTCGCCCGGCACGTCGATGCTGTCGATCCGCTGCTCGTCATCGCTGGTGCCGAGAGTGACCGCCACGAGAGCCTGGGTTTCCCCCCGGGTGAACAGGGTGGAGCCGTGCGCGCGCGGCAGAAGTCCGGCTTCAATGGAGATGGGACGGACCGTGTCGCCGTCACGTCCATCGACCCGCTCGCCTTTGTCGAGGACCTGGGCCCGCATGACACGGTATTCCACTTCCTCCAGTTCGCTCGCGATTTCCCTGACTTTTTCGGGGAATTCGGTCAGGAGCTGCTCTTGCGCCGCCTTCTTGGCCTTGGCGCCGCCGGCCGCGCGACCCGCCTTGTCCTTTGCGTTGATGGCTTTGGCCATCGGCGCTTCGGCCAATTCGGCGACCCGCTTGACGAGCGCCGCATCCGGCTTGCTCGGAATCCAGTCCATCTTCTTGATGGAATGTCGTGCGATGAGCTGCTGCTGTAGCGCCACCAGCTCTTTGATGCCGCTCTGCGCGACCTTGAGCGCCTCCAGGACCTCGGCTTCGCTGATTTCGAGGGCTCCGCCTTCGACCATTACGATCGAATCCGCCGTACCGCTCACGATGAGATCGATGGTCGAGAATTCGAGCTGCTGAAAGGTCGGATTGAGAATCCAGTTGCCGTCCACCCGCCCAACCCGCACGGCCGCGAGCGGGCCGTTCCACGGCACCGCGGAGAGGCAGAACGAAGCCGAGGCCGCCACGGCGCCCAGGATGTCGGCGTCGTTGACTTGGTCGGCCGAAATCACGGTGACGAAAACCTGAACCTCGTTCTTGAACCCTTCGGGGAAGAGCGGGCGCATCGAGCGATCAATCAATCGCGCGGCCAGGATCTCCTTGTCGGAGGGGCGGCCTTCGCGTTTGATGAAACCGCCGGGGATCTTGCCGGCCGCGTAGGTCTTTTCGCGATATTCGACGGTCAGCGGAAAGAACGGGAGGGAGGACACGTTCGGCGAAACCGTCACCGCCGCCAAGACCATCGTGTCCCCAAATTGGACCAGCACGGAGCCCGCGGCCTGCTTCGCCATCCGACCCGTCTCCAAGCACAACTTCCGTCCAGCGAACTCTGTTTCAATACGTTCCACAGTCACAACCTTCGTTTGAGTAGAGCACACCAATGCCAACAGGGCGTCCCAACGTGCTCGTTTGGGACGCCCTGATCCGACAGCCGCAACTAGTGACGGAGGCCGAGTTCAGCGATGAGCGACCGGTAGGTGCCGAGGTCGCTTCGCTTGAGATACGTGAGCAGCCGTCGGCGAGTGCCGACCATTTTGAGCAGCCCACGTCGCCCATGATGGTCCTTCACGTGCGCGCGGAAATGATCCGTCAGGGAATTAATACGCTCGGTGAGCAGCGCCACCTGCACTTTGGTGGAGCCGGTGTCGGTGTCGTGTTGGCGATGCTTCGCGACGACACCTTGCTTGTCGAAACCCATACCTCAGTCCTCGTCTCTTCGGATCACGATAAATACCTATAGCACATTAAGATAACGCCCCCATCCCGTGGAGGCGAGCCCGGCATCCCGCCGCAGGTACCCGGGTGACTGGTTTCCTATCGCAAGTGATTATGGAACAATGGTTTAGACCCCAAGCCACCGCCGAATATCATTGGACATCGCCAGCGTCATCAACAGGACGATCACCACCAGACCCACCATGGTCAGTCGCTCTCGGACTCGGACGGAAAGCGGACGCCGTAGAATCGCTTCGCCCAGCAGAAACATGACCTGGCCACCATCCAGAATCGGAATCGGCAATAGGTTCATGATCGCAAGGTTGACGGATATGATCGCCATGAAAGTGAGGAAGGCCTGCCAGCCCAGCTTGGCCGTTTGACCTGCCAGGCGCCCGATCATGATTGGCCCGCCCAGCTCCCTCGTGGAAACCTGACCGGTGAGAATCCCCCGGATGGCCCCAACGAGGGCAGTGGACTCGCGAACGGTCTCCTGCATGCCGTCTTTCAGGGCCCGGAAGAACCCCACCGGTTCGGAGCGGACCGGCGGAATGGCGACCCCGACGCCCAGTCGACCGACCTCGCGGGACCGGCCATCGGGTCCGACCCCGGGTTTGGTGATGGAGATGGCACTAACGGTCCGATGTTCCGCGCCACGTGCCACCGTCAGACGGATCGGCCGATTGGGCCGGGCTTCGATCGCGGCAACCGCTTGAGACCACACCCGCACCGGAATCGAGTCCACCGCGAGGATGGTGTCGCCGACGGCAAGGCCCGCCCGCTCCGCTGGAAGGCCCACTTCAAGCTGGCCGACGACCGCGGGTACGTAGTACTGGAGCGCGATCGCGGCCCGCATTCGATCGCTCGCGGCCTGGCTAGGAATCATGAGCCGGATGGCCGGCTTTCCGGCGACCTCGATCACGATGCTATCGGTGGGTGCGTCAGTAATGCCCCGAATGATCTCTCCCCATGCCGTCACCGGAGCCCCGTTGACGGCCGTGATGCTGTCGCCGAGCGCGAGATTGGCCAGGCCCCGCGCGGAGGCGGGGAGACTGTCGACGGTGACGCCTCCGATGGTCCGCACCAGCAGGGCCTGCTTACCGTTCTTGAGAATCAGACCGGAGAACACCAACCAGGCGAAGAGGAAATTCATGGTGACACCGGCGAGAATGACCACCAGCCGCACCCATATGGGCTTGGACTCGAAGAACGCGCCGGCGGGTACGTCGCTGGCGGTGGCGGTTCCCTCCAACATGCCGCTGGCGGAATCCTCCTCTTGGCTCGCCATTTTGACGTAACCCCCGAGCGGAACCCAGGAGATCGAATACTCGGTGCCATTCCGGATGAAGGTGAGCCATTTGATGGGTGCACCGAGGCCGAGCGAGAACCGATGCACGAAAATTCCCGCCGCTTTGGCCGCCAGAAAATGCCCGCCCTCGTGCACGAAGACCAGCACGCCCAAGACGACGACGAAGGCCAGGAACGCGGTCATCCCACCATCCTCTCGGCCCGCGTTCGGGCCTGGCGATCGGCGTCCCGAATGACCTCCAGCGACGACGCCACTTCGACCCTAAGCTCCGCCAGCACCGCTTCAATCACTTCGGCGATGCGCGCGAATCGGATCTTCCCCGCGAGGAAGCCCGCTACCGCCACCTCATTCGCCGCATTGAAGATGGCGGGCGCGGTTCCCCCCCGCCGACCCGCGGCCACACCGGCGCCGAACGCACGGAAGACCTCCGTGCGCACGGGCTCGAACGTGAGCGCCCCAGTGGCGAGCGGGTCGAAGCGCCGGACGCCGGCGTCGGGAAGACGTTCAGGATGCGAGAGCGCGTAGAGGATCGGTAGTTCCATCGTGGGGAATCCAAGTTGTCCGAGCACGCTCCCGTCCACGAACTCGACGAACGCATGCACGATGCTCTGCGGGTGGACCACGACATCCAGAGCGTCGTACCCCAGCCCGAAGAGAAAATGGGCCTCGATGATTTCGAGTGCCTTATTCGCCAAGGTCGCACTGTCGACGCTGATTTTGTTCCCCATCCGCCAGGTCGGATGGTTGAGCGCTTCGGCCACAGTGGCGTCCGCCAGCTGCGCTTGCGGCCAGTCCCGGAACGGGCCACCCGACGCGGTGAGGATAAGGCGCGAGATTTCGGCTCGTCGGTCGGTCAGGCATTGCAGCACGGCGCTGTGTTCGGAGTCGATCGGAATCAGCTCTCCCCCACCCTGGCGCGCCGCCTCCAGCACCAACTCGCCGCCGACCACCAACGATTCCTTGTTCGCAAGTGCGACGCGCTTCCCAGCCCGCAACGCGGCCAGCGTCGCGTCGAGGCCGGCAAACCCGACCACCGCGTTCACGACGATGTCCACATCGGGATGGGTCGCCGCCGTGAGCAGGCACGACGCCCCGCGTTCCCTCGCGGTGCGAGACGGTGAGCCGTTCACGATGCCGATGAAATCGGGGCGCCATTCCTCGGCCTGGCAATCCAGAAGCTCCGCGTTGCTCCCCGCCGTAAGGGCCACCAACCGAAATCGATCACGCTGTCGTGCCAGCACCCGCAGCGTGCTGGTGCCGATCGAACCGGTCGAGCCGAGAATTGCGACGCCGCGCATCAGATCACCTCGAAACAGCGGAACAGAACGGCGGCCACCGGAATGCCGAAGTAGAGCGCGTCGAACCGATCCAACACACCACCGTGCCCCGGTATGAGGTGGCTCGAATCCTTCACCCCGGCCTCGCGTTTGAGGAGCGACTCCGCCAGGTCGCCGATTTGACCCGCGGTCGACACCACCGCTCCGAACGCGACCAATTGCCACAGCGGCAGGACCACCCCGACCGGCCGAAGCGCCAGGCCACCGAACAACACCGCACCGACGGTCCCCCCGAAGAAACCGGCGATGGCGCCCGACCAGGTTTTTCCGGGGCTGATGACCGGAGCGAGCTTCCTTCCTCCAAACGCTTTCCCAGCGAACATGGCCGCGGTGTCGCAGAGCCAAATCACCGCCAATGGAAGAAACGTAAGCCAGGTCGCGGCCCAGGGGGACTGATCACTCGGTCCGAGCCGGATGGCCAGCAAGAAACTCGGTAGGGCCGCGCAGTAGAGCGGGGCAAAGCAAGTCACCGCGACGCTGGCCAAGGGCTTCTCGGTGGGGCTCCGGGCCCCCAGGACCCAAGTGAGGAGTCCGATCGACCATAGGGCGAGAGCGTAGGGCCATAGCCCTTGAACCGACGCTCGTACCGCGGGCGAGGTGAGCGCGCCATAGGTAAGGGCCGGGAGGGCACCCGCGAGCAAAAACGCGAATCCGGAAACTGGATTCACCCCCTGGCGCACGGCGAGATTCAAGAGTTCGAAAGTGCCAAGCGCCGCGACGATGGCAAGGAGGAGCACGAGCGGGTACCCACCCAGCCAAACCACCGCGATAGCGACTGGAATGCCGACTGCAGCGACCGCCACCCGCTGAACCAGGTTCCCGACCATTGGGCCTACAAAGAGACGCGCCCGAAGCGACGGTCGCGTTGTTGGTAATCCTGAATCGCTTGGAAGAGATGTACTCGAGTGAAATCAGGCCAGAGGACAGGCGTGACGTAGAACTCCGCGTAAGCCAACTGCCAGAGAAGGAAGTTGGAGAGACGGTATTCACCCGACGTCCGGATCAGGAGGTCGGGATCGGGCCACTCCGCCGTGTAGAGCCGCTGGGCCACACACGCTTCGTCGACGTCTTGGGGCACGAGCCGGCCAGCCTTCACCTCTTCGGCGATGAGGCGCGCGGCGCGCGCGAGTTCCGCCCTCGCGCCATACGAGATGCAGAGATTGAGGGCTAGGTTGGCACCGCCGGCGGTGGTGGCGACGAGACTGTCGACCGCGCGTTGGGCGGATGGAGAGAGGCGCTCGAGATCGCCGAGGAACCGCACCGCGACTCCCTGATCCCGGAGCTGGGCCGCCTCCTTGGCGATATACTCCTCGAGCAGTCGCATGAGGGCGTCGATTTCGGCCGGAGGGCGCTGCCAGTTCTCTTGGGAAAACGCGAAGAGCGTGAGGACATCGACGCCTGCTTGGAGGCCGCCTTCGACGATTTCCCGGACCGCCGCCATCCCGGCCTGATGGCCCGCGGGCCGCGGCAACGAGCGAGCCTGAGCCCAGCGCCCGTTCCCATCCATGATGATGGCGATATGGGCCGGGATGGTGCCATGGAGTCGAATGGCGCCGAGCAAGTCGTCGTTTGACCCCGTCACACTTCCATGATCTCCGCTTCTTTGGAGGTGATGATCTGGTCGATGTGCTTGATATTGTCGTCGGTCAGCTTCTGGACCTCTTTCTCGCAGCGGGTCTTCTCGTCCTCGGACACGTGCTCCACCTTCTTGATCTTGTGCAGCCCATCGGTGCGCGCATGGCGGACGGCCACCCGACCCTCTTCAGCCAACTTGTGGACGATCTTCACCAAGTCCTTCCGCCGCTCCTGCGACAGGGGCGGCAGCGGAATCCGAATGATGTTTCCCTGCCCGACCGGATTCAGGCCCAGATCGGCGTCCCGAATCGCCTTCTCGATCGCTTGGGAGAGGCCTTTATCGAAGGGCTGTACGGTGAGGAGGCGAGGCTCCGGGGCGGCGATCATGCCGACCTGATTGAGCGGCACATGCGTCCCGTACGCGTCAACCTTCACCAGATCGAGGAGCTGCGTGCTGGCTTTACCGGTGCGAATGCCGGACAGCTCGCGTTTGGTGTTCTCGATGGCTTTGATCATGCCGTCTTTGGCATGCCTGATGATTTCCGGAAGAGTAGTCATCGGACGATCGTTCCCACCCGTTCGCCGCGCAGAATCCGCGCGATGGCGCCGGGCTGGTGGATGTTGAAGACCACGATTGGCAAGTCGTTCGATTTACACAGGCCGAACGCATTCGCGTCCATCACCGCGTACCCTTTCACGATGGCCTCCTGAAAAGAAATCTCGGGAAGAAAGGTGGCCGCCGGATCGATCTTCGGATCGCCGGTGTAAATACCATCGACGCTGGTCGCCTTCAGGATGACCTGCGCCTCAATCTCTAAGGCCCGGAGGACGGCCGCGGTGTCCGTGGAAAAAAACGGATTGCCGGTCCCCCCGGCGAAGATGACCAATCGGCCTTTCTCAAGGTGGCGAATGGCCCGGCGGCGAATATAGGGCTCGGCCAACGATTCCATCCGAATCGCGGTCATGACCCGGGTCTGAACCCCCATCTTTTCGAGAATGTCTTGCAAGGCGAGCGCGTTGATGACCGTGGCAAGCATGCCCATGTAGTCTGCGGACACGCGATCGAGCCCCTCGCGGCTCGCCTTAGTACCACGAATGATGTTGCCGCCACCCACGACGAGACCCAGGTGAACGCCGAGGGCATGGACACCTTTGATCTCATCCGCCAGAGACTCGACTACCTGATAGTCGAGTCCCACCCCGCGTTCCCCGGCCAACGCTTCCCCCGATATTTTGAGGAGAGCGCGATTGAAAGCCAGCGCCATCAGCCTTCCCCAACTTTGAAGCGCGCGAAACGAACGACCGACGCTCCGGCCATCGCGTTGACCAGATCGCCGACGGTCTTCTTGTCGTCCTTCACGAATGCTTGGTCGAGCAACGACCGCTCGGCGGTAAACTTCCGCAGCTTGCCCTCCACGATCTTGCCGCGAATATGCTCGGGCTTTCCTTCCGCGACCACCTGTTCCTCGGCAATTCGGCGTTCCCGGTCGATCATTTCCGCCGGAATGTCCTTCGCGCTGACCGCAAGCGGGTCGGCCGAGGCGATATGGAGCGCGACCTCGCGCGCCAACGCCAGCGCGGCATCGCCACTCACTCCGGCCAGCTCGACGAGGACGCCGACTTGCCCATTGTGGTGCAGGTAGAAGCCGACGAGCCTGCCGGCCCCACCAAAGCGCGCAACCCGGCGCAGAGCCATCGCTTCTCCGACCGTACCCGAGACCTGCTTCACCACCTCGCCGACGGTCTTGCCCTGAAGCGGTTGATTCAGGATAGCACTGTTCTCACCGCCGATGTGGATTCCATCCGGCGCGTGCTCGGCGAAATGGGCCACCAGGGCCTTCGCCAGATCCCGGAACCCATCGGTCCGCGCCACGAAGTCGGTTTCGCAATTCAACTCGATCATGGTTCCCGCGGCGCCCGTCGCATTCACGTCCACCATCACGATGCCCTGCGACGCCCCGCGACCCGCTCGGGTCTCCGCTTTCGCGATCCCTTTCGCGCGGAGGAGTTCCGCGGCGCGATCCATGTCGCCCCCGGCCTCCTCGAGCGCATTCTTGCAGTCCATCATGCCCGCACTGGTTCGGGCCCGCAGTTCACTGATTGCTTTCGGAGAAACCGTCAGACTCATAGTTCACTCATAGCGTTGGATAGTAAGACCGCCGCGAATGGCCGACAGGGCCATGGCGCGGCGGCGCGTTCCGACATCGTGCGGCTCAGACTAAGCGCTCGCGTCGCCGGTGGCTCCCGAAGCCGCCTCGCTGGGTTCCGTCTTGAGCCGAGCCGCGATGGCCTCGGGTTTGGGCCGCCGTTTCCGACCGGGCCGACGGCGGCGGCGATCGGTTTCTGGATCTCCTTCGGTGCCGCCGTCCGTGCTGTAGGTCTCGGCTTCGGAGTGCTCGGTTTCGTCCCGGAGCGGCATTTGCGACCGCGCCTCGCGAATGACGTCACACAGCGCCGTGGTGATCAGGGAGACGGACCGGATCGCGTCATCGTTCCCCGGAATCGGGACGGTGATCACGTCGGGGTCCGCGTTGGTGTCGACGATCGCCACCACGGGAATGCCGAGCTTGTTCGCCTCTTGAATCGCGATCTTTTCCTTTTTGGCGTCGACGATAAATAATGCGCCGGGCAGTCGCGCCAGATTTTTCAGGCCTTCGAGGTTACGGAGCAGTTTGACCCGCTCGCGCTCGAACAACAGTTTTTCCTTTTTGGTATAGCTCTCGAAATCGCCTTCGAGCGACCCCTGTTCCAAGTCGCGAAGCCGGCGGATCTGTTTCTTGATAGTTTGGAAATTGGTCAGGGTGCCGCCGAGCCAACGCTCGGTGACCCAAAACGCCCCGGCGTTCCCGGCTTCGGTTTGGACCAGCGCCTTGAGTTGTTTCTTGGTGCAAACGAAGAGCACCCCATCGCCCTTGAGAACGACGGCGCGAAGCAGTTCCTGTGCCTTCTGGATTTGCCGCAGCGTCTTTTGCAAATCGATGATGTAGATCCCCGAACGTTCCGCGAAGATGAACCGTCGCATCTTCGGGTTCCACCGGCGGGTCTGGTGACCAAAATGCACACCAGCTTCGAGCAGATCTTGTACCTGTGGCTGTGCCATGCGAAAACGTGCTTCCTGTCTTGCTAGAGGGTTAAACCGCCACCGTCTTCTCTTCCCGATCCGACCTCGGCCGAAGCGCGAGGCACCCAGATCGAAATCCAACGGTGTGTGGAGTAGGACCGGTCCGTGGGCCGGTCAGATCGGCGGACCGGCCCACCGGCCGGTCCTACCGGTTACCGCTTGCTGAACTGGAACCGCTTCCGGGCGCCGGGGCGGCCGGGCTTCTTCCGCTCGACAGCACGCGGGTCGCGAGTCAGAAGTCCGCCGGTCCGGAGTTTCGGGCGATGCAGCGGATCCGCGCTCAAGAGCGCTCGGGCGATTCCGTGGCGGAGCGCGCCGGCCTGGCCGGCCTGACCGCCGCCTTCGACGTGAGCCCGGACATCAAATGCGCCGAGGGTGTCGGTGGTGGTAAACGGCTGCTGGATGTGCGACACCAACGACGGGCGGGGGAAATAGTCGCCCAGCGTACGGCCGTTGATTTCCCACTTGCCGGTGCCGGGTGTGAGATACACCCGCGCGACGCTCGTCTTGCGGCGTCCGACGGCCTGCCAACGAAATTCGGAAGTCGTGCTCATACGGGCACCTTCGACGGCGAGAGGGCGAACGGCTTCGGCATCTGCGCTTCATGGGGATGGGCCGAACCCGCGTAGACCTTGAGCTTGCCCCGAAGCTTCTGGCGGCTCAACGTGTTCTTCGGCAACATGCCGAACACGGCCTTCTCGATGACCCGGTCCGGATGCTTCGCCAGCAAGTTCTTGACCGGAGTGAAGCTCTCGTGCCCCATGTAGCCGGAGTGCGAAAAGTATTTCTTCTGGTCCATCTTCTTGCCGGTGAGCTTCACCTTCTCCGCATTCACGACCACGACGAAGTCTCCACCGTCCATATGCGGCGTGAAGGTTGGTTTGTGCTTGCCCCGGATCAATTGCGCGACGGCACTCGCTAGGCGTCCCAGTGAAATCCCGGTCGCGTCCACCACATGCCAATCGTGGTTGAGGTCGCCCGGTTTAGCGGAGAAGGTCTTCATGCGTTTCAAAATCTCGGCGTAAGGCGGTAAAAGCCATTCGGACAAAGCTTTGCAAAATAGTTCCCTCAAAGGGGTTGGGTCAAGGGGCGAAAGTCACCAAAACCGTGCCTTTCTCCACCGCCTGCCCAGGCTTGGCGGTGATGGTTTGGACGATCCCCGGCGCAATTGCCTTGAGCTCGTTCTCCATTTTCATGGCTTCGAGGACGATCAGGCCCGCCCCGGCGGCGACCCGTTGCCCCGGTTCGACCAAGACCCGGACCACCAGCCCGGGCATCGGAGCTTTGACCACCCCTCCTCCGGCCAAGTTTTTCGTCCCTCCGACCAGACTCCGAATGTGCGCCGCGCGCTCATCGAGCACCTCGACTTCGACGCTGGTCCCGTGATCTTGAAGATGGCAGACGCCGTTTCCGCGCGATTCCACGGGAAGCACATAGGAGACACCGTCCAACAACAAATGGCGCAGCGGCGTGCCGCTCACAACGCGGAGCTCGGCGTGTCGGGTCCGTCCCCCGACCGTGACGCCTGCTCCGTCAACAACCACTTCATGCCGGCGATCGCCGATGGTCACGATGTATTTCACGCAGGCTCGAGCAAAGCGACCGTCTCAACGTGAGCGGTCTGGGGAAACAGGTCGAAGGCACGAACTGTAGTCAGTCGGTAAGGCGCGAGTCGGGCGATGTCTCGGGCGAGGGTCGCAGGGTCGCACGAGATGTACCCGATCCGCTCCGCCCCCGATCGCGCCAGTCGCTCCACTACGCCGGGCGCCATGCCCGCGCGCGGCGGATTCGCGAGCACCAATGCCGGTGCGTGGAGTGTGCTGATGGCATCCTCCACACGCGCCGCATGTCGCGTCACCCCGGCGCCGGGCCCGCGTCGCTCGGCAACACTGACGGCGCGCGGATCGACCTCGACACTCTCGACGCTCGCGCCCTCGTCAACCAACCACTGAGTTGACTCACCGATTCCGGCATACAAATCCCACACGTGCCGGCCGCGGACCGGTTGCAGCAAGCCGAGGGCAAAGGCACGCGCCCGGTCGCCCATGACTGGGTGGATCTGTTCGAACACGGTGGCCGGATAGGGTTCCTTCGCGCCGGCCAATGCCCGTGCGGCTCCACCCGGCGGCTCCCACCAGATGACCGCGGGGGTTCCGGCGTTTCGAAGGGCTTGGTCCAGGCGAGCCACCCCGTTCCACACCTCTTCCGCTCGGGTCCGAAAGAGAACGTGGCACCCGCCTTCCCGATCGAGCCGAAGGACTACCTGTTCGAGCCCGGGCGCAAAGAGCGCGCGCTGGTCCCGCATAGCGGCCCACAAGCGTTGGAGCGGCGCGACCAGTATCTCGCACTGCGCCAGGTCAAAGACGCGCTTGGGTTGGTTGACCGGGTGCAAACCGATCGCCCGACCGTCCGGCCGCACCGCCAGGGTGATCTTGGTTCGATAGGTCCACTCATCGGGGCTCGCCTCCAACTCCGGATCGACCACAGCCTGGTGCCCGATCCGGCGGAGCGCGTCACCGACCGCGCCTCGACGAGCCTCGCGCTGGCTCGGGGAGTCGAGGTGTTGCAGCTGACAGCCACCGCAATCATCGGTTTCGTAGTGGCGACAGCGTGGAGTGGTGCGTCCGGTGCCCGATTCGATGAGGCTGCCCATTCGGGCCCGCGCAAACGATTTGCTCGGGCGAACCTCCGTAAGGCCGACCAAATCTCCCGGGGCGGTTCGCGGCACGAACACGGTCCGGCCATCGATGAGCTTCCCGACTCCGTCACCACCCGCGGCGATCCGGAGAATCCGGACGGGCTCACTCACCGGAGGGCTTCGCCTCGTGCAATGTCGAGCCACGCGCTGGATGACCCTGACCCCGCCCCGTTGGCCACGGTGGGTTTCTGGATCCGCCGCCGCTCGTCTTCGACCAAGGCGGCCACGATCGCCAGCCGCTGATCGCGCGCCAAATCGTCCACTGGTAGGACCAAGTCCGGCCGGCGCTCGAGAAATTGGATGTCGATGTCGCCCCGACGAAAGGCCGGATCGCCGAGGAGGCGGCGGTGAAATGCTTGGTTCGTCGCCACGCCGACGATGATGAGTTCGTCCAACGCCCGCTCCATCCGTCGGATCGCGTCCTCGCGGTTGGGCCCGCTGACGATGAGTTTGGCCAGCATCGAATCGTAGTACAACGTCACCTCATCGCCGATCTCAACCCCGCTGTCCCAGCGCACGCCCGGACCGGCGGGCGCCCGGAGATAAGTAATGCGTCCGGTAGAAGGTAGAAATCCGTTCGCCGGGTCTTCGCTCGTGATCCGGCACTCTATCGACCAGCCGCGGGGCTCCAGGGGCCCAATGGCCACGGTCATCGGGAGGCCGCGCGCGATCCGCAGCTGTTCGCGCACCAGGTCGACGCCATACACTAACTCGGTGACGGGGTGTTCCACCTGAATCCGGGTATTCATCTCGAGGAAATAGAACGACCCGTCAGCCGCAAGGAGGAACTCGCACGTCCCCGCCCCGCGGTAGCCCACTGCGGACGCCGCCGCGACCGCCGCGGCCCCCATCCGTTGGCGAAGTTCCGGGGTGACCGCCACCGACGGGGCCTCCTCCACCAGTTTTTGATGGCGTCGTTGGATGGAGCACTCGCGCTCCCCCAAATGAACGGTTCGCTCGTGGTCGGCCAACACCTGGATTTCAACGTGACGCGGACGCACGATGAACATCTCGAGGTAGACGCTCGCATCGCCGAACGCTTTGAGGGCCTCGGATGCGGCGGTCGCGAGCGCGGGAGCGAGGTCGCCGGCGCCCTGGACCACGCGCATCCCTTTGCCGCCGCCGCCGGCGGCGGCTTTCACCATCACGGGGTAGCCGATCTGCTCCGCCAGTCGCAATGCGGTATCCGCGTCGGTGATTGGCGCGGAGGCGCCGGGCACGATCGGGACCCCCGCCGCATCCATCCGGCGGCGGGCTTCGGTCTTATCGCCCATCGCGCGAATGGCTGAGGCCGGCGGCCCGACGAACACCAGTCCGGCCTCGGTCACCGCATCGGCGAATGCGGCGCGCTCGGCCAGGAAACCGTAGCCGGGATGAATGGCTTCGGCTCCGGTGCGCTGCGCCGCATCGATGATTTTCTCGATTTTGAGATAGCTCTCCGAGGGCGGGGCCGGCCCGATCTCCACCGCGAAGTCGGCCGCACGAACGTGGGGACTGGACCGATCGGCAGCACTATACACGGCGACGGCTTCGAGGCCCTCCTCGTGACACGCGCGGATGATCCGAAGCGCAATTTCGCCTCGGTTGGCGATGAGGATCCGTTTCACTTCCGATCCGCTCAAAGGGGAATGCTTCCATGCTTCTTCGCCGGATTCTTGTCCCGTTTCGTCCGCAGCATCCGGAGCGCATCAATCAAGCGGGGCCGAGTGTCACGCGGGTCGATTACATCGTCGATGAAACCTCGAGCCGCCGCCTTGTACGGGTTGGCAAACGTCCGGGTGTATTCATCGATGCGCCGCTGCATCTCAGCCGCCGGATCTTTCGCGCTCGCGATCTCGTCTTTGAACAGGATTTCCACCGCCCCCTTGGGTCCCATCACCGCAATTTCGGCACTCGGCCACGCCAGGTTCACATCACCGCGAATGTGTTTGGAGCTCATGACGTCGTACGCGCCGCCATAGGCCTTCCGGGTGATCACGGTGAGCTTCGGCACGGTGGCTTCACAATACGCGTACAGCAATTTTGCCCCGTGGCGAATGATGCCGCCATGCTCTTGCGCGGTGCCCGGCAGGAAACCGGGCACGTCGACAAAGGTGATCAGGGGAATGTTGAACGCATCGCAAAACCGGATGAAGCGGGCCGCCTTGACCGACGCGTTGATATCGAGCACCCCCGCCAGCACCGCAGGTTGGTTGGCGATGATCCCGACGGGCTTCCCCCCGAGGCGCGCGAACCCCACCAGTATGTTCCCCGCAAACGCGACGTGAATCTCATGAAAGCGGCCTTCGTCCACGACACTCTTGATCACCGTGTGCATGTCGTACGGCGTGATGGCGCTATCCGGAATGACATCGAGCAGCGCCTCATCTCGCCGGTCTTCGGGATCCGAGGTGGTATGAAGGGGCGGGTCATCGACGTTGTTCGACGGGAGGAAACCGACCAGATCACGAATGGCGGAGAGACATTCGGCTTCGGAATCGAACACGCTGTGCGCGATACCCGATGTTTCGCCGTGCACGTCGGCGCCGCCCAACGCCTCGAAGGTCACTTCCTCGTGGGTCACCGTTTTCACTACGTTGGGCCCGGTGACGAACATGTAGCTGACACCGCGGACCATGAAAATGAAGTCGGTGATGGCTGGGCTGTACACCGCGCCGCCCGCGCACGGACCAAGGACCGCGGAGATCTGCGGTACCACGCCTGAGGCGAGGGTATTGCGGAGAAAAATGTCGGCATAGCCACCGAGGGAGGCGACCCCCTCCTGGATCCTCGCTCCACCGGAATCATTGAGGCCAATCACCGGCGCGCCGTTTCGGAGCGCGAGATCCATGATCTTGCAAATCTTCTCGGCGAACGTCTCCGAAAGCGACCCGCCGAACACCGTGAAATCCTGAGAAAACACATAGACCAGCCGGCCGTCGATCCGCCCGTACCCAGTGACCACACCGTCACCGAGGATCTGCTGCTCGGCCAGCCCAAAGTCGGTACTCCGATGCGTGACGAAACGGTCCAACTCGACGAAGGAGCCCTCGTCGAGCAAGAGATCGAGCCGCTCCCGGGCGGTGAGTTTGCCCTTCGTGTGCTGTTGGGCGATTCGGGCGGCACCACCGCCCTGCTCCGCTTGGGCCTGGCGACGATGGAGATCGTCGAGAAGTTGGCGTGGATTGGGCATGCGAGAATGTACGGGGACGGCGCGATGGCGGGAAGGCGGGAGAGACGAGTCGGTCGCGACGGACAAGGACGGCCAGGATGGATGCGTCCCCTTGCCGTCCTTCATTTGCCGTCTTGTTCTTGCCGTCCGACTTTCCCCTCCTGCCTTCTTACATCTCGTCGTCGGCGATCACCACCCGTACCGGTGGGATGATCGGCTCATCCGGATAACCTTTCACCCCAACGACGATGCGGTGGTGAATCGGATCCACCTCGAGCACCTCGACGTCCACCACCTGGCCCTCTTTGACGACATCGGCCGGGTTAGTGACATTCTCATGGCCGAGCTGGGACATCGGCGCGAAGCCCTCGAGATCGTTGCCGAGGTCGATCACGACACCCTTATCCATCATGCGCACGGCGCGGCCGCGCATCAGCGTCCCGATCGGATAGGTCTCGCCGATCTTGAGCCACGGATCCTCTTCGGCCTGCTTGAGGCCGAGCGAGATCCGTTTATTCTCGGCGTCGATGTTGAGGATGACCACGTTCACGGTGTCGCCCTTTTTCACGACTTCCGACGGGTGCTGCACCCGCTTCGTCCATGACATATCCGAAATGTGGATCAGGCCGTCGATTCCCGGTTCCAGTTCGACGAAGGCGCCGAAACTGGTCAGGTTCCGTACCTTGCCGGTGATGCGCGTCGCGATGGGATACTTGTGGGGGAGAATCATCCACGGATCCTGCTCGGTCTGTTTCATGCCGAGCGAAATCTTCTCTTCCGTCTCATCCACCTTGAGGACCACCGCTTCGATCGTTTCACCGATGCTCACGATCTTGGATGGGTGCCGAACGTTGCGAGTCCAACTCATCTCCGAGATGTGTACCAAA
>JANYKV010000029.1 GCA_025358055.1 Gemmatimonadota bacterium
GTCGGCCTTCTTCTTCGACAAGACAACCGCGCCCTCTTGGTCCTCGAGGTGCTCAAGGAAAACCTCGACCTCGTCCCCTTGCTTCAGGAGATGTGGATCCTTGAATTCATCGAGCGGAACCGACCCTTCGGACTTGAATCCGACATCGAGAATGACAGCGTTGTCCGTAACGCGGAGCACTTTGGACTTGACGATTTCGCCTTCGACGATCGAGGCCATCGTGCCCTCGTACATCGACAGCATCGACTCGTATTCCGAGTCGGAATACTCTTCGTCGTACAGATCTTCTCGAACGCGGAGGCCAGTGGGGGTGGTGAACTGCTCGGGGGTAGTCGGGGTCTCGGTTTCAGCCATCGGGTGAAGGGTCCTTGGTTTGACCGTGCAAACTACACACGGGCTGAGGGGGGTTATCGCCTCCGCGGGATGCGGAGGACAAGCCTGGAATTATATCCTACCCTCCGATCTTGGGCAATCCAGGATGGGCCGCCCAAGCGACAATCCGGCCGACCTGTTCCTCGAACGTCAGGTCGCTGGTATCCAACAGGTGGGCGTCCTGAGCTTTCCGCAGTGGGGCCGTCGGTCGTTTGGAGTCCGCCTCGTCTCGCGCTTTGAGAATTCGGGCCTCCGCCTCGACCCGGGCCGAGCTGGCGTCTTCGTTCCGCTGCTGAAGCCGGCGCCGGGCCCGGACTTCCGGGCTTGCGGTGAGAAACACCTTTAGGGGCGCATCCGGAAAAACGGCGGTGCCGATGTCGCGCCCGTCCAGCACCACCGGCCGGTCGGGACGCACCAGACCGCGCAGCCGAGCATTGATCCATTCGCGAACGGCGGGAAGCGCCGACACCGCCGATACCGCGCTCGTGACCTCCGCCGTGCGGAGCCTCTCGCCCAGCGGCTCACCCGCGAGATATACCTCGAAAGCTCTACCGTCATAGTGGAGGGTGAGACCCCGCGCCTCGGCGGAGCGGAGAATGGCCTCAGGCTCTGGGGGAGCACCCAGCTCCAACGCGAGAATGGTGACGCCGCGATACAGGGCACCAGAGTCGAGGTGGGCATATCCGAGCGCCGCGGCGACGGCGGCGGCCGTGCTCGACTTCCCCGACGCGGCCGGCCCATCGATCGCGATTACCGGCGGGCTCATTTTCGGCCTCGCATCCGCTGAAGCGCATACCAAAAACCCGGAAAGCTGACGTCGGAACAACTGGGGTTGTCGACCTGAATTTTGGCTCGCCGCGTGGTTCCCAACACCCCGAAGGCCATGGCGATTCGGTGATCTCCCTCGGTGACCACCCTCCCTCGCGGGGGTCGATCGCACCCCTCCACGAAGAGGTCGGCGCCGTTCACTTCGGCTCGGACGCCAACAGTGCGAAGGTTCGCCGCGATCAGCGCCAGACGATCGCTTTCCTTGACCCGTAGCTCGCCAACGTCACGGAATGTGGTCGTGCCCTTCGCCCGGGAAGCGAGCACGGCAAGGAGGGGGATCTCGTCGATAAGGCGAGGAATCTCGCCGGCCAACACCGTGGTGCCGTGCAGGTCCGACGGAACCACGATCAGATCGCCCACTGGTTCGCCATACCGGTCAACTTCGTTCTCGACCTCAATTCTCGCCCCCATCCTGCGCAAGACGTCAATAAAACCAATCCTCGTCGGATTGGTCCCGACCTGCTCCACCCGGAGGGCCCCCCCATCCGCCAGGACGGCCGCGCCGACCAGGAATGCCGCGGAGGAGGTGTCGCCTGGAATGGCGATGTCCAGGGGCGTCGGGGTGCTGTCTGGGCTGAAGTGAATCCAGCCTCCTTCCGTGGCAACCGTGTACCCAAGCGCCCGAAGGAGTCGTTCTGTGTGATCTCTCGACAGTCCGTTAGGCTCCCGAAGCCGAACTTCCACCGAACCTACCAAACCTGCCAGCAAAAGGGCTGATTTGATCTGGGCGCTCGAGACCGGCAGCCTGTATTGAAGGGCAAAGAGGGGGCCCCCCCTCACCTCGATTGGAAGCAGATCCGGGGTGGACCCTACAAATTTTGCGCCCATTGCCGACAATGGATCTGTGACCCTTCGCATTGGGCGCCTGCGCAGGGAGGGGTCGCCCGTAAGAATGGCCGGGAATCGATGGCCGGCCAGTACTCCCAGGAGCAGGCGCGCGGTGGTGCCCGAGTTGCCGCAGTGGAGCGCGGTGGATGGCCGCCGGAGTCGGCGCGCTCCCACCACCTGGACCGGGGCGCCGGAACGAAGCGGGCTGATTCGGACGCCGAGCTGACGAAGGACCCGCGCGGTCGACCGCGCATCGAGTGATGTCAGTGCTCCTCGCAACCGCGAGCGTCCTGGGGCGAGGGCCGCGAGCAGGAGGATCCGGTGAGTGATACTCTTGTCTCCCGGTACCGCGACCGAGCCATGGACGATCACGAGATGAGGGCGAGCAGAGGAGTTCTCCAGGGCGAAGGGTAGCGCGGCGGGCGGTCGGACATGAGAGCAATTGTACTTGGGTTGGCAGGCCACTTCAAACGTAGGATCGCGATGCCAACAAAGCAGGGATGCTTGGAGGCTTTAGGTGGCCGTCGATAGTAGAGCGGTCGCGCCGAGCGCATTGGTCCAGCCGGATCGGTGGCTCCTCCAAACTTTGGTGGACGCCGAGCTATTGACACCACCTCAGGCCGAGGACCTCAGTACTGCCAATGACGCCTCGATTTGGGAGGCGGCAGTCGCGCGTCATTATGCCACCGATGAGATTGTCACGCGCCTCCTCAGCGGACTATTCAAGGTCCCCATAGCCGACCTCCGCAACGTCGATGCGCGGGTGTCGGGTCTCTTGCCCGAGGCGTTGGCGCGCAAACATGCCATCCTCCCGATCTGGGCGGATGAACGGACCATCCGGATCGCCACGGCGGACCCGCGCGATCTGAACCTCGAGCAGACGCTCGCGTTCGTGACCGGCCGAAGCGTCATACTCCAAGTCGCTCCCCCGAAGGCGCTGCACGAGAAGATCGACGAAATCTACCGGCCCGAGGCCAGCATCAACCGCCTCCTGAGCGGACTCGGCCCCGCAAACGTGGAGACGGTGGACGAGATGATTGCCGTCCCGGCGGCCAAGGACCCGGCGCTGGAAGCACCGATGACCCGGCTGGTCGAGGCGATGATCAGCGACGCGGTGCGCGAAGGCGCGAGCGACATTCACGCGGAGCCTCTCGAGGGCGGTACGTCGGTGCGCTATCGCATCGACGGCGTGTTGAAAGAGGTCATGCGGCTGCCGGGCACCGCCGGCCCCGCTTTGGTGCGCCGGATCAAGATCCTCGCGAAACTCGACGTCACCGATCCCCTCCACCCGCACGACGGCCGGGCGGCCATCCGCGTGGATGGCAAGGCGGTCGACCTGCGGGTGTCGACGGTGCCGATCGCGCGGCGCGGGGAAAAGGTCGTCGTGCGGATTTTGGACAAGGCGAATCTTCGGGCGAACATCCCTGATCTCATGTTGCCACCGGGCGAAGAAGAGCTCATGCAGCGCTTGCTGGGCCATCGCGAAGGCATCGTGTTGGTGACCGGCCCGACGGGAAGTGGCAAGACCACGACTTTGTACGCGATGCTCAACCAACTCAAGACCGGGAAAACCAATATCGTGACGGTGGAAGACCCGGTGGAGTACGACATCCCCGGGATTTCGCAACTTCAGGTGAGCGAGGCCCAGGGGTTCACCTTCGCCACCGCGCTGCGGTCGGTGTTGCGCCAAGATCCGGATGTGGTCCTGATCGGTGAAATTCGGGATCAGGAAACCGCCGGCATCGCGGTCCAAGCCGGCCTCTCGGGTCACTTGGTGCTTTCGACCCTCCACACCAACGACGCGCCGTCCGCGGTCGTCCGCATTCGCGATCTCGGGGTCGAGGCGTTCAAGGTGGCTTCGGTCCTTCGGGGTGTCGTTGCCCAGCGGCTGGTGCGGCGCCTCTGCACCGTGTGCGCCGAATCGATCAATCCAGACGACCTTCCCAATGAGCTGCGCCCAGTGAGCAGTCGAATCGACGCGACGCCGAAGCGAGCCGTGGGCTGCAAGAGCTGTGGTGGCTCCGGCTACCGGGGACGCATTGCGGTCCTCGAGGTCCTGCCGGTAGACGAGACCATCGCCCATCTCATCGAAGGGGGCGCACTCCCCGACCAGTTGTATGCCGCCGCGCGGCCGCTCGGCATGAAAACGTTATGGCAAAGCGGACTCGAGCGGGTGTGGCAGGGTCTCACCTCGGTAGAGGAGATTGTACGCGTGTTGGGTGAGCGATCAGTGGACAGCACCCCGACCACCAGCGGCACCCCCGTGCTCACCCTCATCAAACCCGACGCAACGGCACCGGCGTCTGCGTCGTCCGTCACACCCATCGTCCCGGATGCGGTTCGGAAGCTCGTCATCCCTGCGTCGGAGCGGGCACCGGACGGGAAACCGCATGTCTTGATCGCCGATGACGACAGGCAAATGCGCCGCCTGGTACGCATGATCCTGGAACGCGAGGGATATGTGGTGCACGAAGCCGCGGATGGACTCGACGCTCTCGAAATGGTCGAGGGACAGACCTTCGACCTCATGATCTTAGACCTTGACATGCCCCGGCTCGACGGTATCGGCGTCCTTGAAGAGCTCCGGGCCCGGGTGCTCACCTCGAGCATTCCGGTCATCGTGCTCACGGCCCGCGGCGAGGAGACCGAGGGAGTGGTGCTCGACCTCGGCGCGCAGGACTATCTCACCAAGCCGGTCCAACCGGCTTCGCTCCAAGCCCGCGTGCGGGCGGTGTTGCGGCGCGCCAAAATCGCTTGACGCAATCGGGCTGCCGGGAGGGGGGACGCCGTGGCACGGATACTCATCGTGGAGGATAGCGCGGACAGCATGAAGCTGTTTCGTGCCCTCCTCACGCTCAAAGGGCATTCAGTCTTTGGCCTCCCCAGCGGCGACGGATTGCTGCACGCTGTGGCGGAGCATCAGCCCGATGTCATCCTCTTGGATATCCAGCTGCCCGGGCGGGATGGATTCTCGCTCCTCCCGGAACTTCGAGCCTCGCCCTACGGGCGGCGCCCGGTCGTGGCCCTGACGGCTCACGCAGTCGACGGCGATCGCCAGAAGGGAATGGAAGCCGGGTTCGACGCGTACATCACCAAACCCATCGACGTCGCGTCGTTCCCGGGGCTGGTCGACCGAGTGGCAAAGGGCGAGCGACTCGACGACCCGGTGTGAACGGAGACCGGGTGACGTCTTTCACCGCCCGGCCTGCAGAGGTAGGATTCAGGATGCGCCAATTTCGGAAGCAGCAATGACGACCGTTCCGCCCCCCCGGTCAGGGAAGCAGCAGCTCCTCGAAGCGGCCCAGGCCGCCGTGCAAGACCAGGTGACCAAGGCGCGCTTACAGGCTATTCCCGCGGCAAGGCCCCGGCCTTGGGTCCTAGGCACATCGCTGATGGTGTTAGCGGTGGTCGGCGTGTATGTCGGGGTCGCGCGGCCGGATTGGATCTTCCCGGGCCGTCTTTTGCCCGAGCCGCCGGCGCTACGCGAGGCCTCGTGGCGAATGGCTATCCTGCGCGAAGCAAAACTCGTCGAGGCCTTTCGGGCGAAGCAAGGCAAGCTTCCCGCCGATCTCATGGAGGTCGGGACTCCGAACTTCGGGATTTCGTACCGACGAAATGTGGATGGGACTTTCTCCTTGACCGCAGATAGTATCACCCCGCCATTGGCGTATCAGTCGACCGACTCGGCCAAGACCTTTCTCGGCGAGAGCCTGAATCGGCTCGTCGAACGCGGGAAGGCCCGATGAGAAGAACCAAAGGGTTTACGCTCGTCGAGCTTCTAGTAGTCATGACCGTCCTGTCGATTCTGGCCGGCCTCGGCATGCTCCGCTATATCGACATGAAAAACTCGGCGCGCGCCGCGGCGGTGGCCGGCGACTTCGATGTCGTCAAGGTCGCGACGTACAACTATTGGGCGGATTTTGACGCATGGCCGGCAAACGCCGGAGCGGGTGCGGCTCCCCCGGGAATGGCCCCATACCTTCCGGGAGGGTTCTCGTTCACGCGGCCGGATTACACTCTGGATTTCGAAAACCTGGGAACTTCGCCGGGCGTGCCCTACCAGATCGGCGTGACTGTCACCAGCACCGATGCCAAATTGATGGCGAAGCTGATTCAATACCTCGGCACCAAGGCTCCGTTTTTCGTGGCGGGCAACGCGCTGACATATATGATTGTGGGCGCGAACGGAGCGAAGAGCGGTCCATAGACCGCCAGCCGCACGTAAGCCCTTTGACCAAGCTCGCGGCATTCCGCGAGGCAGCGCCAGGGAGCAGGACGATGTTCGAGTTTTCAGAGAAGAGGCACAAAAGAGGCACAATCTGCAGGACGGCACTTCGGGGCTCGAATTGAGCGATGATGCAACCGCGGCCTAACCGATTTGTTTATCGTCGGTTACTTCCCATCCAGCAGGCGCGCACCACGCGGCGGTCGCACCACCGTTGCTGAACCGACCTCCGTAAATCGGTTTCCCCGAATCACTACGGTCTGGTCGCGGCGTGATTGGGGACTGCTCTCATCGACCACGGCAACGTGAGTATTCGCGATGGCGCTCTGCGCCTCCGCTTTCAGAGGAAGGACGGCGGCGACGAGAGACAGCAGAACCGAACCGTCCTATGAGACGAGCCTCGGCGATGTTGACCATAATGTTGTTCATCAGGGAGACGAACGCGAGTAAATCGATTTCACCGGCAAACGGTCGATGTCCACCGTGGCGCCCTCCTTCAGGACCATACGGAGCTTCCAAATGTTGTGGATATCGCTCGATGGATCGGCGTCCAACACCAAAACGTCCGCGAGCTTGCCGGGCTCGATCGTTCCGTAACGTTCGAGGGCGTGGTTCGCCATGGCACCGTGTTTGGTGGCGGCCACCAACGCTTGCATCGGCGTCATTCCCAGTTCCACCAGCCCCTCGATCGAATACAGCGTCCCGAGGCCAGGTTCGCGCTCCCGCCAGGCGCTCGGGTCCTTGTCGAATTCCGGCGCGGTGCCGAGGTCGTTGTCGGTCGCGACCGAGACGATGCACCCTTCTCGAATCAAGCGCTCGGCGTTCGCCCGCTCGACTTTCATCAAGTTGGGTCGGACGGTCGCTTGGAATCGCTCGAAGGACGTTTGTGCGCGCGCCGGCCAGCGCCGCGAGCCCCGGGTAGTGTCTTTGGCCTTCTCGGCAGCGGTGGCCGCGGCGCGCGCCTGGTCGGCCTGGAAGTCGCGCCAGGACTTTCCGGTGATGCTGTTGATGTTCATCGAACAGATCACCTTGCGATCGATGAAGGGCCGGATCAGCTCATCGGTCAGCAGCACGTCGCTGGCCTCGGGATGTTGGACCAGGTCGACGCCCGCTTCGAGGGCGATCAGCAGCCCTTCCGGCGAGGTCGCGTGGGTTTCAGCCGTTTTGCCCCGTTTGTGGGTCTCCTCGACGATAACTTTCGCCTGACGGGGCGAGAACACCAGCGTGGTGGGATAATCCATATGGACGGTGCCGCCGTACTTGACGAAGTCGACGCCTTTGTCGAGGTACCGGTTCATGGCGGCGCGGAGGGAATCGGGGCCCATCTCAATCAACTCTTCCCCGCTTCCCTCGGTGATCTCGTCGTTGAGCTGCTCTTCCCAGAGAGATTTCGCGAGCGGTGGGCCGAACGTTACGGCAAAGAAGCCGCCCCAACCCACGATGTTGCCGGCGACCGTCATCCGCGGGCCCACGGCGCGTCCGGCGTTAATCGAGTCGCGCACAGCGAGCAATGGTTTGAGAATGCCGTAGCTATCGCGAATCGTGGTGACCCCGTGTTTCAAGTGCAGCTGGGCTCCTTCGAGCGTGATGTCGTAGCGTTGCTCCCGATAGCGGATATTCGACTCCATGTTGCCGCCGAGCGAGATGTGGACATTGGTGTCGATGAAGCCGGGTGTGATGAACTTGCCGGTGGCGTCGATCACCTTGGCGCATTTCGGCACTTCGATCTTATCTCGCGGACCTATCGCCTTGATCCGGGTGCCCTCGATGAGGACGGTCGCCGAGGCAAGCGCCGGACCGCCATTGCCGTCGATGACGGTGGCGCCGACGAGAGCGATGGCGCAGGGCTCCGCAAGTGTGATAGGAGACGAAGGCTCTCGGCCGAGCGAGGCAAGGAGCCAGAGACCGACGTGTGGTAGGAACATGTTGGCGTTCTTTCAGTCTGGGGGAGGCGAATCAATCTGGAGACTATGCGGGCGGCGGGGAAAAGGGAACGGGGAAAGAAGGCGGAGACGGTATGACGGTAGGACGGTAGGACGGTAGGACGGTAGGACGGTAGGACGGTAGGACGGCAAATGAAAGACGGCAAGAACAGGGCGGCAAAAACAATTCCGAGGCGCTAAAGGCATGAAACGGCCGTCGAAGACGACAGGATCTGTCACGAAGACCGAATGACCGGTTGCGAAGACGGTGTGACTCGTGGCGAAGGATGTCGGACCGGTCGCGAAGGAGGGAGAACGAGCGCCGCAGCATACAAGGTCTCTGTCGGAAGACGGTCGATAGTAACGTGGCAAGCCGTCGGTTCAGTGACGCAGACAGCAGAGGCAGTGTCGCAGGGTACCGGATGTGTCACGCAGAGTGATGAACCTGGCGCGCAGGGCGATGGGCCTGGTGCGAAAGGCGGAGGAGCATGCGCGAAGAGTGAAGGACGGGTCGCGCAGGGTGTCGAACGAAGCACGGTATGCGTCGGAGCCGAATCGCAGAAGGATAAAGCCGAGTGCCGCAGGCGGCAGGAACAGCGTCGCAAGGTGTAGGAACCGTCACGCAGGTGGGAGAACCATTTTCGACGGATGGGGTGCGAGCTGCGAATGGCGGGACACGAATTACGAATCGGAGGGCCCGAACCACGAACCGGGGGGCGCGAACTACGAACCGGGGGGCGCGAATCTCGAATGGCGGAGATCGACCCGCGGGAAGGACGCACGGGCGGACGAGACGTACGGGACGGTCGGAAAGCGAGCGGTGTCATTGCGAGGGGCGACGCCCCGAAGCAATCTGTTGGTGATGCCCGACAGGAAAAGCGACCTCATTTGCAGGGAGTTAGCAGAAAGAGGCTCAGCGCTCACGCGGTGATGGCCCCCAGATTGCTTCGGGGGGTTCGCCCCCTCGCAATGACAGTAGCTGGAGGGCGGACGGCGAGAGGGCGGGAGAAACGGGAAAAGGGAAACCGTGAAAAGGGAAAAGGAATGGGGAAACGGGAAATGAAAACGGGCGGTACATTCCTCGGCGCGCGATCAATTCATTGGATAGTTACGCACAACAGGCCCTTGCCTTGGTGCATGTGTGTGGTCGGCATGTCCGGGCCGGAGCGGAATAAGCCTACGATGAAAGAACTCCCATGAACACACCAAGCCCGTTCATTCAGGCTCGTGACTTCCTCCTGGCCAATCGGGAGGACTACGCGAACGCCTATGCCGGTTTTGAGTGGCCCAAGCTCGATCATTTCAACTGGGCGATCGACTACTTCGATGCGCTCGCGGAGAACAACCACAGCACTGCGCTCTGGATGGTCGACGAAGGCGGAACCGAATCGCGGGTGAGCTTCGCGCAGATGCGGGAACGCTCCGACCGGGTCGCCAATTTTCTCCGGCAGGCAGGAGTTCGTCGCGGTGACCGGGTGCTGCTTATGCTCCCGAACGTGATACCGCTCTGGGAACTCACACTCGCCGGTATGAAACTCGGTGCGGTCATCAGCCCGGCGACCACCTTGCTATCAACGGCCGACCTGCTCGACCGATTCGAGCGTGGCGGCGTCCGTCACGTCATCACCGACGTCACCGGAACGGAGACGTTTGCCGCCCTTCCGGGCGATTATACGCGCATTGCGGTCGGTGGCAGTGTCCGAGGCTGGCTCTCGTATGCCGACGCGGACACGGCGTCGCCGCGGTTCGAGGCCGACGCTCCGACCCACGCGACCGATCCGTTCCTTCTCTATTTCACCTCGGGCACGACGGCGAAGCCGAAGATCGTGCTCCACACGCATCAGAGTTACCCGGTCGGGCACCTTTCGACGATGTATTGGATTGGGCTCCGTCCGGACGATGTGCATTGGAACATCAGTTCGCCAGGCTGGGCCAAGCATGCGTGGAGTTGCTTGTTCGCGCCGTGGAACGCGGGTGCCACGATCTTCATTTACAACCAGGGACGGTTCGACGCGCGGAAGACGCTCCAGGAGCTGGTGCGCTGCGGTGTCACGACGCTTTGCGCCCCCCCGACGGTTTGGCGTCTTCTGATTCTGGAGGACCTCAAGGCCTACCCGGTCAGGTTGCGCGAGTTGATCAGCGCGGGTGAACCGCTCAATCCCGAGGTGATCGAGCAGGTCCGCTCAGCGTGGGGGCTTACTATTCGTGACGGCTATGGCCAGACCGAGACCACCTGCCAGATCGGGAATTCGCCCGGGCAACACGTCAAACTGGGGTCCATGGGGAGACCGATGCCGGGGTACCGCATCGCGCTCATCGATCACGAAGGCAAGGAAGGCGACGACGGCGAGATCAGTATCGCGTTAAACCCTGCCCCGATCGCCCTCATGGCGGGTTACATGGATAACCCCGAGCTCAGCACTCAGTTGCTTGCCCAGGACCATTACCACACCTCCGACGTCGCTCAGCGCGACGCCGACGGGTACTTCTGGTACGTAGGTCGGGATGACGACGTGTTCAAGAGCGCCGACTACCGCATCAGCCCGTTCGAGCTGGAGAGCGCATTGATCGAGCACGAAGTGATCGCGGAGGCGGCCGTGACGCCGAGCCCGCATCCCATTCGGTTGGCAGTGCCGAAGGCTTTTGTGGTCCTCAGGCCCGGCGTCGAGCCGTCACGGGAGACCGCCCTCGCGATCTTTCGGTTCCTGCTCGAGAGGCTTGCGCCGTACCAGCGCATCCGGCGACTCGAATTCTCCGAGCTGCCGAAGACTATCTCGGGCAAAATCCGTCGGGTGCAGCTTCGGAGCGGCGAGCTGGAGCGCGGAGCTCCGACCGGTCCGCGCCCGGGGGAATTCTGGGAGGAGGATTTTCCGGAGCTTCGGTGAAGCATGCAGGCGTTCAGCTTTCACTTCCCGTAGAGGGTGCGAAGGCCCCGGACCACCGAGGTGCCCATCACGTCCGAGTGCCCCATCCCGGGGTGATACTCGATCATCAGCTTGAGGCCGGGGTACTTCCGGCTCCCGAGCATGCCGGCGAGATGCGACATCCCGCTCACGATCTCTCCGATCCCCTCGAGTTGCGGATCGGATGCCTCGAGGGTCCCCGCGGCGAGATAGATTCCGACCGGAAGGTCCTTGTGATTGGCCGCGTAACCCGCTTCCTGACGAAGGATCTCTCCTCGCCCGTACGCCATCGCCGGGCTCGAAATGATGTACTTCTTGAATGGTGAATTCGGCTGGAAGATGGCCCACGACGTGAAGAATCCGCCGGCTGACAGGCCGAAGAGCCCAAGCTCCGCGGTATCGATGGGAAATTTGGCGGCCAGCTGCGGAATCATTTCTGTGGCGATCGCGGTGAGGAACTTCCCCGCCCCGCCGGTGCAGCGCCCCTCGTCCGCCTTGAACCTCTGACAGAACTGCTCCACCAGCTGTCCGAAAGTATCCTTCCGATCCCAGCCGGGGGGTGAGAACTCGTAGATCCGTCGCCTGGTGTGCTCCTCTTCACCCTCGTCAAGCGCGGTCCCGACGCTGATGATGAACAGCGGTGTGATCGCGCCGCCCAAGCTCCCTGCGGCCGCGTTGACCATCGGGAACACGAAGTCGCCGTCGGTGACGATCAACGCGGGATACTTTTTCCCGTCCCCCGCCTTGTATCCGGCCGGCATCCCGACGTTCAGGGAAAACCGGACGCCCATCGACGGCGACTGGAACGTGAACGACTGGACCTCGCCGGCCGGGACCGGGCGGGTCTGGAGTTGCTGCCCGTCCGCGCGGGTCGCGGATAGGGCCAGGAGGAACACCGCGGTGACGGCTGCTGCTTTCATCGGGATGCCTTGCCGGGTTAGAGTCTGCTCGACGGCGTGGTGACGGTGACTCGGAAAGATAGTGAGGGCGGCGGCGCGACGGCCGTTAGACGTCGCCGTTCTCGGAGTCTGCGGGCGATGAAGGCAGTGTGGAGGCTGACGGGGGCAAGGCCAATCGAGAGCCCAGGGCCATCATCTGCTGCGCTCGGGTGCGAGCTCAGCCCGGAAGGCGTGCGGTCGAAAAAGCGCGGGCGAGTGCGGACGTATGAGATCGCCCCCGAAGGTTCCGGGTCGTTGAAGACTGGCTCGCCGCGCGGCGCCAGTTGTGGGAAGCTCGACTGGGCCGGTTCGACCAATACGTCAAACAACTCAAGGAGAAGGAATCCGAATCATGAGCAGGCAAGTCACACTAAATCCGAAACTTGATTTCGCCATCGAACGGTTCATCGACGCTCCCATACGGCTCGTCTGGGAAGCGTGGACGAAGCCGGAGCATGTCAAGGAGTGGTACATGTCTAAGGCGTGGGGGCGGGTGTCGCGAATCGAGATGGACGTGCGGCCGGGCGGCATCTTCAGCATCGATATCGCAACGCCAGACGGCCAGGAGGTTCCCAACCTCGGCTGCTTCCTGGACGTTGTTCCCATGGAGCGACTGGTCTGGACCTCCATGTTGTTCCCCGGCTATCGTCCAGCGGTTTTTGACGACATTCCGATCACCGCCATCATCACGATGGAACCCGTGGGGACCGGCACTCGCTACGTCTTCACCGCGCTGCACCGGGATGAAGCGG
>JANYKV010000049.1 GCA_025358055.1 Gemmatimonadota bacterium
GGAATCAGCGCGGCCATGGCGTCGCCACGTGGGAGCAGCTTGATAAGCTCCGGCGTGTATTTGGCGGTAAGTGGCGACAACAATCCAAAGGCGGCCATCACCACGACGAGGACGAGCAGGCGGTAGGATCGCCACTGTTCCAGCAACTCCTTCCGGAGCGCAACACCGAATCCACTCATTTTGGCGCCTCCTCGCCCACCAACCGCAGGAAGACCTCCTCCAAGGAGGGGCGCATCATTTCGTAGCGGGTGAGCGTGAGCTCCGCCCCCAGCGCTGCCGGCAACAACTCGCGTTTCGCCACCTCGACGTCGTGGACTACGACGCGGACCTGCGTGCCATCGAGTGCCGCGGATTGAACCCAACTCAGCCCCCGAAGGCGATCCAACCAGTCCGACAGCCGCCCCGTTGAGTTCGGGTCCACGTCTACTTCGAAGACGGGCGTCGCATATCGAGCCAAGAGCGCCTCACGAGACGCGAGGGTAATCAGGCGCCCTCGGGCCACTATCCCGATCGTGTCGCACACGCGCTCCACATCGGCAAGAATATGAGTGGACATGAACACGGTGCATTGGCCGCGGAGGCGTTCGATCAGCTCCAGTACATCCCTGCGGCCACCGGGGTCGAGCGCGCTGACCGGCTCATCGAGAAAGAGCACGTCCGGACGATTGACCAGCGCCTGCGCGAGTCCCAGCCGCTGCCGCATCCCGCGCGAGAACCCACCGATCCGCCGCCGGCTCACGTCCGCGAGCCCAACCAACTCCAGCAGCTCTCCACATCGGGCGGCGCGATCGGCCGCTCGAAGCCCGAAAAGGCGGCCGACGTAATCGAGAAACTCCCCGGGGGTCATCCAGGAGTAGAAGGCGGGCTCCTCCGGCAAGTGACCGATCCGATGGGCCACGTCGCGCCCTCCGCTCCCCACCTCCGTACCCGCCACCCAGGCGCGCCCGCCAGTCGCACGCGCCAGTCCGGTGAGAATCCGAATCATGGTGGTCTTCCCCGCGCCGTTGGGACCAAGGAAGCCGAACACGGTTCCTGGTTCGACGGCGAGATCGAGACCATCCAGCGCGTGGACTGCGCCGTACGATTTTCGCAGGCCTTCGGTCCGAATCGCGGGCACTTAGTCCTTTCGCCCGAGGACGAAGTAGAGTATTGGCCCGAGGAACTGCAGGAAGACGATAACGACGACCCACATAGCCTTAGGACCATTGGTTCGTTCCCTTCGAATCAGGTCCCGAAGCGCAAAGAACATCAGCGTGAGCTGCAGAAGAACGATCGGGATGAGATACGGGATAAGCGGCCGAAGTTTGTCCATGGTCGTCTCTCGGTTCCAAGCGCGTTAGCAAGCTACTGAAGAACTCCAGTTACGTTCTTCCGAGGAAGAACAGCGACCCGAGGAATCTAAGGTCAAGCACCCTCATGGCGAGAACTCACGGAGCACCGGTGGCGGCCCGGAGAGGTCCAACACTTCTAACATCGCGTCCAGCACCGCATGTTGGCGTCGCGGTTGGTCCGGCGCGTCGAGCGGGTACCCGTGCCGGAACGGCACCGTGAGTCCGCGCGGCGGCCGCACCCGCTCGGCCACGAAGCGCAGCAATTGGATCGACACGGTAGCGATGCCGCCCCGCTCCAGTTCCGCCGCGACCAAGCTCACGGCCTGGCTACACATGGGTCACACCGGCACCAACAGCGCGATATCCACTTGGTCTCGTTTAAAGTGCTCCGCGACTTCCGGCGCCGACCGTTTGATCAGACGTCCGGTGGCGGTGATGGAACCCATGAACGACACATGATGGTTCGCCACGGATCCGATCCGACCCGATTGGACCATTTCCCGTGCGCGGTCGATCGGAAAGGCAACATTTACATCGCGCAGCATTCCAGAATGATCGAACGAGTCACTGCGGTGATGGTTGACCAGGGTCTTGGAGTCAACATCGCCGGGGACAAGGCGAAAACTGACATCTCCGCCGAGAATAGAGCGGCCGAACGGTGCCTGGGACGGGAGGGCGAAGCCCGCGCTCGACACTAGGCCCAGCCGGCATTGTGCCAGCGGTTTTCGGCGCGCCGCCCAGGGGACCGGCTCGATCCGCCGCCAAGGATACGCCCGCAGGAAAAGCTGCACCCCTAGCGAAAACTCGTCCAGGCTACCCACGAACGGGAAGCCTCTCACTGACCGAGAAGACCATGGACCCAGCGCTCGATTTTGGGTCGGAGCAATGACAGCGGCACCACTCCGTCCTCAAGAACCCGATCATGGAACACCCGTTGGTCAAACTTCGTTCCGAGTTTGCCACGAGCCTCCTCCCGCAGCTTCAGGATTTCCAGGTTCCCGAGCATGTAGGAAGTTGCTTGGGCGGGCATGGAAATGTAGCGGTTGATCTCGCCTTCGACCTCGGTGGGTGAGCGGGTCGAGTGCGCCTTCAAATAGGCGATGGCTGCATCGCGAGACATGCCTTTTGCATGGATACCGGCGTCGATCACCAATCGCGCGGCTCGGAAGGCCTGGCTCGCAAAGTAGCCCACGCGGTCCACATCGGATGAATACAGGCCGAGTTCATCCGCCACGCGTTCCGCGTATAACCCCCATCCCTCGACGTAGCCCGCGTTCCCCAGGTATTGCGCGATCCGATGAACACCCTTACGCCCGCGCGCCACGGACAATTGGAAATGATGGCCAGGATACGTTTCGTGAAACGTGGTGCTCTCGATCGTGGCTCGGCTGGTGCGAGCGGGCTCGGATGCGTTGATGAGAAAGATGCCTGGGCGCGACCCATCTTCCGGCCCTTGGTTGTACTGGCCGGGGGCCCCGGATTTAGCCCGAAACTCCGGATAGGGCTGGATCACAATCTTGGCCATCGTGCCCAAACCAAATGCACGGGGCATCGCGGCCGAGGCCCGATCCATAGCGGCCTGTGCGTACGCGATGATTTCTTCGGATGTCTTGAAGGTGTAAGTTGGGTCGGTCTTGACTCGCTCCAACACCCCGGAGACCGAGTCCCCGCCAAAGCTCCGGGCGGAAATCGCGGTGATCTCCGCGTCGATCCGGGCCATCTGCTCGAGGCCGATGCGATGCACCGTATCAGGGGCAATCTCGAGCGACGTCTCGCGTCGAATGAGCGCTCGATAACACGCCGCTCCGTTGAGATTCGCCGACACCCCGATGGCGTCGCGCGCCTGCCCGAGGTATTCGACGGCGAGAAAATTCCGATACCGGCGGAGCGACGGCTGCAACTCCCTCGTGATGGCCTGAAGGTATGCCGCTCGAAAGGCCGGGGTCGTGTCGCGGAGCGCGGGCGACGCAAAGGGCGATTCGGCCGGCGCGGCGGCCAACACCCCATCGAGTTGGCTCACCACCGCTCGAACGATCACCTTGGGGGAGGAATACCCGGTGCGCAACCCAACCCGGAGATTTTCCACCTCGACATCGATGAACCGTGGCAAGGCGCGCAATCGCGCCAGTGCCTGCGCCCGGAGCGTATCCGTGCCGACCGGTTGGGCGATCGCGAGATCGGAATAGCCGGTGAGCCAGCCGTTCACATAGGAATTCACGCCCCACAGCTCCTCACGACAGACCCGGGCGGCCATGGCGCCTTCGAGTGTCTCACGGAGCGTGGCGTAGGTGACGGCCTCGGGTCTCCCGGCGAGGGCGGCCGGATTGATGGCACGAAGGCGAGCGAGCCAGCCGTCCTGTTGGACGTACCACTTGGTGAGCCCCGTGATGGAATTGTCGACCACGCCCGCGTGGTTCGCCATTGGGAGGCCTGCGGAAGTTCCGAACTCCGGACGGTAGGCCATCAGTCCGGCCAAATATTCATCTGCCAACGCGGTGACTTGGCTGGCGAGCGCCGTGGCATCGGTGCTCTGAGTGCAGCCGAAGGACACGGCACACGTGAGGGCAAGGATGGCAGTGAATGGGCGGCGATGCATTTGACGATCCTGCGTGATGGGTCAGAGGTAATCTAGCAGGCACCCTTGAGATTCCTCGGTCCGCGTGCGTCCCCGGAATGACCAAACTGGAGTTCTCGGTTGCCATCCCGACCCGAGTGAAGGATCTCAAAGCCGGCCTGGGAAGGATCTTAGAGATCTGCCTTGGCGTGACCTTGGACTCCCGCTACTCCGTCTTCAAGCCACGCCGCCACATAGTTGGCGAACGAAGGCCGCACCAAAATGCGGTACGTCTCCAGGTCGGTCTGGGCGAGAATGACCTGCGCCTTGGCGATCAGGGTCTGCCCGCACCCGCCAGGACCGAACGCCCGCGGATGGAGGTCCAGCGCACAGCAAGAGGCGAGGACGTCCCGCGCGGCCGGGCCCGACAACTCAAAGCCGACCCGATTGGCCGACACGTCGACGACAGCCCCCTGATCGGCGCCGATCGCGTTCCGAAGCCGAGACTCCCACTCCACCATGCCGTCAGGGGCAATGAGGAGCCACTCATCCGGTCCGAGCCAGAGTACGAGCAACCCGCCCGCGCCAATGAACCGGTTCACGCCGGGGAGGGCCGGGATACCCAAAGCATTCGCGGCGCTCATTTGAGAGGCCAGTGTCACCCGGAATCCGACCTGCGTGGCTTGAGGCAAGCTCTGAAGCCGCACTGCCATCCCTTCACTATCAGCCATCGCGGCGGGCTCCCTTTGGGTCATAGAACACGGGGTCGACGATGGTGACCGCCGGTGCCCCGTTCATCATCGGCGCATAGAGTCGCTGCCCGACACGAGCACGGCCGCCGGTCACCATGGCGAGACCGAACGATCGCCGGATGGATGGGCTCACGAAGCTCGAGGTGATGTGGCCGAGAATCGTCATGGGAGTTGCCTCGTTCGGGTCGGCCACCAAGTGGCACCCCTCGGGTACCACCACGCCCGGATCGTCTGGAAGAATCCCAACCAGGCCCTTCCGATCGGTGCGTTGCATCGCAGGCCGTTCGAGCGAACGCTTGCCAAGGAAATCCTTGTCTTGGGCGATCATCCATTCCAGCCCAGCGTCGGCCGGTGTTGTAGTGGCATCCGTGTCCTGCCCCACAATGATGTACCCCTTCTCCGTTCGGAGCACGTCCAAAGCCTCGGTACCATAAGGCGTGATGGCGTACGCCGAACCGGCATCGAGCAGGGCATCCCAGAGCGCGAGTCCTTGGTCCCAGGCAACGCTCACTTCAAATGCCAACTCGCCCGAAAAGCTCACGCGCGCAACACGGGCGGGAAGGCCAGCGACGACACCGTCCTTCACGGCCATGAATGGGAACGCCTCCTTCGACAAATCCATCCCGACAACCAGGGGCGCCAATACCTCACGAGCGCGCGGTCCGACCAGCGGCACCGTCGCCCACTGTTCCGTTACCGAAGTGAGCCAGACCCGAAGATCGGGCCATTCAGTTTGCAAGTGTTGCTCCATCCACTCCATGACCGGGCCGGCGTTGCCGGTGGTGGTGGTGACGAAAAACCGGTTGGGCTCCAGTCGCATCACCACGCCATCATCGAACACGACTCCGTCGAGCCGGCACATGAGTCCGTAGCGCGCCCGCCCCGGCTTGAGCGTCCCAATCCGGTTGGTGTAGAGGCGGTCGAGAAACTTGGCCGAATCGGGGCCCTGCACGTCAATCTTCCCGAGAGTCGAGGCGTCCATCAACGCTACGCCGTTGCGTACCGCGAGGCATTCTCGCACCACGGCCTCGGACATGCCTTCACCCGGCCTCGGGTAGTAACGAGCCCGCTTCCATTGCCCCGCATCCTCGAACACGGCGCCGAGCGCGACGTGCGCCGGATGAATCGGGGTCGTGCGAACCGGCTCGAAGAGCGCGCCGCGAGAACGCGCCGCCAATAGCGCGAAGGGAACCGGCTCGGCCGGCGGGCGTCCACTCGAAACACCGACTTGGGCAAAGTCGAGGCCAATCCCTCCGGCCACCGCCCGGCCGGCGTTGACCTTGGCGCTCCGGCCCTGTTCCACACCGGTACCGATCAGCGTGTAGCGCTTGACGTGCTCCACATGGCGAACTCCCGCTCCCAACGCGCGGGTGACCCCCGCGACCGTCACATCACGATGCAGGTCGATGAACGAACGCGATTCATCTCCGTCAGGTGCAGTGATGTGCCACACGGAGGCATGCTCACCTTCGGCCTCGTCCCCGGCGGACGGTGCCGGAACCACGGTCCCGGCAAATCCAAGCGCGGCCGCCGCGGCGAGTCCAGCCTCGCGTCCGCCCACCAAGCAATCGTTCAACCCATACCGGCCATTCGCGGCTCCAACAATCGTTTGCATCGGCACGGCCGCGCCGGGAAGAAAGGTGGCGAGCCGATCGTCCCACCGGGTGGCGCCGCGACGCTGCTGATGGAGGTTCAGATTCGGGTCCCAACCACCCGACACCGCCAACAGGTCGCACGGGACGAGTCGCTCACCACCTCCGGCCAACCGCGCAACGCGAACCGCTTGGAGCACGCCGTCCTGATCGCCAATCGTCCCGGTGACGACCGCGCCCGTCTCGATCTCAAACCCGGCTTGTCGAGCTTTCCGTGGTAGACCGCCAGTCGCCTCATCCCGAGCGTCCAGCACTGCGGCGATGACGACACCGGCATCGTGGAGGTCGAACACCGTCCGGTATGCGTCATCGTTGGTGGCAAACACCACGATGCGTTCCGGTGTCAGCGCAAACCGATGGAGGTAGGCCCGCGCCGCCGAGGCGAGCATGATGCCAGGGCGGTCATTGTCGGGAAAAACCAGAGGTCGCTCGAGCGCTCCGGTCGCCAAAATCACCTGCTTTGCTCTCACCCGCCACAGCCTCCGATCGGCCAAGCCACTCCGGTCGGCGATCGGTAGATGTTGGGATACTCGTTCCGCGAGGACGATGCCGTTCTGATCGAGCGCCGCGAAGGCGGTGGTTCGCGGGAGAACTCGGACCTCGGGCAAGCCGGCCAACATCAGCCCTGCAGCCCGCACCCATTCGGCCGCTGGGCGGCCATCGATCAAATAGCGGTCCCGCAGCAACGCTCCACCGAGTTCGGGGCCTTCGTCGGCGATGACAACCCGGGCGCCCTGCAGGCCCGCAGCGAGGGCCGCGGCAATACCCGTTGGGCCTCCACCCACCACCATCACATCCGCGTGAGCATAGCGTTTTTCGAACCGACCCGAATCGGTCTCTGGCGAGAGAACACCGCGAATCGAAAGGCTCCGCGCGACCAAGCCCTCGTAAAGCTCCACCCCGGTCGAACGAACCAGCGGCTCGGTCGCCCCTCCTTCGCCGATTTGAGCGAACGCATGCGCCTCCTCCAGGCCCGCGCTCATCACACCGCGGGGACGTCCTTGAGCCACACTCCGGCCCACAGTAGAGACGTTGTTGCCGAGGAGAGCGGACGCGAGCGTGTCACCGGCGAACCCGGAGAGAGTGCGTCCATCCCAAGAAAATCGGAGGGCCCGGTCCCGATCGAGCAATCCGCCTGAGGGGCGGCGTTTCATCCGGCATCCTCCGGGCTTTCGCTCGGGAGGTAGGAACGGGTGATGTCGTGCGTCAGGGTATCGCGAACGATGTGAAACCACCGCCGGCACCCGTGAATGTGGACCCATCGTTCAGCGAAGGGGCCGGCAGGATTGTCGCGGTGGAAGAGGAACCGTGCCCAGGACGCGTCATCGACGTCGGACCGAGGGGTAGCGATGTGGGCTTGGCCGCCGTAGCGGAATTCGGTTTCTTCGCGTTCGCCGCACCAGGGGCAACGGATCAGCAGCATGGGTTGGACTTTCCGAACTAGTGGACGGCCACGCTGGCGCCGTGTTCGTCGATGAGCGCGCCGGTTTCAAACCGGTCGAGTGAGAACGCCGCATTGAGAGCGTGCGGAGCGCCGTGGGCAATCGTGTGAGCGAAAACCCAGCCTGACCCGGGTGTCGCTTTGAACCCCCCGGTACCCCATCCACAGTTGAGATAGAGCTCCTCCACTGGCGTGATACCTACGATAGGAGACGCATCGGGGGTGACGTCGACGATACCGGCCCAGGTCCGGAGCAAGTGAACCCGGCCGAAGATCGGAAACACCTGGAGCGCCGCGGCCATCTGGTCTTCGAGAATATGAAACGAGCCACGCTGGGCATAGGAGGTATACGGGTCGCGCCCGGCGCCCATGACCAACTCCCCCTTGTGGGCTTGGCTGACATACACATGGAGCGCATTGGACACGACGCAAGGAAGCATTGGCTCGACAATATCGGAGACCAGCGCTTGCAGCGGCGCGCTCTGGAGGGGCACCTCGATTCCCGCCATCCGAGCCAGGAGCGGCGTTCGCCCGGCGCCCACCAATCCAACCTTCCCCGCCCCAATTCGGCCTTTCGTAGTCACCAGCCCGGTCACTCGTCCTCTCTGGATGTCGAACCCCGTCACCTCACAACCTTGTATGAGATCGACGCCAAGACGGTCGGCGGCCCGAGCCAGCGCGAACACCACCGCATCGTGACGGGCGATGCCACCCCGTCGTTGGAGCGTACCACCGGCCACGGGGTACCGGAGGTCGGCGGAGGTATTCACGATGGGACAGAATTCCTTCACCGCCTGGGCGTCGAGCCACTCCGAATCAACTCCGTTGAGTTGGTTGGAATACATTCCCCGGTGCCCTTCCCTGACCTCGTGAAGGTTGTGGTTGAGCGTGAGGACGCCCCGCTGACTGAATAGGATTTCGTAGTCCAGCTCCTCCGTCCACACCTCCCACAGTTTGAGGCAATGCTCGTACAGGGCGGCGCTCTCGTCCCTGAGATAGTTGGAGCGAATGATGGTGGTGTTCCGGACGGCGTTGCCGTTGCCCAGCCACCCTCGCTCGACCACAGCCACGCGCTTGATGCCGTGGTTCCGGGCCAAATGGTAGGCAGTCGAGAGACCATGGAGCCCGCCCCCGACAATCACCACGTCATACGAGGGCTTGGGGTCCGGGTTCCGCCAGAGGAACTCGGGGTTGTGTAATGCATGCTCGTTGGGATGCACGGACAGCCTTGCGAACCGAGTGGTGTTTTCGGGGTGCGGAGCGATATATATAGTCTAACCTATCCTCTCCCAAACCAAAGTGGCGCCGCGAGTACGAGGTCGAGATCGTCCAAGCGACTTCCGGTCGCACCCACCAGGCACTCGGCTGCGGGGGCCGCCCACGAGTATAGACGGAGCGACGGATATACTTTCACCGACGGCCCCACAATCAATGAGCTTTGCAAATTCGGAGATCACCGTGCATTTGCCCCTTGGCCGGCTGTTGGCAGTCACGTTGCTCGCGGCCGCTTGCCGACCCACGCCGGCACCCCTGGCCGACCTCGTCATCGTCAACGCCAAGGTCTTCCAGGCCGATGGTTCGACCCGGTTGGCTGAAGGCCTCGCGGTGCGCGGCAATCAAATCCAGGCGGTGGGCTCACGGGCCGAAATCAACGCGCTCCGAGGACCCGACACCAAAGAGATCGATGCCCATGGGGCGGCAGTCACCCCAGGCTTCAACGACGCCCACGTGCATTTCATGAGCGGGAGCCTGTCGCTCAATCTCGTGAACCTGCTCGACTCCGAGAGGTTCGACCAAATCCAACAAAAGATCAAGGCGTTTGCAGCGGCCAATCCGCACCGACCGTGGATCGTCGGGCTCGGATGGTTCTACGGTGCGTTCCCGGGTGGCCTCCCGACCAAAGAGCAGCTGGACCAACTCGTCCCCGACCGCCCCGCGGCGATGGACTGCTACGATGGCCACACCAAATGGGTGAACTCCAAAGCGCTCGCGGCCGCCGGCATTACTCACAACACACCCGATCCCCCGGACGGTGTCATAGTCCGAGATCCGAAAACGGGGGAGCCCACCGGAGTTCTCAAAGAAGGGGCCCAGGCCCTCGTCGACAAAGTCCTGCCCCAGCCAACCCGGGAAGAAAAACTAGCGGCGCTCAAGCAAGGCGTGGCCGAGGCTCACCGGCTCGGGGTGACCAGCGTACAGGAAGCGGGACTGGATCCAGCGGAACTCGAACTCTTTGACGCTCTCAGAAGGTCGGGTGACTTGAGGCTCCGAGTGTATGCGGCCTTCAATGTGCGGCCCGGCTTCACCGAAAACGACGCCAACCGCCTCGACTCCCTTCGCCGCGCGTACCCCGACACGCCGGCCCTCACCCTGGGGGCAGTCAAGATGTACGCCGATGGGGTAATCGAGGCCCACACCGCCGCCGTGCTGACGCCGTATGCCAATCGGCAGACGAACGGCCTTCCCGTGTATCAGGCCGCGGAGATGAACCGGATCGTCACCCTCCTCGACCGACGGGGATGGCAGATATGGATTCATGCGATCGGTGACGCGGGCATTCAGATGGCATTGGACGCCTACCAGGCCGCGACAGCAGCCAACCCGGCTCCGGCTCGGCCGCGCCGCCACCGCATCGAGCACATCGAAGCGATAAGCGCCGCGGACATTCCCCGCTTCAACGCCCTCGGCGTCATCGCCTCGATGCAGCCGTTCCATGCCAGTCCAAATCAGAACGTACTCAACGTTTGGGCGGTCAACCTAGGCCCCGAGCGTGCCGGGCGAGCATGGTCGTGGAAAAGCATCAATGATGCTGGTGGGCGGTTGGCATTCGGAACTGACTGGCCGGTCGTGGGACTCGACCCGCGGCCCGGCATTCATACCGCGCTCACGCGCCAGACGGCAGATGGCAAGCCACCTGAAGGATTCGTGCCGTCACAGCGCGTACCTCTCAACGCGGTAATCGAGACCTACACGGCGGGCTCGGCCTTTGCCCAGTTCGAAGAAACCCGGAAGGGGACTCTCAAGGCTGGCATGCTAGCAGACCTGGTCGTGTGGACCGCCGATATCTTTGCCTTGCCCGTCGATCGGGTGAAAGACGCGGCTGTTCAGACGACGATTTTCGATGGCCAGGTCGTCTACACCAGAGCGCCATGAGGTATCCGCCTGAGATTTCACAGCATGGCCTTGGGGTGCGTATGAGGGAGACCTGAAAGCAAAGCGGGACAGTGGATCATCGTCCACTGCCCCGCCGACCTGACCCTGTCCCCGAGTGCTAACGGTGCCTGCTTCGACCGCCGCCGCCACGAGATCCGCCGCCGGACCGCGCGCTGCCACCCGATCCACCGCCGCCCCCACGCGAAGCCCGCCCACCCCAACCGCCCTCACCCCCGCCACGACCCCCACGGACTTCGCCGCCACTGCGGCGAGCCGGCACGTTTCTGGAGTCGGAGCGAGAACCTAACCCGTTAGCAAGGGAAGAACCGAAGCGATAGTTCCCATTCGCCACGAAAGCACGAGAACCCCGCGGACGCCCCACGAGGACAGGCCCGTTTCGGAAACCGGGATAGCGACCGATCCCTCCGAAACCGAAAAACCCACCGAAGTATGGGTCGTAGAAACCACCATAGGGGTAGCCATAACCACCATAGCCATAACCACTGTAGCCATAGCCCAACCCGAAGTCGTCGTAACAGCTGAAGTAGCTCCAAGGATTGCAGCCATAGCTGGACATGCCGTAGCCATATCCATAACGACGCCGCGGGTACGGCCGCCGGTAACCGGCGTTGTAACCATCTCGGCTCACGGCGTAGCTCGCAACATCATAATCGAAGCCACGGCTCGACCCCATCTGCTGCACAAGCTCGGTGACCTCCTTCTCGGGATCCGGGGAGTGACGCTCAATCGAGACCCGGCCGTAATCCCAGTGGCCATTCGACACAAACCCTTCGAACCGGAATGGGTCCGCGGAGATGGCGCTGTAAATCAGGCCTTCGCCAGTATTGCCGACTAGGAAGGATTCCCGGCCGCCGCGGCCTTGGATTTCGTACTTATGGCCGCCACGAATTGAGTTGTCATCGTTGGGCTCGACGGGAAAAAGGACCCGGAGGCGTCCTTCGGTGTCGAAGTGGAGCACCAAGAGATATCCATTGTCCCGGGTTTCGATCTTCACCTTGGCGCGTTCACCGGGCAGATACTGTCCATCACTATTGAGGGCGATGCGGACTGGAGGCTCTGGTTCTGGAGCAAGCATGGCATGGCTGCCAGCCAAACCGGACAAGATCGGAACGAGAATCAGTGGTAGTAGCATCTCGACGCTCCAATTGACTCTAGGCGAGGAACTGGTGGTCTATGAATATAGACCGGATCCGGAGGTATGCATTACCAGAATTGTGCCGGGATTTCGACCCCTAAAGCATTGAGCGGCTTTACTATGCCCCTAGCGAAGCCCCTCCGGGGTGTCCCTGAAACGAGAGGGTGACCCCACCAGGGGACGCTCAGGACCGAAGAACGGTACCGCCACAGCTATGCTGTTTTCAAGACCGGCGTGCTCGACCCGAGCCCGCCATAGATGGCACCCAAGAGTCCTCCATAGACCAGATGTCCGAAGAGCGCCCCGATCAAGACCGGGAGGTCTCCACGTGCGAACATTCCGGCACCCACCAACGGCATCACGGTCACTTGGGCGACCAAAAATATGAGCACCCCATAGAGTGCTCCCCTCACTATCGGAGAACCGGGCAACCGCGAGACGAACAGCATCGCGTAAACCAGGGCGAGCCCAACACCGACGACAAAATGGAGCAGCCAGCCGATTGCCGGGGCAACCGACGTGTAGGCGGTCAACACGCCGAGAAAACTGCTCAGAATCTCCCCCACGGCCCACTTCGGTAGTCCGATCCATGGCAGGACCAGCCACAGCACGGTGGCGAAACAGGTCGCGATCAGTCCTGCAACCATGGCACGCTTGGTATTCATCGAGGTCTCCGAGGTGATTGGCCGGCGTCGTTCACCCCACCGCACGGAGCGAGAACCTCCGGCAGCACAAGTCGCTCGGCCTCAAAGGATATAGACCTTTCCTGGGTCCGGGGAAAGAGGCGATTCGGTCCGTGAAGGATTGTTCATGCGAATCGCCGATAGAACCATGACTTCACGGCTTGGACTCCAATCAAATACACCACGACCATCACGCCAAGAATCAGAAAGAACTCCGCGGGTGGCGGGACGAATCCGAGGCGAGCACCGAGGGGCGTCAATGGAATGACCGCGCCGAGGACGACGACACTCACGGAAGTAAAGATCAGCACACCGCTCGGACGACTTCGGAATGGATTCCCCCGGGTTCGGATGATGAAGATCACGAGGACTTGGGTCGCCAAAGATTCGATGAACCATCCGGTTTGAAACAGTTGTTCTTTCGCGTTGAAGACATGCAGCATTACGTAAAAGGTGAGAAAGTCGAAGATCGAGCTCACCGGTCCGACCACGAGCATGAAATTCCGGATGAACTTCATATCCCATCGCCTCGGGCGACGTACGGACTCTTCATCCACGCTATCCATCGGAATGGGGATTTCCGAAACGTCGTAGAGAAAGTTATTGAGGAGAATTTGTACCGGAAGCATCGGGAGGAACGGCAGAAACACAGATGCTCCCGCCATGCTGAACATGTTTCCGAAATTCGAGCTTGTCCCCATCATCACATACTTCATGATGTTGGCGAAAGTCCGGCGGCCTTCGATCACTCCGTGGTGGAGGACGTTGAGGTCCTGCTCCAGCAGGATCATATCCGCAGCCGCTTTGGCCACGTCGACTCCACTGTCGACCGAAATCGCCACGTCGGCGGAATGCAGCGAAGGCGCGTCGTTGATCCCGTCCCCCAGGTACCCCACCACATGGCCACGACGTTTGAGGGCGAGGATCACCCGATTCTTCTGCGACGGGATGACGCGGCAAAAGAGCGTGACCTGCACCGCCTGGACTTCGAGGGCCGGATCGCTCATGGCCTCAATCTCGGGGCCGGTGAGCACACCCTGGACGGGCAGCCCGACCTCGTCAGCTACATGGCGGGTCACCATTTCGTTGTCGCCGGTGAGAACCTTCACCGTTACTCCGCTGTCCGCGAGAGCCTTGAGTGCCACGGCCGCGCTCGTTTTCGGCGGATCTTCGAATGCGGCAAAGCCGGCGAACACCATCTCGGATTCATCGCCGACGACGACGTGGGCGCACTCAGCGGACTCCAGCTTCCAGGCAATGCCAAGCACCCGGTAACCTTCGCGTCCGAGGTCTTCAAACCGCCGAAGCATTGCCTGGCGCCCGGCATCATCGAGCGCGAC
>JANYKV010000111.1 GCA_025358055.1 Gemmatimonadota bacterium
GGCCAAGCAGGAAGTCACCCAGGCGAGTCCCAGCGGTCGCCACCGCGAGGGACGCCTCCGCGCTCTGGTCGCCAACCTGACTGGATCGGTGAGTATCGACCACGTCCTGGTAGCGTCCTGCCGCCAGGAATTCACGGAGCATCCTGCCGCCATCCGGATTCAGCAACGACATTGGTCGTCAATCAATCCTAGTAGGCGATGGCATAACGACTGAACGAGACCAGGGTCGTCTCGATTTCATCGGACTCCTCGTTATTCGCGGAGCTCAGCCGCGAGTATGGATCACCGTCCGTGGCCTGCCGCCAAATGGCCAAGCTATCCTTGATCTGTTTGTCCTTGCTGTCCTCATGGCCATCATGGTCGTAGTCCCCATTCGCCTCCGCGTACTGGATGTGCAAGTGCGCGGGATGTGAGGGCGAGAACTTGAGCCCGGCCGGCTGCATGTCGAACAGTACCTTCGTGGGGTCGCTCACACTCACGGTGATCAGGATCGAATCACCGACGGCAAACGGGGTCCCGTCGGGCCGGGAAAGAAGGGACTCCGCGTCGAGGGACAACCGAAGATACTCCTCCCCCCGACCACCGTGCTCGCCGACGAAGTAGATGAATCCTTCGCGATCCGTCCCCATTTTCGCGTAGAAGCTGACGGAGGTGTTGTAGAGCGCGGGGGCGTTTGGCGAAAGCTGCACGATGTTGATCTGCGCGGGAAGCTTCTCGACCGTGGTGTCCTTTTTCATCGGCGCGGTGGATGACGTGCACCCGATCGCCAGCGCGGCGCACACGAGGGTCAGGGAAGCGACACGCGGGAACGTCCGAAACAATTTCATGGTCATTCTCACCGGTGAATGCGATTGGGTCAATCGATCAAACATCATTGACACCTTCTAGAATTCGTTGCAAGCGAGGCCGGGAGATATCGAGACGGCGCGCCGCCTCGCTTTTGTTCCCTCCCGTCAATTCCAACATCGCTTCCGTGGCTCGTCGCACGATCGCGTGGAGCGGGGCCGGGAACGGGAGCGACGAGATCCCAGCCGACAGAGGCAGCTGCACGGCCGCAAGATCAGAAAGAACCAACGTCCCCGGAGGTGAGAGGACGAGAGCGCGCTCGATCGCATTGCGGAGTTCTCGAACGTTGCCCGGCCACGAATGAGACCGCAGCGCCACGCGGAGTTCCGAAGTCAATTCCGGCATGGGGATTCCATACGCGCCCGCGATCTGATGAATGAAGGTGCGGGCCAAGAGTTCGATGTCGCTGCCCCGCTCTCGGAGGGGGGGCAACACCAGGTGCACGACATTCAAGCGGTAGTACAGGTCTTGCCGAAACTCGCCCCGGGAGACGGCCAAGGCGAGGTCGACGTGCGAGGCGCTCACGACCCGGACGTCGAACGGCCGGGACTGACGCCCGCCCACTCGGCGAACCTCACGCGATTCGAGCGCGCGCAGCAACTTCGGCTGCATCTCCACGGAGAGATGCCCGATTTCGTCGAGGAATACGGTGCCTCCGTGTGCCAGTTCAAACAAGCCGGGCTTGTTCGTCACCGCGCCGGTGAACGAACCGCGTTCGTGCCCGAAGAGCTCCGACTCGATGAGATTCGTCGGGATCGCGGCACAATTGATTTCCACGAAGGGCGCGCTGGCCCGGGCGCTCCCGTAGTGCATCGCCCGCGCGAGCAACTCCTTCCCGGTGCCTGTCTCACCGCCGATAAGGACCGTGACGTCGCGGTGGAGCGCCACGCGCTTGGCCTGGTCGATCATCTGACGCAGGCTCGGGCTATCGCCGATCATGGCGTCAAATCCGCTGGCCTGTTGCTCGCCTTCGGCGAACCGCTCGGCCTCACGCGTACCACGCACCTGTTGGGCAATCCGCTCGAGGGTGCGGCGGAGAAGATCGATGTCTTGGGGCAGCGCGAAGTAGTCCCGCGCGCCGCGATGAAGGGCGGTAGCCGCGATCCGGTGATCCGGACTCGCCCCGATCACGAAACGAGGAACCGAGGGCCCACCGAGGTTTGCGAGGAGGTCAATGCCCTCCGCCTCGGAGCCTCCCGCCAGGACCATTCCCGCCACCACGCCATTGGTGGGCGTCTGTCCATCGCCGGCCAGGTGCGCGTAATGGCCAAGGCCGGCCTCAGCAATGAGGTCGGCCACGGCTGAATGAAAACTTTCGGTGAGTTGCACCGTCACGACCCAGCCGGCTGGGTCAGCCACAGAGCCACCATTCAGCCGTCGTGGCCGCGATGGTTGTCCTCGGAGGCCCGGAAGGACCGGCGGATATTGCGCTCGACCTGTTCAACATTCGGTTGCCCTGCTTTGGCGGTGACGGGATCAATGAGCGTCGCCCCGTCGCTAGCCAAGAACCAGCTCCGGAAATCGACCACCAAGGTGACGTTTGTCGGCCCGGCTGCAGCCACAACGAGGGGCGGAACCAGGTCGAGATCCTGGCGGGCCCGGAGCGCCGTGCTGTAAGAAAATGCAGTCCCATCGAACTTTCCGTATACGCGGATGGCTTGGTCCTTGAATTCCGGATGTTTCTGGAGCAAAGTCGCGTCCTTCGTTGCATCGGGCGCATGGATCCGAAACTCGATCTCCCGGAACCTCCCGGTGTCCGCCGCCACGCTGAACTGCCGTTGCGGCCCGGCCCCCAGGGGCACATCCAGGAGCACCGGACCGACTTCGAGGGACGAGCAATTGGCGTCATCGTGGTGCCCCCCCTGGCCATCCCCGTCATCATGGCTTTGGTTCCCGCCATCACCGCTCCCGTCTGACGTATCCAGGTTCCCTTGGCAGCTTCGTCCTGTATTCGCCCGCTTCAGCTCGATCGACTCTAGAACGACTTGAACCGAATCCACCACGAGCGTGTGCGACCCGGCCGTGATGGTTTCGGATCCGGCTTGTACGGCATTCGAAGTGCCGGTTCGAGAAGCGACCGAGAAGGCAACGGTTGGCTTCGAGCTTGACGGCCCACCCGCCTCGCTGCACCCCGCCAATCCCGCCAGGCTCATCCCGGCCGCGAGCATCCAAACGTGTTTCGACATCCATCCCCCTTGAGTCGGTCTCATATATAGGAGGAGCAGTTCCCCTCCCAACCGAACTCAAGTTAGGCAATCCCGATGCCGTCCTTTGGATTTGCGCAAACACTTGTCAGGTAATAGTTTAAGATCGCTAGACTTCCTCGTGGGGACGCCGACAATGGAACGAAACATTACACGATATGCCATTCTAATCCAAATCATTGCTCTGGCAGGATGTTCGGGCGGCAGCCGGGATTGCCCCCGATGCGGAACGATGATTGTCGCCGCAACCGGGGAACCCCAATCGCTCCTTCCCCCCCTGGTCAATGAGTCCGTTGGACGGGATGTCAGTGACCTGATCTTCGAGCGGCTCGCCACCCTCCCCGGCGGGGCGTCACCGATCGACTCGTCCGCGTACCGTCCCGGATTGGCCGATCGCTGGCAGCGGATCGACTCGACAACCTGGCGCTTCCATCTTCGGCCCGAGGCGCGCTGGCATGATGGGGGGCCGGTGACGGCGGCAGATGTCGTGTTCTCCTTCGAGGCGTACCAAGACTCAGTCATCGATGCTTCCGCTCGATCATACCTCGCCGGCCGGGTGAGCGTCGCCGCGGTGGGCGACACCAGCGTGAGCCTCCACTTTCAAAACCGCTCCCCCGAAGGTCTTTACGATGGGGTCTATCACGTTCGGATCATCCCAGCGCATATCTGGAAAAGCATTCCCAAAAAGGATTGGGTGTCGGATACGGCTTCAAGCCATGTGGTCGGCTCGGGCCCGTACAAATTGGTCCGCTGGGATCACAAACAATCCTTGGTCCTCGAGTCAGCTCGGCTACCCACGCCTTCGGTTCGACGAGTCGTGTGGCGATTCAGCGGAGACCAAGGGGCCGCACTCCACCTCCTGTTGAGCCACGAAGCGGACCTGGTCGAGACGGTCGGCGGCGCCGATGGCGTTTCCCAGGCGGGACGGGATTCCAATCTCACGCTCATGCGGTACTCGTCGGCAGTCTATGGCTTCCTGGGGTTCCGACTGGGCTCCATCAAGGGCAAACCGGTTTCACCTCCCCTCCGTGACCGCGAGATACGGCGTGCCTTGGTGTCCGCAATCGATCGGAAGGCACTCGCGCACGCGGTGTACGGAGATGACGTACGGAACCCGCCCGGGCCGATTTCCGCGACCCTGTGGATTTGGAGCGACAGCCTCCATCCTCTGGCCTACGACACCGTGATGGCCGTTTCCGCGATGGACCAAGCCGGATGGAGACGGAGCCCGGATGGCGTGCGGGCCAAGGGAGGACAGAAACTCGCCCTGGACATCCTGGTGCCCAGTACCAGCCCGGCCCGCGTCAAACTTGCGACCGGTATTCAAGAGATGTGGCGTCGCGTTGGAGTGACGGCCACGCTGAGCTCAGTCGACTTCCCAGTGTTTCAGCAGCGGCTGGCGAGCGGCCAGTTCGACTCCTATATCGGCGCCTGGCTCGACGAGCCCAGCCCGCGTTCACTCGCGGACGGGTGGACCAAGCAGGGGTGGGGAAGTATCAACTACGGCCACTATGCGAACCCCGTATTCGACACGTTACTTGCCCGCGCCAGCCGGACCTTCGATAAGAGCGTGGCGCGCACCCTATGGCACCAAGCCCTCGACAGCCTGAACGCGGACGCGCCGGCTGTCTTTCTCTACACCCCGGTGAATGTTGCGGGGGTCTCGCATCGTCTCACGAACGTCACTATCGACCCGTACTCCTGGCTCGCTCGACTGCCGGAGTGGACCCTCATCGAAAAATGATCCGTTGTTGCACCCCGAAAATCGAGAAGGGCTCCGATTTCTCGGAGCCCTTCTTGGCGCCTACCAAACTCAGATGCCCTCACGGCTGCTTCGGGGTCCGAGGTGCGCGCTTCCGACTCTTTGGCAGTTCGAAGTCGGGCTGGAGGTCGTACTCCGGGTCGGTGATCCGCCCACCCACAGTCACCAGTTCCCGCGGCTGACGGTACACGTACCGCTCGCCCTTGAAATTTCGCAACACCACCTCGTCCTCGTTGAAGCTCTCGACGTATTCCGGAAGCAGGGGAATCTTGCCACCACCGCCGGGCGCATCGATGACAAAGGCCGGAATCGCCAGCCCTGAGGTCCAGCCCCGGAGCGCTTTCATGATGCGGAGTCCGGTTTCGACCGTGGTTCGGAAGTGCTCGCCGCCGGCGACCTGGTCAGCCATGTAGATGTAGTACGGCCGAACCCGGGCCATGAGCAGGCCATGCATCAGCTTCGTCATGACCTCCGGGGTGTCGTTCACCCCGCGAAGGAGGACGGTCTGGCAGCCCAGTGGGATGCCAGCATCGGCCAGCATGCCAAGGCCGTGGACGGCCGCCGGGGTGAGCTCATCGGGGTGGTTGAAATGCGTGTTGAGAAATAACGGGTGGAACCGCTTGAGAAGATCACAGAGTTCCGGGGTAATCCGCTCGGGAAGGTGACAGGGCACCCGGCTTCCGATCCGAATGATCTGGAGGTGCGGAATAGCCCGCAGCCGGATGAGGATTGCTTCCAACCGCCGGTCGCTCAGCAGGAGTGGGTCGCCGCCCGAAAGAATGACGTCCCGGATTTCGGCATGGGACTCGAGATACTGGAAGGCGGACTCGAACTGGGAGAGCGGAATCTTCTCCGGGTCTCCAACTTTTCGCCGCCGAGTGCAGAACCGGCAATAGCTTGCGCAGACTGGCGAGACGAGGAACAGAGCCCGGTCAGGGTAGCGGTGGGTGATGTTGGGAACCGGGCTGTCCTCGTCTTCATTCAGGGAGTCAACCACCCCGTCGACCACCTCGAGCTCTTGCACCGTCGGTACATACTGGCGCCAGATGGGATCGTTGGGCTCCTTGATCAGATCGACCATGGCTGGCGAGATCCGAAACTCAAAATTCTCGGCCGCCTGGCGCAAGCGATCGAGCTCGGGAAACTGCTCCGCGCCGAACCGCTCCGCCAAGGAGTCGAGCGAGCTAATGGACCGTTGTTTGAGGACCTCTTGCCAGGTAGACATGGGGACGACCGCCTCCTACTGGTCTACGGTGTCGCGCAGGCACTTGAGGAAGATTACTTGGTCATCCCCCGGAGCGTAATAGTCAGCGAGTCGCGCCGCGACGTGGTACCCTCGGGCCTCGTAGAAGGCTCGGGTCGGGGCATACGCGGGACGGCCCGCGGTCTCGACGACGACTAGCCGCGCGTGCCCGGCCAAGCGGCGTTCCATTTCCTGAAGCAAGGAGGAGCCGATTCCTCGGGCCTGGGCTTCGGGATCGACCACAATCCAATAGAGATCATACGTCCCGAACGTGCCCGGGGTGTGACCCCAGCACACCCAGCCGACCAATCGATCATCGACAGCCGCACCCAGAGTTTGGTATGGATCGGGGCCTTGGTCGGTGTGAACGCTCGCGTCGAAGACATCGAGGGCTACCGCAATTTCCTTCGAGGCGAAGAGCTGGGTCGCCCGGGTCATGGCTTCGACCCTTGCCCGGTCCGAGGCGTGAAGCGGCCTCAGCGCCGGGAGGATCGCGGTTGGCATCACGCCATCACCTTCCCCATGAGCGAGTCTGCGGCGGAGACAAGGTTAGCTCGTGCCATCGCCTCGTCGACAACCTTCAGGATGAGCGTCCGATAGTCCCAGCCACGGGCTTTCGCCATGCGGGCCAGCCCGGCGTCACTCGAGAGGTCCGCGTTCGGATTGACCTCGATGACCCACGGTTGACCCTCGGCATCGACCCGGAGATCGACCCGGCCGTAACCCTCACCATCCGACATGAGTTCCCACGCGGTCTGGGCTATTTCAACCATGCGCTTCGAGAGGTCGGAACCCACTTGGGCGGGGCAGACGGGGATAGTCGCCAGGTCTTCTTCGGACCCAGTGTGCCACTTTGCGGCGTAGGTGAGAATGGGCCAACTTCCCTCCGGCATTCCTTCGAACCGAATCTCGGAGACTGGCATGGCTTCTCGGCCGATAAAGCCAACGTTGAACTCCCGACCCTCGACGTATTCCTGGAGGAGCACGTCCTCCCATTGCTCGCTCATTTTCGCGAGCCGTTCGCGGAGGCTTTTCTTGGTGGTGCATACGGAGCCGGCATCGATCCCCACACTGGCGTCTTCACCGGAAGGCTTGACAATCACGGGCAGTTTCAGACCGGCCGGGGCCGAATTCCCTTGGGCCAGCGTAAACTGGGGTACCGGGATTCCATGCCGGGCAAGGATGCCGTTGGCGATGTGCTTACGGTGGCAAATGGTGACGGGCCAGGATCGACAGCCCGTGAAGGGAATCCGGGTGAGTTCGAGGGCGGCGACCACATAGTCTTCAAAAAGGGCGTGGCCGTTGACGCCTTCGCAGAGATTGAAGACGAGGTCCGCGCGCTGCACGCGGCTCATCCAGCGAACATCGCCCAGGACGACGGGAACGAGCGTGGTCTCGTAACCGCCCCGGCGGAGGCAGGTCTGCACTTCCCTCACGTTTTCGAGAACCGCAGCTACATCCTTGGGATCCCACTCGCCGCTTCCCGCATCGTACAGTATGGCGACCTTCACGCGGCAACCCGTTTGAGTAGGGATTGTCCGCTGATCCGGCGCCACGCGATGTCCGCGGCAGTTTGGATCAACGCATCGTAACTCATGCCTGCCGCCCGAGCTGCCTTGGGAAAGCAGGAGTTGTCGCGGGGATCCGGGAGGATGCCCGGAAGCGGGTTCAATTCGACGACCATAGGATGACCGGACGCGTCGCAACGGATGTCCACTCGGCACCAATCCCGGCAGCCGAGAGCGCGGAATGCTCCAAGTGCCACCGCGCGGACCTCATCTGCCAGGTTGTCCGAGATAGTGGCCGGGCACTCGAAGAGGTCGAGGGGACGGTCCGGGCTGTCCCAGAGCCATTTGGCCTCGTACCCATATATAGGTGGCGCACCCTCAGGCAGCGCGTCCCATCGCATTCCAACGACCGGAAGGCATCGGGTGTCGGTATCGTTGCCCAGGATCGCAACGGTGTACTCCGCCCCGGGTAGGTAGGTCTCGACGACCACAGGCTGCTTATATGTATCGAGCAGTTCTCCCACTCGGGCGACCAGCTGAGCCCGGTTCTTACAGAGGCTCCGGACACTGATGCCTTTGCCCGAACCTTCGAGTGCCGGTTTGGCAAAGAGAGGGAATGGGAGGGTGACGTTCCGAGCATCCTTCCGGCTGTGCGCCAGGAGAAAGGGGGCGGTGGGGACACCGTGGAATACGAGGGTTTCCTTGGCCCGGCCCTTGTGAAGCGCCAGACCCAGCGTGAGCGGGTCCGACGCTGAATAGGGAATGTCGAGGAACTCGCAGATGGCCGGCACATGGCCTTCGCGATTCGGGCCGTAAAGACCCTCGGCGATATTGAACACGAAGTCCGGCCGCGCCTTCACGAGCTTGGCCGGGAACGTGGCGTCGGCTTCGAGTCGAATCACTTTACCGAGGGCACTGAGGGCATGCTCGACCGCGTCGATCGTTGCCGGTTCATCCCACTCGGCGTACAAATCGGGCTGTTCGAGGTCAGGCCGGAGATTCCGCGAGTCCGCAGCGGAAGTGGAAGGGGAGGTCGACTTGTCCCCTTCGGTCGAAGAAGGGACGTTTGGCTTGAGATTGAAGGCCAGTCCTATGCGAACCGACAAATGATCCTCTACAAAAAAGGCCGCTTCCAATGGTGAAGAAGCAAGCCAGTGGAGAAGGAAACTTCCCTGCGCACCTCTAAAGTAAGAAAAAGCCTCCGATCGCACAATGGTTTTTTCGAAATTCGTTCGATGAATTTCGGCTTTCGCCTCCTCCATCCAAACCTGAGCGACCTCGCGTTCCGGATTTCTTGCCCTCCAAAATCGCCGCCGCGACCCCTCGAGGCGTCGCGATCGTACCATCGGCAGTCGGCCGGAGCAACAGCAGCGGGGGGAGAATCGCAATGATCCGCCCCCCGCCGATATCCTCACTCTCGCCCGCTGCTACTTGAGCAGCAGCAGATCACGGTAAGTCGCGAGCGGCCAGAGGTCATACGGGACGTGGTTTTCCAGCTGATCGACCGTCACCCGCAGTTCGTCCATGGCGGGCCGTACCTTGTGCTTGATGTGGAGTGCGTGCCGCATCGGATCGTCGTCGTGATGGCCCGCCACCTTCTCCAAGCCGAGCAGCGCCTTCCGAAAGACAGCCAGATACGCGATGAACTCCTTGAGGACCTCCGCGGTGTCCGGGCTTGCCGTTCCAGCAGTCTTGAGCTGGCTGACCGAGGCGGCGAGGATCGTCAGGTACTTAATCGCGGCCGGAAGGATCATGGTCCGGGAGATGGAGATCATGGTCTCGGCCTCAATGACCAGCTGTTTGACCCACTTCTCCACGACCACATGCTGGCGCGAGTCCAGTTCGGCCTTGGTCAGCACCCCGTACTTCTTGAACAACTCGCCGTTCTTCTTGTTCTTAAGGACCGGAAATGCCTCCACCGAGTCCCCCATGATCGGGAGGCCCCTCCGCTTGGCCTCGGCGTGCCACTCGGCCGTGTAGTTGTCGCCGTCAAAGATGACCCGCTTGTGCTCCTTGATGATCTTCTTTAAGACCTCCAAAACCGCACTCTGCAGCTTTGCCGTGCTCGGATTCCGGCCGGCGGCCTTCTCCAGATCTGTGGCCACGTGGTCCAGCGACTCTGCCACGATGGTATTGAGGACCGTGTTTGGAAAAGCAATACTCGCGCTGGAGCCGACCGCCCGGAACTCGAATTTGTTCCCGGTGAACGCAAAGGGAGAGGTCCGGTTCCGGTCACCCGAGTGCCGCGGCAACTGCGGGAGGGACTTGGCGCCGAGGTCGATCGTGCCGCCATGGAGGGTGCGTTTGGGGAGCCCCTTCTCCACCTGGTCGAGGATATCCGAGAGCATGTCGCCGAGGAAGATGGAAATGATGGCCGGAGGCGCTTCATTCGCCCCCAACCGGTGATCGTTTCCAGCCGCCGCAATCGAGGCGCGCAGCAGATCCGCGTGCACATCCACGGCCCGGATCGTGGCGCAGAGAAAAACCAGGAACTGCATGTTGGTGTGGGTCTCGTCCTTGGGATCGAGGAGGTTCACACCGGTATCGGTGGCCATCGACCAGTTGTTGTGCTTCCCGGACCCGTTGACCCCGGCGAAAGGCTTCTCGTGGAGCAGCGCCTGGAGCCCGAATCGGGGAGCCACCCGCTTCAAGGTCTCCATCATGATCATCTGGTGGTCGCTGGCGATGTGGCTCACCTCGAACAGTGGCGCAATCTCGTACTGCCCCGGTGCGACCTCGTTGTGCCGCGTCTTCACCGGCACCCCAAGTCGATAGAGCTCGTGCTCCACTTCGGACATGAAAGCGAGCACACGGGGAGGAATGGTGCCAAAGTAGTGATCCTCGAGCTGCTGACCTTTGGGGGGCTTGGCCCCGAACAACGTCCGTTCACACGTGACGAGGTCGGGGCGCTTGTAGAACAGCTCGCGGTCGACGAGAAAGTACTCCTGCTCTGGGCCGACCGTGGTCTCGACCCGGGAGACGCCGAAATCGGAGCCGAAGAACTTGAGAATCCGCATCGCCTGCCGGGACAATGCTTCCATGGAGCGGAGCAGCGGGATTTTGGTGTCCAGCGCCTCCCCGTTCCACGAAACGAACGCGGTGGGGATGCACAGCGTGACATTCCGTTCGCCCCGCATCAAGAAGGCCGGGCTGGTGGGATCCCAGGCGGTATAGCCACGCGCTTCGAAGGTGGCGCGCAAACCGCCGGACGGGAAACTGGACGCGTCGGGCTCGCCCTGAACCAGTTCGGAGCCGGAGAAATTGAAGATCACACCCCCGCTGCCATCCGGCGACACCAGGCTGTCGTGCTTTTCGGCCGTGAGACCGGTCAGCGGCTGGAACCAATGGGTGTAGTGTGTGGCCCCGTTCTCGATGGCCCAATCCTTCATGGTGGCGGCGACGACATCGGCCACCTTGGGATCCAACGGCTCACCGTGATCGATCGTCCGCAGCAGGCTCTTGTACACGTCCTTCGGGAGGCGTTGCCGCATGAGCCGGCGGGAAAACACGTCTCGTCCGAAAATCTCGTCGACCCGGTCGATGGGGGCGATATTGGCGCCGGCATTGGAATGAGGGAACGCAGTCACGGAGAAAGCCTCGCAAGGAAAAGGTCGTGGGTGATGGCGGGCTTGCACCCGCCGATCCAACGGGGCCAAGTCTAACGCGCCGAACCGCCGAGGTCCACGCTTACCCATAGTGGCTCTAGGGGAGTTCGAAAAACCGGTTAGATTGCGAAAAGGGAAAAGGGAAAGGGGAAGACGAGAAATGGATTTGCTGCCCGGTACGCTTGAACTCCTCGTGCTTCGCGCACTCCGATGGGAACCCACCCACGGCGCAGGTGTGGCCGAATGGATCCGGTTGGTCACGAACAACGCGTTTCCCGTCGAAGAAGGCACGCTCTATCCCGCCCTGCACCGGATGGAGAGAAACGGCTGGATCGAATCGGACTGGGGTCGATCGGAGCGGAACCGCCGAGCCCGGTACTACCAGGTCACCTCCCTCGGGCGGCAGCGGTTAAACGGGTTAGCGGGAGAATGGGAGCGTTACATCGAGGCGGTCGCGCGCGCGCTCCGACACGGCAATCCCCGCGCCCTGTGGGCGCAGGGATTGAGCGGCGGCCCTGATTCGGCGACCGGAACCAATCGAAACCGGAACGATTAAACTATAGATGGGCCGTAGCCCTGCGAACGACCTCTCTCAACCGAGGGAACGCCCTATGTTCGGTTCGTTGCCGCGAATCGCCATCTTCGCCCTCGCCCTCTGTTGCGTCACGCCCCGGACCGCTCCTGCCCTGCAGGCGAACAAAACGGCGGCGCCCAAGAACGTCATCGTCGTCACGTTCGATGGAATGCGGTGGCAGGAATTCTTCAACGGAGCCAACCGCGAATTCATCAATGAGAAGGCCGGGAAGGTCCCGGATACCACGGCCACGATTCGCCGGTGGTGGCGGAATACGCCAGAGGAACGCCGGGAGGCGCTTCTCCCCTTCCTTTGGACCGTGATGGCGAAAAAGGGCCAGATCTTCGGCGACTCATCCCAGGGCAGCATGGCCCGGATTACCAACGGATTGTGGTTCTCCTACCCCGGGTACAACGAGCTGCTGGCTGGGTTCCCGGATGAACGGATCAAGAGCAACGATAAAATTCCGAACCCAAACCGCACCGTCTTGGAATGGCTCAATGAGCGCCCCCACTTTCGGGGCAATGTGGCCGCCTTTGGTTCATGGGACGTGCTGCCTTTCATCCTCAACTCCGCCCGGAGTCACTTATTCGTGAACGGGGACGGCCCCCCAGTCTTGAGTCCCCGGACCCCGGAGGACATAATCCTCAACGACCTCGCGGCCGCTCTTCCCAGCGTGTTCCCGGATGCCCGTCTCGATGCCGGCACCATGCAGGGGGCCTTCCGCTATCTCCGCGTCTACCGCCCCCGAGTCCTCTACGTCCTCCTCGGCGACACCGACGAATGGGCACATGCCCGGCGGTATGACTTATATCTGGAGGCGGCCCACCACGCCGACACCTTCCTCCGGCAGCTCTGGGAGTACGTGCAGGCGACACCGGAGTACAAAGGGAACACAGCGATCGTCGTTGCGACCGATCATGGACGCGGGAGCGGCTCGGAGGAGTGGACCAACCACGGTCGTGAGGTGCCGGCCAGCCGTCGGATCTGGATGGCGTTCATGGGTCCGGACATTCCGCCCCTAGGAATCCGAAAGGACACGCCAACAACCCAGTCGCAATTCGCCGCCACGATCGCAGCCTTGGTGGGCGAGGACTACAACAGCGCGGAAAAGAAGGCGGCGAGACCGGTACCGCTCGCCGGAGCGGTCGTGCCCCGCTGATTTGCCGGGTTACTCACCACGACGCTGTCGCCATCAACGCACCAACTCAAGGATGGACCCGTGGCCAAGCCGAGTTGCCGCCGTACCTCAGCGGGGACCGAGACCTTGTCAGCGGGAGGCTAGCCCGGATTGGGCGTCATCGCGACGATGATGATTCTCGGGCAAGATTCCATAACTGGGTCAACCCATGCGCTCTCGGAACGCGACCTCTCCGGGCCCTGCCGCACGCACCGCGTCGCGCGGTGAACCACCCCAATGGCGTCTCCACGCACGGCGCAGTTGCAAGTCCGACCGAAAGCCTGCGACCTCCGCGGCGCGGGTGACGCTCGCGCCGCGTTCGAGCGACTGCCGGGCGCGCTCGAGCCGGATCGACTGCAGATAGTGTAGCGGGGACACTCCGGCGTGTTCGAGGAACATCCGGAGCAGGTGGCGCTCGGTGACACAGCCGACCGCCGCCAGCGCGGCCATGTCCCAATCACATTCCGCCTTGGCAATGATGGCATCCTGCACCCGGTGCACGGCCGCGTGGAGATGGCGGCGATGTACGAGAAACGGCGACCGCTCGGGGTCGCGGGGTGAACGCCTCAGGTACACCACCATGTCCTCGGCAACACTAGCGGCCAGTGCCTCACCGCATTCGTCGGCAATGAGGTGCAAAGCGAGATCGATACCCGCAGTGATGCCGGCACTCGACGCGAGCGCCCCATCGACCACGAACACCCGGTTCTCGATCACCTGCGCCTCCGGCACCAATGCCCGCAGCGCATTGAGGAGCTCGTGGTGCGTAGTGCAGCGGCGCGTGGCGAGCAAACCGGCCCGTGCCGCGAGCAGCGCGCCCGAGCAGATGGCAAGCAACCGGTGCGGCGTGTCCTCGGCGAGCAGAGGTTCGTGCAGCCTTTGATTCAACCACCTCGCAATGGCAACAATCGCCGGCGTGATCTGACCCACATAAGCGTTCGGTTGGCCGACCAGCACCACCCAGGTCGGCGCGCACAGTCGCTGCGGCAACGGTTCGAGGCCGATCAGCTCAAGCCCGACAGAGGTCGGTACGCTCTCCACAGGGCCGGCAAAGCGCAGGCGAAAGCGCGGCGGCAGGCCGCGCGCCGCGCGGTGGAGGTTGGCCAGGCGAAATGCTTCCGCAGGCCCAGCAATGTCGAGCAGCAGGGAGTGCGGCGCGATGATGAACAACACGTCGATGAGATGAGGGCGTTCGATCATTTTAGGACATGGCCTGTTGCTCGAATCATACATCCATTCTGGGCCCGCGGGGTGGCGCCCGTATACCCATGTCCGAAACTGATCCAAACGTGTCGGCACTTGGCGCGACAGGACATGGCGGCCGCCATAGTTTTGCGACGTCAAACGCCGAGGACGGGCTGCTCGGGCCCGTTTACGATCCCCGCCAGCCTATTGAGAGGCCACGCCCATGCTAAGAGACACCTCCCCCGGCAGCATTCGGCTGCGAACGGTGAGCCGAGGCCGGCCGCCGGCCGCATGGGCGCCGGCACTCCTGGCGACGGTGCTCTCATGGGGCCTGGCGTCTCTGGCCCGCGCACAAGCACCCGACCACCGGACACCCTCGGGGCTCGAACGCGGCGTAGATCCGAGCGTCAAGCCGGGCGACAACTTCTTTGCCTACGCCAACGGTAGCTGGCTCAGGGCCACCGAGATCCCGGCAGGCATGGAGCGTTGGGGCGCCCGGAGTGAGATCGACCAAGTGACCCGCCAACGCGTCGGGAAACTGCTGGACGACGCCAGCGCTGCGCCGATAGGATCGACTGCGCGCAAAGTGGCTGACTTTCGGGCAGCGTACCTCAACGAGGCCGCCATCGAGACCAACGGTACCGCCCCACTCAGATCGCTCCTGGATAGCATCGACCGGGTTTCGGACAAGGCGGCGCTTACCCGGCTGCTGGGCCGTGGGATGCCTGCCGATGTCGACCCGCTGAACTGGGGCGTCTACCGGTCTTCCCACCTGCTCGGTCTGTCGGTGGAGCCAAGCATCCATGGCGAGAAGACCTATGTCGCCTTCCTGTTGCAGGGCGGGCTCGGCCTGCCGGACCGCGAGCACTACGTCAGCATCGAACCTCGGATGCTGGCGCTGCGAGTCAAGTACCAAGCGTACATCGCCCGCCTGCTGTCGCTGGCCGGCTTTGACCGCGCGGACCAACGGGCCGAAGCGGTGATGACGCTGGAAACTACCATCGCGCAAAGCCACGCCCCGCGCGAGGTATCGGCCGACGACCACAACGCTGACCACCTCTGGACGCGGGCCGACTTCGCGCGCCAGGCGCCGGGTATGGACTGGTCCGCATTTTTCGCGGCGGCAGGATTGGGTAACCAGGAAACGTTCGTCGCCTGGCAGCCCACCGCCCTGGTGGGTGTGGCGGCGCTGGTGGGGTCGCAACCGCTGGAGGCGTGGAAGGACTACTTGCGCGTTCGTGCGATCGACACCCACGCCGACGTTCTGCCGCGCGCCTTCGCCGAGCAGGCCCTGGCGCTGCATGGCACCGCCGAATCCGGCCCGCCGCAGCAGCGATCGCGTGCGCAACGCGCGCTCGAGGCAACCCAATTGGCCATGAGCGACGCCCTCGGGCGGATGTATGCCGACCGCTATTTCCCGGCCGAGCAAAAGGCCCGGGTGCAAGCCATCGTGGCCAACGTCGCCGCGGCCTTCATCCGACGGGTCGAAGCCGCGCGGTGGATGTCGCCCCGCACCAAGACGCTGGCGCTGGCCAAATTGAAGACGTTGTACGTCGGCATCGGCTACCCGGAACAGTGGCAAGACTATTCCGGCTTGGCCGTGGATCCGATGGACGCGGTGGGCAATCGTCGGCGCGTCGCAGACCGCGACTACCGCCATGCGGTGGCCCGGCTGGGCCAATCCGTGGACCGGACCGAATGGTGGATAGCGCCGCAGACGGCCGGCGCGATCCTCGTGTTTCAGCAGAACGCGTACCTCTTTTCGGCGGCACTGTTGCAGGCCCCCAAGTTCGACCCGGCCGCGCCGGACGCCGCGAACTACGGCGCCATCGGCGCCATCATCGGCCACGACATCAGTCACTTCGTCGACGTGCTCGGCGCGGAATACGACGGGGACGGCGGGATGCGTCATTGGTGGACACCCGAGGACATGTCGGGGTTTCAGGCGTTGGCCGAGCCGTTGGCGATTCAGTTCTCGGCGTACCATCCGTTTCCAGACGTTGCGATCAACGGCAAGCTGACCCAAACGGAGAACATTGCCGACCTGGCAGGCCTTGCGGCGGCTTTCGACGCATACCGCCTAACGCTCAGCCGCAGAGCCACCGACAAGAAGTACGTGCGAGAACGCGACCGGGAATTCTTCATCGGTTTCGCACAAAGCTGGCGGACCAGGATCGGCGACGCCGCGATGCGCATGCAGCTTGCCAATGATCATGCCCCGGAGATGTACCGTGTTGCTACCGTTCGCAACCTCGATGCGTGGTACGACGCCTTCGACGTGCGCCCGGGCGAGCGGCTATACGTTGAGCCCAAGGCGCGGGTTCGGATCTGGTGACATCATGCGCATCACTGTCTGTGAGCTGCCCCATGAGCCCGCGGCCCTAGTCTCGGCATGGGCCGGACTCTGCAAACACACGTCGAGGCATGCATCCGAACTGGTGTTACTGCCCGAATTCGCGTTCGTGGCGCCGGTATGGGAAGCCGAACAATTCGACCCCGCACAGTGGGCTGCCGTACTCGCCGTGAGCGGGGCCTGGCTTCGGCGCCTGGCCGAGTTGGGTGCCCTCCACGTCGTGAGCACCCGGCCCGCGAACATCGACGGCCGGCCCTACAACGAAGGGTACATCTGGTCTGCATCTGGCGGGCTGATGCCGTTGCGCCGCAAGTTTTTCTTGCCCGCTCATCCGGGTGGCTGGGAAGCTCGCTGGTTCGACCGGGGTGACTCGGACTTCCCTGCGTTTCACGCCGACGCTTTGTCGTTCGGCCTCAACATCTGCACTGAGCTGTGGGCGCTGGAGACTTATGCTGCTTACGCGGCAGGAGACGTTCAAGTCATTCTGTCGCCGCGCGCTACGGCAGCAGCCACGACAGCCAAGTGGCTGTCGGTGGGCGTAGTGGCCGCCGTGCGTTCAGGTGCTTTCAGCGTGTCGTCCAACCGGGTGGACCCGACGGGCGAGTATGGTGGTGTTGGGTGGATCGTCGGCCCGGATGGCCACATTCTCGCGAGCACCACGCCCGAAGCGCCATTCGCGACGATTGACATCGACCTCCGCGCGTCGTCTACGGCACGCGATGGGTATCCGCGCTCGGTGTTCCGCGGCGCTGAGACAGAAGTCTCCCCCGCCCCTATTGGACGCAGCGCGCGTGCGGATCCCCGCGCGGATGGTCCAACTGAGGCCGGTGATTCAGGTTCGCGAGGTGAACCACCGCCTCGCTCACCAGTTTGGCCACGCGGAGCATGTCGGGATAGTCGATGTACTGTGCCTCATCGGTCACCTGGTGATAGTCCAGGTGCTCTCCGCGAGAGAGTGAGACGGCCGGAATGTTGTAGCGGGCGTAATTGTAGTGGTCGGCCCGGCAGTAGTACTGGAGGGGATGGCCGGGCACGTCATAGGCGTAGTTGAACCGGAATGGGGAGGGTTGTTTCGCGTTGACCTCCTCGAGCACCTGGCCGAACTCCTTGGAAACGCGCTTCGAACCAATCACTTCCAGATAGGCCGGCCCCCCCTCGGGCAAGTCGCTCTTGGTCCCTCGGCCGACCATATCCATATCAATTTCGGCAACGAGCGAGTCAATGGGAACCGTTGGATGATCGGTGAACCAAGCCGACCCCAAGAGCCCAAGTTCCTCGGCGGTGTGCGAAATGAAGAGGATCGACCGCTTGGGTCGATTGCGACTGGTCGCCATGCGTTCGGCAATCTCCAGGAGCGCGACCGTTCCAGTTCCGTCATCGTCCGCACCATTGGTGATCGAATCCGGCCGCTGTCCATGTTGTCTCCGGAGCTGCGCCAGGAGCTTCTGGATTCTGGATTCTTGCTCGGGGGTTGCCGGAACGTCGGGGCTATCAGCCCCCATCGGGCGCACGATGCGATTGTGGGCTCGGATCGAGTCGTGGTCCACGGGGGAGTGGTTGAACCCGACGTGGTCACTGTGCGCCGAGAGACTGACGTATTGGCCCCGGAGACTCGAATCACTCCCCTGCAGAATCGCGATGACGTTGCGGGCCGGAAATTCCACCGGCCGCCGGTTGATCGAGATCGTCCCCTGCACCATCGAACCCGCCGCTCCCACGGCCACAGCGGCCGGATCGGCGCCCAAAAGATCCTGAGCCACCTGCGAGGTGATGAACAGCATCGCCGGCTGCGCCGGTCCCTTCTCATCGAGAACAGTGCTCTCGCCAGTCAAGTTCGCAAGCATTTCGGGGGGGGTGACCTCGAGTTCCGCGATCGCAATTCCGGCCGCCGATTGAAACCGCCGTTCCCCGAAGACCCCAAACACTCGCGCGAACTTTGGCTTTCCACCCGCGCCGGAAGGGACTGAGAAGATGACCAGCTTCCCCGCCACCTTGTCCTCGGAAATCCATTGGGCAGAATCCGTGGCCGATCCGCCAAACACGGCCTGCACCCCGTCCAGAGGACGCGGGGATCCGCCGACATTCAGCAAGACAAAATCGCCGTCCCGCTTCAAGACTCCGGTCCCGATCCGAAGCTCCGACTCCGGGGCAACCGAGAGGCGCACGAAGGGTAGGGTTTGGAAATAGCCGTCTTCCCCGGCGGGCTTGAGGCCCAATCGCGCAAACTCCGAAGCGACATAGGCCGACGCCTTGAAGTTCCCTTCCAGGCCCGGCATCCGGCCCATCATGGAATCGTGCGCCAAAGCAAACAGCCGAAGCCGTAGATCGGCCACCGTCATTGCGGGTGAGGTGAGGGCCCGTGCTTGGCCCGATGCCACCGAGCCGCTGACCAGGAGAAGGGACAGCGTGACGAACGGACCTGATTTTGGGAAAGACATGGAGAGGAGGAGCCTCATAGGAGAAAGGTCAGCCGCCGTTCGAGGCAACCGGCTGGCGCCGATCGTAACGGCGAAAGCTATACGCAAAGGCATGGTGCTGATCGGCCTCGTGGCGCTCATCGTGAGCGAGCGTCCAATCCGATTCAACCATCGACGGGAACTTAGTGTCCCCGTCCACCTGCGCGTGCACCCGGGTCAGGTACACTCGGTCCGCCCGGGGGAGCGCCAGGCGATATATCTCCGCCCCACCGATGACAAACACTTCCGTCTCCCCAATTCCTAAGGCGAACGCTTCGTCGAGGCTTCCCGCCCGTTCCACTCCGGCCACTTGAAGCTTGGGAGTGCGAGAAATGACAATGTTGCGCCGGTTCGGGAGCGGACTCTTAATCTCATCAAGCGTCTTTCGCCCCATGATGACGGTGTGACCCGTCGTCAGCGCCTTGAAGAACTTCAAGTCGGCGGGCAGCCGCCAAGGCAGCCCCCCGTTCTTCCCGATCACGCCATTCTCCGCCGCGGCAACCACCAACGAAATGATCACACCGCTACCGGCGCGGAGATATGAGGGTGGGGATCGTAACCCTCGACGGTGAAGTCTTCGAAGCTAAAGTCGAAGATCGACTTCACCGCCGGGTTGAGCTTCATCCGTGGGAGGGCCCTTGGCTCCCGGGTCAATTGCAGGCGAACCTGTTCCAGGTGGTTTTGGTAGAGATGCACATCGCCGAAGGCATGAATGAACTCGCCGGGTGCGAGCCCGGTGACCTGAGCCACCATCAAGGTGAGCAACGCATATGAGGCAATGTTGAATGGGACGCCGAGGAAGACGTCGGCACTCCGCTGGTAGAGGAGACAGGAGAGCTTGCCATCCACCACGTTGAATTGGAAAAGGGCGTGGCAGGGAGCGAGGGCCATGTGGGGAATGTCCGCGACGTTCCACGCGCTCACGATCAGGCGTCGAGAGTGTGGGACGGTCTGGATTTGATGGATGAGGTTCGCGATTTGATCAATATGGCCGCCCTCGGGAGCAGGCCAGGAACGCCACTGGTAGCCGTACACTGGTCCCAATTCGCCGGTGGGACCGGCCCACTCATCCCAAATGCGGACCCCGTGTTGCTGGAGGTAGCCCACGTTGGTATCGCCACGCAAAAACCAGAGCAACTCATGCACGATGGACTTGAGGTGCAACTTCTTCGTCGACACGAGCGGAAACCCATGCGCCAAATCGAATCGCATCTGGTAGCCGAAGACGCTCAACGTCCCGGTTCCGGTCCGATCTTCCTTCGGACGGCCGTGATCGAGGATATGGCGCATTAGGTCGAGGTATTGACGCATATCCGAGGGCCCTCGATGCGAACCGATGAATCAGGGAACTCCGCCTTCAGGGCGGGATCCGAATTACTTCCCAGCGAGGGATGGGTCGGCCAGCTCCAATCGAGACTGCGCATATCCCCCGGCCTGCTCGATGCGCCTAAGAGCTGCTTCGATATCGGCGGGAATCACGGCGGCATCAGGCCCGACCTTGAAGTGGTCGAGGGATGAGGTGCCATCCGGCACCTTGACCCCGGGATTGAGCACACCGGTAGGATCGAACGCATCCTTGACCCGGCGAAAGAGTCCGGTGATTGCTGCGCCAAAGATGGTGTCGAGATACGGGGTCCGAAGCCGTCCGTCTCCATGTTCTCCGCTCAACGTACCGCCCAACCGGGCCACCGCATTCACGACCTCGGCGTATATCGCTCGGAGGCGAAGCTCCCAACCACTCTGGGTCACGTCGGGCAGCAAATTCGCGTGCACGTGCCCGTCGCCCGCGTGTCCGAAGATAATCACCTCGATGCGGTGGACCTGGCTGGCGTGGCGAATGGCCTGGATGTACTCGCTCAATCGATTCAGCGGTACGCAGCCATCTTCGATCACCTGGAGCGAGCGCCGCCGGTCACCCAGCTGGGCCAGGATCGGACTGGCGGCATGGCGAATCTGCCACAACGCTTCGATCTCCTCCCGATTGGTCGCCAAATGCACTCGTGATGCCAGGGGCGCAACCGCATCGCGGGCTCGAATCGCTGCCCCGGAAGCCCCGCCGGCCTCGTCCGCTTCAAATTCCACCAACAACAACGCATTCGCGTCACCCCCGGGTCCGTCGCCCGATGAACGTGATTGATGCCCCACAAAATCCAAAAAGGTACGATCGAGTAGTTCGATCGTCGCAGGGTGGAAGCGCCGGAGGCAGTGGACTGCCTCCTGAAGCCGGTCAAGATCCGCGAGGTCAACCCGGAGACTAGCGGTGTCAGTTGGGATCGGATCGAGACGCCAAGTCGCTTCCGTGACCACTCCAAGAGTGCCTTCACTCCCAATGACCAGGTCGAGCAGGTCTCCCGAAGCGAGGTACGCGTCCAGGGCGTATCCCGAGGAATTCTTGTGGACCTTGGGGAATCCAGATCGGACGGACAATCCGTGCGCCAGAATCGCGGGGTGCGCCAACTCCTGGAATCGTCGGACTGCGGCGATTTGTGGATCGGCCGGTTGGCCTCGTTCGAGTCGGAGGATTTCACCGTCTACGGTGGCGAGGACCAGGCTGCGCACCCAGGCCCGTACGCTCCCATAGCGCAATGAGCGAGATCCGGACGCATTGGTGGAGATCATCCCTCCCAAGGTCGCCCAGCGGCTACTGGAAGGATCGGGTGGCAGCCGGAGACCGTGGTGAGCCGCCGCACGATTTAGCGCGTCGCAGGAAACCGCCGCCCCCGCGCGCGCCGTGTGCGTCGAGGCATCCAAACTGAGCGGAGCGCCATCCAGTCGCGTCAGGTCGACCACAACACCAGTGCCGACGTTCCCGCCTCCCATGGCGCTTCCGGCCCCCCGCGGAATGAGGTGCGTCCCTGTGGCCTGAGCCCAGTTGAGCAATTGGGCCACATCGGAACTAGTGCCCGGCACGGCGACGGCCTGAGGGATCATCCGAAAAATCCCCGCCCCTTCGGCATACGCGGCTCTCGATCGGAAGTCAGTCCGAAAGACGCCCTCGGTGGGAAGCGATGCGGTCACGCGCCCGGCACCATTGACGCACCGGCTTCTGGCCCACTGCCGAAATATCGCGCAACCGCTCGAAGAAGCAGGTTGCTGGGCGCAAAAAGCATGGTCATCACGACGATCGCATAGACCTCGTTCCGGCTGATTTTTAGATTCGTCGCCGTTGCGAAACGAGGTCCGTTCTCCTCGACTCGTCGGATCGTGCGCAACGCGAAGAACATGGGCACCGCGCAGAATACCCGGATGCGGTACTCCCGCCGCGGCAGCGTAGTGCAGTAGAGCAATGCGTCCCTGAGATGCTGCCGGGCCAGCCCAGTGAGGGCGCGGACCACCCGTTCGGCGGCCACACTGCGCGCCGGATCGAGCAACTCGCCCGGCTGAATCCCCGCTTCCTGGCAGAGATCCCTCGGCAAGTAGCTCCATCCGTGGCGGTGATCTTGGGGCGCATCCTTTACGATATTGGTCAGCTGCAGTCCGATGCCAAAGCTCGTGGCAAGCCCGCTCAGCGCGGGGTACACCGCCCGCGACCTCGGGGCGGTGAACCACTCGAATAGCTCAGTAAGCAAGTGCCCTACCGTCCCCGCCACGATGTAGCAGTACCGATCCAATTCCCGAACGTTCGCTACCCCATCAAGGCGCGCCGGAGCTATCCGACGACCGTCCCGGGCGTACTCCGCCATTCCGATCGCCATTTCCGTCACCCAGTGCCGGATGACGTCACGTTCACGGTCCTCCAACCCGCGATACTGCCGTAGAACGCTGTCGGTGCGGGCAGCGAGCATCTCCTCCGGCGATGGCCCGGTACAGAATTGTTGTAGAATGGGCGCACAATCGGCTGGAATAGGGTCGAGACAGTGGGCGAAGAGTGTGAGTAACCGAGCTTTTTCCGTTCGGGGGAGGCGCTCGGAGTCTTCAATCGTATCCGCAATTCGGCAGAGCAGATAGGCAATGCGGACCGAAAGGGAGAGGCGCGGAGGGAGGAGTCGCACACCGAGGGCAAAGGTCCGTGACACTTGCGGGAAGATCTGTCGACAGAACTCGGCATCACTCAACATGCAACCCTTCGGCGCCGGCTACGGCGTAGTATCACGTTTCGCGGCGGGTGGCTTGGCGATCGAGTCCGGCTTGACGGGCGGACGCTTTGCCACCGAATCCTTCTTCGCGGGCAGTGGCTTTCCCCCCGAATCCAGCTTGACCGAAGGCGGGCGCGCCGTCGAATCAGTCTGGGCGGCAGGTGCTTTGACCGAGTCGGCCACGGAGGCGGCACCTTTGGCGGCGGAGTCCGCTGCGCCGCCCTTGGCCCCCGCCGGAACCGGCGGAGTCACCGGTGGAAGAGTCGTCGGATCGCCGAACCGTTCGGTCAGCCGTCGGATCACTCCGGCAACCAGCATACTGACCGGATGGTCCGGCGGCACCTCGGACTCCAACTCGCGTTCCGGCCGCGACGGATCGAGGATAAGGCGGTACACGGTTTCAATCTGGTACTCGCTTGAGCCCGGTTTCGTCGGCCCAATCCAGGCCCGGATCCTGACGATGTCCTGACCCAGTGGCTGAGAATGACTGAGCTGGAGGGTCTTAGCATCGAGCCAGCCCGTCTCCAGATATCCATCTCGTTCCTCGACGCGGGCTACGGGAACGCTATCGCTGACGAATGCCGCGGCGAGGACCTGAGTGGCTTCCCGCACGCCAAGTCGTACCTCGGTGATAGCGGCAGCAGGCAGTGGTTGAAAAAACGGGCGAGTGGTGGAGGCCTGACAGCCGGCGAGTACCGCGAGGACCCCAAAGCGTTTCCTCATAGCGGTTTTTTGGGTGGGACTGGCGCCGTCAGGGCTTTCCGTACCTGGTCGGCGATGAGATCCAGTACCCCCGTGCCCCGCTCCGGCAGGGCGCTTGGGGGCTTTGCACCTAGGCGCTCGATGTCATCCAGAGCTCGCTCCAACACGACTTGAACCCGGGCCGGCAAGGGCCGGAAGCTCCTGAGGGAGGCGTACCCGATGACAATAGCCATAGGAATCGGCGCCACGGCGGCCATCCAGAATGCGTTCAAAACGAACAGCACAGCCGAACCGATGCCGCCGGCCGAGGTGAGGATCGCCGCCGCCGTAATCACTCGCGACCGGGCGCTTTTGAGGCTGGCCGCAATCGTAACATGGCAGTATCCCGTTTCAAGCGGGGTGACCATCGCAGTGACGAGATCGGTCTTGTCGAGGGCGAATTTGGCCTTGCCGCTCTCCAGCACCGATGCGCCCCGGCGCAGGGCGGCCTGCATGCCTGTCAGCGGTTCCCAGGTAATTCGACCTGGTTGTTGGCGTTGGAGGCTCACTAGTTCGTTCCGCTTCATCCAGGTGAGGAGGGCGCGCTCGACCTCTTCCACCTCGCCCTGTACCACGCGCTGGGCGGTGACCTCGACCGGTCCAACCATGTTATGGAGGATGCCGGTTCCGGTCATCGTGGTGCGGGAGCCCTCCTCCAGCATGGCTTGGTGGAGGTACCGGCTAGGAATCCCGACGTCTTTGCCGAGCGCCAGGACGTCATTGGTGCTGAGGTTGTCCCCGATCTCGCGGTGGTTGGTCTGGAGCTCCGCCGCGCGCTGGATGATGCGGTCGAGGGCCGCCCGATCGATGTTCGACTGAGGTTGGTCCGGCATAGTTACCGCATTCCACCAGAACCGTGGGAGGAGGCTACGATGTTCACCCGGGGAATATGACCCGCCCCGTGGGCCCTTTCAAGCAAAGAGCGAAGGATTGCCCAGCGCGTGGCCGCAGGTGACGCAATGTCGCCACCCTGGCTCCAGGTGGTCCCCGCATTTAGGGCACCGTGGCAGCAGAAGATTCTGGCCGCAATGAGGGCAGAATTTGACCACCCTCCCAAGCGGCAAACTCCCGCCGCAGAAGGCACAGTCTTGTGGGGACGTCGGGGTAGGATCCCCGCCTCCAGCGGGCGATTCAAGTGCGGATTCCGGGTCCGGGTCAAGGACCGTTAGCGGCGCCAAATCCTCCGGCGGCAGGGGTGCCACCACGGCTGTGGGGGTCGGTGGCAGGGGTAACACAGCAGTGGGAATGGCGAGCGACCGTTCGTCCGATTGCCCTCTGAGTCGCTCCACGTGGCGCGGGTTGATCTCTATGGTGGCCTCCCCGCAACGTTCGAGAATGCTCAGGTCCGGGTTGGGGCTCGCCAACTCGGCCCGACACTGGTCGCGGATCTCATCCGGAGTTGTTCGGGTCAGCCCACCCTCTTCCGAGAGCAGCCGCAGGAGAAGGAGGTCATAGTCCTCCCGCGACTCCACCTCCAGAATTTTCCGATTCCCGCGATAGGGCACCAGGCGGTGCTCCAATTCCGAGACAGCGATTGGGCTCCGCAGGCGAGACGGGTCGGACGCACGGAGCGCTTCGATGAGTCGAGCGACGAGGCGATCGAGATCGTTCACGGGGCCCTCGGCGGTTCAGGAATCGGAGGTAGGCTAAGCAACGTCAGCGATCGGGATTGTCGTATCGGTGGCAAGCCGAGCCTCGAGCGCAGTGAACGCTGCGTCCGGATCGTAGTCCAAATATTGTCCCTTTTCCCGGTGCGCCGCCAACCAGACCGCAAATTCCGATGGAACAACTCCGCGCGAGGTGTGTTGCTCTCGGGCGGCACTGACGGCCAGATCATTCGCATACTCATTCTTGGGATGGCCGGAGTGACCGCGAATCCAGGTCCACTGAGCCTCGTGGTTTTGGATCGAGGCCACGAGAGCCTGCCACAACTCAAGATTCTCGATCGCACCGCTTTTCCGCTTCCAACCCCGGCTCATCCAACCCGGCACCCATTCTCGAATGCCCCGGACGAGGTACTCGGAATCGCTGACCAGCAACACGCGCAGTCGCGTTTGCTTCGCGGCGAGGAGTTGGAGTACGGCGATCGCACCGGCGAGCGCCATGCGGTTGTTGGTCGTGTCGGGCGCGTGAATGGAGAAATCCCGGCGCTCGATCGCGCGGGTCGTACGGATTTCGACAATGCCGGCTGCGCCACCCGGACTGGCGCCTTCCCTGCCGTTGCCCAGGCAACTCTCGTCCAGATGCACCACGGCTCTGGGTAAGGTCGGCGTCAGGGAAGCACCTCAAAGCTTTCAATGTCGTCCAGAGGGAATAGGAGAGGGTCACCCGTCATGGGCAGTCGTCCGACAAAGACTTCCCGCCCATTGGTTTGGTGGAGGGCGAGTGCCACAACCACGAATTCGTTTCCGCGGCGGCGCACGACCACCCGGCGGTTGGACCGGGAGGCACTCTCGAGCTGGTCGAGGCGCTCGGGCGTCCAACGCATCCCCACTATCGCCGCACCACGACGCGTCCCGGCTCGGCGGTACATACACCGATGACCGCTCGGGCGAGGGTCCCTTCGGCATGAAGGCTCGAGAGCAGACCATTCAGTTGGTCCGGCGACACGGCGAGCAGCAATCCTCCGGACGTCTGGGCGTCGACGCAGAGGTAGCGCTCCCCTTCCGTAAGCGACGGATCCCACTCGGCGGTGGCAGCACTGAGGTTGCGCTTCGTGCCCCCGGGAATGCAGCCGGCCTGGGCTAGCTCCAATGCCCCTGGAAGGATTGGTAGCGCCGTGAAGCGTAACTCGGCCCCGACCGCGCTTGCGCTCAGAATGTTGCCCAAATGGCCGAGCAGACCGAAACCCGTGACATCAGTAGCCGCACGGACGCCATTGGCGCGGGCCGCGCGGGCTGCGCCTTCGTTCAAGCAGGTCATGGACTCAACCGCGGCCTCGAGGCCCGCCTCGTCGATCAGGTCCCGTTTGAGTGCCGTCGTGAGAATGCCGGTGCCGAGGGGCTTCGTGAGCACCAGTATATCGCCAGGACGGGCGCCGGCATTGGTCAATAGCTGGTCGGGGTGAGCCTCGCCGATCACAGCGAGCCCGTACTTCGGCTCCGGATCGTCGATCGAATGCCCGCCGACGATCGGGCAGCGGGCAGTCCGCGCGACTTCGGCTCCCCCGCGTAGCACGTCGCCAAGCAAATCGAACGAGAGCACGTCTCGGGGCCACCCGACCAGGTTCATCGCAAACAGGGGAGTCGCGCCCATGGCGTAGACATCGCTCAACGCATTGGCGGCCGCAATGGCGCCCCAGGTCGCGGCGTCATCGACGATAGGCGTAAAGAAGTCCACCGTCGCCACGAGCACTCGATCGGCACTCAGCCGGTATACCGCCGCATCGTCGCGAGTCGCGGCGTCGACGAGGACGTTAGGGTCCTCGATGACGGGGAGATGCCGCAGGACCTGCGCGAGATCGGATGAGCCAAGTTTACAAGCGCAACCCGCCCCGTGACTCAAGGACGTCAACCGAATAGTGGCCTTTGTGTCACGCGGGCCTTGGTCCACAGGGACTCCTCGAGGGCGGTGAATCGGAAATAGTAATGGGGGAGGGATGCGTGTGGACACCGAAGCGAGCGGAACCGGTACGAGGTTGGATGACCTGATCAGGGAAGTTTTCTTCCCCCCTCCCCAACCGCCAACAATACCCGGACCGCGATCCAGGATCGTTCTTCACCCGCCATCCGCCCGAATCCGCCATCGGGACGTTGGTGGGACAAGAGGGCGGGTAACCCACGCCGTAACAGCGTTTCGCGGAGGGGCGATTGCACCAGCGCCAATGCCTCGAGCGCATGGAACAGGTCGGTACTCGGCCAGGTACCGTCGACCCTTTGATTCGCCCTGATGACAGCAACAAGGGATTCCGCAGCGTGGTTGTCCGGCTCGGGTAGCCGAGCCAAAGCGGCCAGGGCGCAGAACGCGAGGTCCGGCGCGTAATAGCCACCCCAATCCACCCACTCACTATTCAGCCGAATGAGACTCGCCACATGTTGTGCGACGAGCGGGCGGGCGAGCTGACCAGCCCGCAGCGCGACCGCGAGCGCAAAGCAGCTCACGGCAAAGCGGCCCGCAGGCTCAGCGCGAAACGTCTTTCCGGTGGGCAGCGTGAGCGGTGTGACGCGGTGTGAAGTGGGAGCCGGTGCGAAGAAACCACTAAGATAGTGCTCACAGGCGTGATGGGCATGGCGAGCCGCGGTGCATCCTTCGTGGTACGCCCCGGGATGATTTTGCAGGGCAAGGAGACTCTCCAAGAGTCGTCGGGACGGCCCCTCCGTCAGGCGAGCACCGAGATCGAGAAGCTGTGCGGCCCCCCAAATACTCGGAAGGGTGGCGCCCCCAATGGTGCCGTCGATTCGGATGTGGGCCCGAATCCGTCCCAGGAGAGTCGCCCGCAAGGAAGACTCATCATCGCGCGGAATCCCCAACGCGGCCCGGGCCAGAATACCGGCCCGGGTTGGTCGCTCCATGAAGTAATTTCGGAGTCGGCGGAGCGCGAGGGTTGAATCGGAGATCGACGACGGCACGAGGGAAGGGCCTCATTGGTCACGGGCACGCACAAGACGCAAAAGCGCCCCACAATGAGGGGCGCTTCGTGCATTTTCCGTGCGCGATTACCGCTTTCGTTTTGCTTTCCTTGTACCGCCCTTTTTCGCCGCTTTCCGGACCGACCGTTTGGGAGCTCTTTTCGCGGCGGCGCGCTTAGTTGTCTTCTTTGCAACCGCCTTCTTCTTCATGGTCTTAGCCTTCTTTTTCGGAGCTGCTTTTTTCTTGGGGGCCGCCTTCTTTCTAGCGACCTTTCTTGCTGCCTTCCTTGGCTTGGGCTTGGCGACCGCGACGACGACGGGGGGCGCCTTCTTCGGCGCGGGAGCCCGCACCTTGGCCGCAGGCACGGGCGGCGGCGGCGGCGGCGGCGGCGCCATGGGGGACGGGGCTGGGGCCGGTGGCGTTGAGGGCATCGGGTCCATCCAGCCGGAACCGGACCAACCCATCTCCATATCTCGGAACTCGGCCATGCTTGCTTCCTCCGAGGGGTCTGCTGCGGCACGACCCGCCGCACGGGGTCAGGCATACCCGCGCCTGAGATGAGGATCGGTTATATCTTGCACAACTCCCGCACTTCTGCAAGGCGGGCAATCGGATCCTACGCTTAAACTCGGCTCAACGACACCCGGCCCTATGCGAGCGCTTACTCTCACCGCCTTTGGTGGACCGGAGAATCTCCAGCATTTGGAGCTCCCGGCGCCGACGATCACCACCCCGGACCAAGTCCGTATCCGGGTCATGGCCGCCGCCATTAACCGCTTGGATCTATTTGTTTTAGGTGGCCTTCCCGGTCCGAAACCTACCCTGCCTCTCGTGGTCGGATCGGACGGAGCCGGGATCGTGGAATCGGTCGGAGCCGCAGTCACCAGGGTGGCGCCGGGTGACCGGGTGCTGATCAACCCTGGGATCTCCTGCGGACGCTGCGACGCCTGCCGGGCCGGGGAGCAACCGATCTGTCGGTCATTTCATGTTCTGGGAGAACACAGCCCCGGTACCATCGCCGAGTTCGTGGTGGTTCCCGAAGCCAACGTAGCCAAGGCCCCGGCGAATATGCCCTGGTCGCAGGCCGCGGCCTTCTCGTTGGCAACGCTGACCGCATGGCGGATGCTGGCCACCCGAGCGAGGCTCGCAGCCGGCGAAACTGTGCTGATCTGGGGAGTGGGCGGCGGCGTATCGTTGGCCGCGATCCAGATTGCCAAGCTACATGGTGCCAGGGTCATCGCGACGAGTTCGTCGGATCTGAAACTCGAGACTGCAAAGCGACTGGGAGCCGATGTGACCCTGAATCACGGTTCCGTCGATGTCGCAAAGGAAGTGCGGAGCCTCACCGGCATCGGCGCGGATGTCGTCGTCGACAGTGTGGGGGAAAAGACGTGGGCCAATTCTCTCAAGGCTCTTCGACCCATGGGACGCCTCGTCACCTGCGGCGCCACCACAGGGCCTCACGTGTCGATCGACATCCGGAAGCTCTTCTGGTTCCAATGGAACATCCTCGGCTCTACCATGGGAAACCACAAAGAGTTCCAGACCATCGCGACGTTGGCAGCGCGAGGCCTCCTCTGGCCGATCGTTGACTCGGTGTTCCCTCTGGACCAGGGCCGCGGTGCGTTCGACCGCTTGGCGCAAGGCAACCAGCTCGGCAAGCTCGTCATCGAGGTGTCTTCGTGAGTGATCTTTGGTACCGTCTCGTCACCGGCGCCCAGCAGCTCGGTGCCTTCCTGCCGGCATTGATCGTCGCGCTCCTGATTCTCGCGATCGGCTATGTCGTCGCCCGGCAACTCGAGCGCTGGGTGGACCGAGTTCTCAAGCGGCTCAACTTCAATCGGGTCGCGGAACGGGGCGGCCTCTCCGAAGCGGTGGGGCGCACCGGATCTCGCCTCGATCCGGTCCACGCGACCGGGAAGCTGGTCTTCTGGCTGGTGATGCTCTTGGTGATCCTGTTGAGCAGCACCGCGCTCGGGCTCCGCAGCATCAACGAAATGTTCGGAACGATGCTCGGCTACATGCCGACACTGATCGCCGCGATTGTGATTGTCATTCTCGGAATGATCGTGGGGGAGTTCGTCCGAGGACTCCTACTAGCCTCGGCCGGGGCCGTGGAGGGTGTGCCGACCATCGCACGCGCCGCCAAAGTCGCCGTGGTCACCATCTCAATTTTCATGGCACTGCAGCAGGTCGGAGTCGCGGCGGAAATCGTGACAGCCGCGTTTACGCTGGTGCTGGGTGCGGTGGCCTTAGGCGCAGGGCTGGCCTTCGGGCTGGGAAATCAAAAACTCGCGGGTGAGATCACACGACGTTGGTACGACGAGGGCCGGGCCCGAAGGGCCGAAGCAAAGGAGCGAGCCGAATCTGAACTACTCGGGGGCCACCAGGACGATACTCGTCCACCCGGCGAGGTCGCGCGCGGAGGAGACTCGCCGGACCGAACTCAGGACTGACCGGGCTTCTTGATCGGAACCCGCGGCACCCGCATCTGGAGGAACCGAACGCCCTCCTTGAATTGCTCAACGACAAGGGCGCTCGAGTCGCCCAGCGCCATCACGTGACCGTTCCCCGGGAGAACGACGACGTGGTCGAGATCCCCGGTTCGAGTAATGACTTGATAGCGGCGTACGCTGTCCATCAACACCCGGCTTTTTTCCAACCACACCAGGCCATCCGGCGAATGGTGCCCGCTCTCAAAGGCGGGTTTGATCAAGGCAAACGGAAGATCCTCGGCGGTCATCCGAAGATCTTCGGGGAATTGGCGAATGAACACCTCGCGATCCCCCGGGGTCACCTCCAGAACCGGATCCGGCAATGCGGGCCCGAAGGAATGTTGTCCCCGGGGGTCGATCCACTCAACCAGGTTTTGATACACGCGTGAAATCCATAGAGTTCCATTCGATAGCACACCCCAAAAATCGTTCCCACTAAACACCCGACGCTCGAACCGCCGAGTGTTGTTGCGGGCCACCTCGGCGAGATCAAGGGGCGCGAGCCGAGCGATGGTATCAAACCGAGTCAGATCCGGACTGGCCCGGATGATGGCGGCGGAATCCTTGTTGCCCCCGCCATCCCTGCCCGGGCTGGGAGACGTCTCGAAGTAGTATTGTCCCGCGGCGTCTCGGGCCCGGGGCATGACCCCATTGGTCGCCGCAGGCACGGGAAGAGCATTCACCAGTTTGCCACCACTCCACCGAGTGAGCCGCCGCAGGCCCCAATCCAGCACGTAGATGGTGTCACCCGCCGCAAAGACATGGAACGGGTGTTGGAGCGCTTTGGCATCACCGAGGCGGGTGACCGACCGTTTTTCAAAATCGGCGACGACAACCGCATTGAATTCAGGCGAAACCAGCGCCCACCGGCCACCACCCAGCCACGTTGCCTCCACGATGCTGGCAAACTTGGCGGTGAGCGTATCAGGCGTTTCGGCAAACGTTACCTGCGGTGCCTCCTCCAGCCGCTTTCGGTTACACCCGGCCGTCAACAGCAGGAGAAGGAGGAGGGATCTCACTTCATGATCTCCACCGCCGACGGCGTGATGGTGCTCAGGTTGGTCCGAGCGAGTTCCGTATTGACCGGAGGAAGCAGGGTGCTGATCGTGGTCTTGAGCCGGCCCAATTGTTCGTCGAGCGCCACGGAGAGAAGTCGGAACACCTCGATGGTCTGGACGGTGGGCCGTCCATCCGAAAACCCGGCCACGAACGTGAGCGCCGCAATCTTGTTATTCAGTTTGATTGGATAGTTGAGCGGATCCTGCCCGCTCTGATTCTTCACCTGGTAAATTTCCGATTCGACCTGGCTCAGAGCGCTGACCAGCTGGCCGGTCATCCGCTCCAGCGCGGGCCGGCTCGCCGCGGGGGTCCGAGCGAGCCGCTCGGTGACTTGCGCCTTGATATTCCGGATGGTACGCACCGCGTTGTTTGCCTCGCCCACTTTCTCCCGGACCTTCATCACGAAGGCGAACTGCTCTTCCAGGTCGGCTTGGGTAGCGTTCTGGCGCGGGTCTTTCTTGAGGACCAGGGATTGGGACTCCGACTTGTCACCTACCGAAAGCCGAACCGAGTAGGTGCCCGGTGGCGCCGTCGGCCCGTTGACCGCTGCGGCCCAGAAGATCATACCGTCGAACGCCACGGCATCCGGATAGCTCAGATCCCAGGTGAACGAGTTGAGGCCAGCCTTGTTGGGCACGGTTGGCTCCGGGCGATGCCGGTATCCTTCAAATTCTTGGTCGTCTTCGCCACCGTGACGCGGCACGCTGGGAGGCAGGACTCCGAGGCTCCAGAGTGAGTCGAGGCGCGCGCTCTCTTTGGCCACCGTGTGGAGGCTATCGCCGAGCGTGATCGAATCGCTCTCGCTGGTGAACGCCCGGATGAGTTGGCCCTTGGCGTCCAAAAACTCCAGCTTCACCTTCTGTCCGCCCGTCTTGAGCCAATAGTGAACCCCCGCGCCGAACGTCCGGTAAGCCTGCCGAGGCTGAAAGAGGTGGATGTCTTTCGCCAGCTTGTCCTGCGCCATTTGCCGCAAGACACTCAGATCGTCCAGTATCCAAAAAGAGCGTCCATGAGTCGCGGCGATGAGATCGCCCTCTTTGACGGCCAAGTCATGGACCGGAACCGGCGGTAAATTGCGCTGCAACCGCTGCCAATTGGCGCCGTCATCGAAGGAGACCCACACGCCGCGCTCGGTGCCGGCGTAAAGGAGGCCGGGGCGGACCGGGTCTTCCCGGACAGCGCGGGCAAATTCTCCACGGTTGATCCCATGTACGATCTTCGTCCATGTCTTCCCGTAGTCCGTCGTTTTGTAGATGTAGGGCGAGTTGTCGTCTAATTGGAAGCGATTGGCGGCCACGTACGCCGTACCACTCGCATGTTGACCCGCTTCGATGATCGAGATCCGGGACCATTCGGGCAGATCGGCTGGAGTGACGTTGGCCCATGACCCCCCACCGTTCTGGGTGACATGGATGAGCCCGTCGTCCGACCCCGCCCAGATGACCCCTTTCTCCTTGGGCGACTCGGCCAGCGCGAACACGGTGGCGTAGTACTCCACGCTGGTTTGGTCCTTGGTGATCGGTCCACCGGACGGCCCGAGTGTTTTGGGATCGTGGCGGGTCAGATCCGGACTGATAGCCGCGAAACTCGACCCGTCGTCCGTCGATTTGAAGACCACGTTGGCGCCTACGTACAGCGTGTTAGGATCGTGGGGCGAAAGCAGAATCGGGAAGGTCCACTGAAACCGATACTTGAGATCACCCGCCGAATGGCCCATGGGATTGTCGGGCCACGGATTGATGTCTCGAGAGAATCCCGTCCGCGTGTCTTTCCGAGTCAAGTAGCCACCGTAGCTACCGGCGTAGACGATGTTCGGATCGTCCGGGCGAACCTGGATATAGCCTGACTCGCCACCGCCGACATCGTACCAAGGTTGGGTACTGCTACCGAAGTCGGGCTGGCTCCCGCCGCAGAGTGTGCTGTTGTCTTGTTGCGCCCCGCAAATTCGGTACGGGAAGTGATTGGTTGTTGTGACATGGTAGAACTGGGCCGTCGCAAACTCCTGCCGGGTCCAGGTTCGCCCCGCGTTGGTGGATACCACCGCCCCGCCATCGTCACCGACCACCATGCGCTGGGGATCATTCGGGGCGATCCAGAAATCGTGATGGTCCCCGTGCTGAGTTTGAATCGACCGGAACGTCTTTCCACCGTCGGTGGAGCGATGGAAACTCACGTTCACGACATAGACCGTGTTGGTATCCTTCGGGTCGGCGAAGATCTTCGTGTAATACCAGGCTCGTTGTCGTAGTTTCCGCTCCGCGTTGGTGCGGGTCCAGGTCGCACCCCCGTCACCGGAGCGGAACACCCCTCCGCTGTCGTTTTCGATGATGGCCCACACGACGCTGGGCTTGGCAAGGGAGACGGAGAGACCGACGTTACCGATGAGTCCGCCAGGAAGCCCCGGATTGCGGGTGATCTCCTTCCAGGTTTCGCCTCCGTCCGTCGATTTGAAAATGCCGCTGCCTGGCCCACCGCTCACCAACTGCCATGGTTTGCGGGACACCTGCCACATCGCGGCGTACATGATATCCGGGTTCGACGGATCCATCACGAGATCTACCGCACCGGTCGAATCATTGCGGAACAGCACTTTCCGCCAGTGCTTTCCACCATCGGTGGACTTAAACACGCCACGGTCGGGATTGGGTCCCCAGATGTGTCCGAGTGCAGCGACGAAGACGACGTCGGGATTCTTGGGATGGACTCGAACCCGGGCGATCTGCCGGGTCTCCACCAGACCGATGTAGCTCCACGTTTTGCCCCCGTCGCCGGTCCTGTAGACCCCGTCGCCGTTGGAAACATTGCCCCGGACCGGCCACTCACCCGTGCCGGCATAGACCACGTCTGGGTCGGACTCGCTGACTCCGATCGCACCGATGGTCCCGCCGAAGTACTTGTCGCTCACGGGGAACCATCGGCCACCTCCATCGGTGGTTTTGAAGACCCCGCCTCCGGTGGTCCCCATCCAATACTCCTGGGGCCGGGCGGAGCTGCCCGCCACGGCTGCGGATCGCCCGCCCCGCGCTGGTCCAACATTGCGCCAGGTCAGGGAGTTGAAGGCGGTGCTATCGATGCTCGGGGCCCCTTGGGCGGCGAGGCTAGCTGGGCCAAAAGCCAAGAGGAGGCAAAAGGCAGCGATGGTGGTGTTCTTCACATAGCGCTCGTCGGGTGAGTGAAAGACCAAAGCGAAGGAGAACATCATGTTGCGACCGCCAAGGGAGGAATGCAAGGGGTAGCGAACCCAGGAGCCTTGCCGATCGGCCCGGAGCCCCTGATCATTGGGCCAACCACTCCAAAGACTCAAGGCCATGGCCGAATCCGACGACGAGATCTGGGCCCGCATCACGCGCTGCCTGGCAGGAGAACCGGAACCGGGCGACGAGGAGGCCATGAAGCAGTGGGCCGCGGCGTCTCCAAAAAACCGAACCGCCTTGGAGCGGCTCCGGCAAAGTTGGCATCACGCCGAGACGATGGAACGGACCCGGGAGCTCGACCTGGGGCCTCGAGGCCGGAGTCCGATGTTCCTAATCCGGCTGGTGACGATGGCGGCGTTGTTTTTGGTTTTCGCATTGATGTGGAAATGGATTTTGAAAAAACCATAGTCCCAGCGCTTTAGAGTTTGCGCAGTCTCACGCGCTCCACTCGATGATCCTTCCCTTTCTCTAAGATTAAATGGGCCCGCTCCCGAGTCGGGAGAATATTCTCGCGGAGGTTCCGCCCGTTGATATCGCGCCAGACCTCAGCCGCAAACTCCAGCGCCTCAGTCTCCGACAGGGCCGCGTAACGATGGAAGTATGAGTTCGGATCGGTGAATACCGTTTCACGCAGCCGGCGGAATCGCTGGAAGAACCACTCCTTGACATCCGCTTCGGCCGCTTCGACGTAGATCGAAAAATCAAAATAGTCGCTGACGAACATACGCGAAGGCCGGCTCGGGTCGGGATCCCCGGTTTGGAGGACGTTGAGCCCTTCGACGATGACGATGTCGGGCTGCCGAACCAACTCGTACTCCCCGGGCACAATATCGTAACTTTGATGCGAGTAGACCGGTGCGGCCGCTTCGGGGTCGCCCGCCTTCACCCGGGCCAGAAACCGCACCAAACCGAGCTGATCGTAACTCTCCGGAAACCCCTTTCTGCGCAACAGCCCTCGCTCCTCCAACACCCGATTGGGCAGGAGAAACCCGTCGGTCGTGATGAGATCAACCTTGGGATGATTGGGCCAGCGGGCCAACAGCGTTTGAAGAATTCGCGCCGTGGTGCTCTTCCCTACCGCGACGCTCCCGGCGATTCCGATCACATACGGCACCTTTTTGGCCGAGGCTCCGAGGAAAGCGGTCGAACCTGCGTGAAGCCCTTGGGTCGCCACAACATAAAGGTTCAGGAGCCGAGAAAGCGGAAGATAGATCTCCGCGACCTCGGCCAGAGAAATGCGTTCATTGATGCCTCGGAGGGCGGAAAGCTCCTCCTCCGACAGCGGCAAGGGTGTGGACGCCCGCAGCCGCCCCCATTCCTCATGAGTAAACGAGAGGAAGCGGGACAGATCGCGATCATCGTCCCCGAACGGCTGCCTCGGGGCTGGACCGCTCTGGGATGGTTCGCCAGTCACATGCATGCTTCAAATGTAGCCGGGGACGTACGCGGCACGCGTCATAGCGCAGTACCGCATCGAACGGCCTCACCTCTCCGCTCTCCACCAGGCCTACGCTGGCGCGGGGGAGGGTTTCCGGTAAATTCGGACGGACCTGCAATTTGCATACAATTCCCTTCGTTTCCCGGAGATCGTCCGTGCGAACGCTTCATCTCGGATTTCTGCTCAGCTTGGTCTTTTTTGGTCACCCGGCACGCGTCACCCCCCAAACTTCGCCATCGTACGACATCGTCCTGCGCAACGGCCGGGTCATGGACCCGGAATCCGGGCTCAATGCGATTCGCTTCGTTGGGATTCGGAATGGGAAGGTCGCCGCGATCTCGACGCAGGCCCTCAAAGGCCGAGACGTCATCGATGCAACGGGGCTGGTGGTGGCTCCCGGCTTCATCGATCTCCACGCTCACGGGCAGGACATGGATGACAACAAGTGGCAAGCCCAGGACGGCGTCACGACGGCCCTCGAGATGGAAGGAGGCGCCTATCCGATCGCAGGCTGGTACGCGTCTCGGGAAGGAAAGGCGTTCATCAACTACGGCGCCACCGTGAGCCATATCGGAGCGCGCATCGCCGTGGTGACCGGCGCCAAGACGCTCGAAGAGGTCATCGCGAATCGTCGCTCCACTGAGTCGCCGACCCCGGACTGGGCTCACAGGAAATTGAGCGCGGACCAGTTGACCCAGCTGGAAGCCGACCTCCGCCAGGGATTGGATGAGGGTGGCCTTGGCCTTGGGTTGGGGATCAACTACACGCCGGCCGCTACTCGGGAAGAGATTTTCCGGGTGTTTCGCATCGCGGCGGAGCGGAACGTTGTGGTTCACGTTCACGTCCGCGGGGCCGGACTCGACGAAACAGCCGGGAGTATCCCCGCCGTGCAGGAGATGTTGGCCGACGCGGCAGCGAGCGGTGCCTCGCTTCACATCGTCCACTTGGGCAGCAGCGGTCTGAGCCAGGGCCCCCTGCTCGCCGAGATGCTGGAAGGAGCGCGGAAGCGGGGACTGGACGTCTCCACCGAGGTGTACCCATATACCGCGGGGTCGACGCTGCTCCAATCTGCCATCTTCGACCCCGGTTGGCAGGAGCGGATCGGGATCGGATACGGCGACCTGCAATGGCCGGCCACCAACGAGCGCCTGACGGAGGAATCGTTCGCTCGCTATCGGAAGGAGGGCGGCTGGGTCATCATCCACATGATCCCGGAGCGAACGGTGGCTTTCCTCGTGGCTCGTCCCGGCGTGATGATCGCAAGCGATGGCGTGCCGATCGAGAAGGGACGCGGCCACCCCCGCGGGGTTGGCACCTTCGCCCGCGTACTTGGCCGTTACGTAAGGGAGAACAAGGCGCTGAGCCTCATGGAGGCACTCCGCAAGATGTCGTATCTGCCTGCGGAGCGAGTTCGCACCGCCGTACCCGCGATGGCACAGAAAGGACGGGTGCGCGTCGGAGCGGACGCCGACCTGACCCTCTTCGACCCGGAGCGGGTGATCGACCGAGCCACGTTCGACAACCCGGCACAGGCCTCGGAGGGAATCCCCTACGTGCTGGTGGGTGGAACTTTCGTCGTGCGAGACGGCAAGCTCGTGGAGGGTGTAGCCCCGGGCCGGCCGGTCCGCCGTAATCACTAGGGAACCCTCACCGGGTCCGCCGGGACAGTTCTTCGACCGCGGCGAAGAGGTCATCGAACGACCCTATCACGAACAGCAGCTTTTGTAATCGATCGATTTCGAAATGCTGCCGCAACACGGCGTCGAGCGAAAACGGCCGACGGTCGCAGTGGGGCCCAAGCGCATGCTCCGCATCGGCAATCGAAGAGATGAGGCCGCTCCCGTAAATCTTGGTGTGCCCGTGTTCGCGAATCAAACCGAATTCGACCGTGAACCAGAAGAAACGTGCGAGGTGCCGGATGTGGTCTTCATCGCGCGCGGACTCCGCTAGGCCTCCCACCCGAGCCAGAAAGTCCGCGAACACCGGGTCGGCGTGAAGCGGCACATGGCCGAATACGTCGTGGAAAATGTCCGGCTCCGGCAGGTAGTCGAGCTGCTCCGTGGGCCGGATTGCAATGGTGGTGGGGAATCGGCGGAGCGCCAATTGCTCGAAGAATTCCGGCGCGGGTAGGAACCCGCCGACGGGGACAGCGGCCCAACCAGTGAGTCCGCTCAACCGTTGATTGACCCGCGCAAGATCGGGGACTCGATCTTCGCTGAGTCCGATCGCGTCTATCCCTCGCAGGAAGACCATGCTCCCAGTGCTCCGGAGTGTCTCCATCCTCCGTCGATAGAGCGTCGCCCATACGGCATGATGCTCCGGAGTGTAAGCGGACCAATCCTGGACCGGGGTTGGTTGAATTTGGCCGGATTTGGGAGCGACGAGCATGCTACACCTCCACTAGAGGACAAAAAAAGAGCGGCCCGTGGATTCCACGGACCGCTCGAGGGAAGCTTGGAAATGCGTTCTTAGCGCATGCAGCTCCGCAAGGGGCCCGGGGAAAGGGTCGCGTAGCGATAATAGCGTGAACTGATATGCGATCGAATGGTCATGCTGTACGAATACATGCCCTCGGTCCCTTCGTCAAGCGATCACCGTCCACCGTATGGCTTGGACGGCACGGTCTTGAGATATTCCCAAACATCATGGATTTCAGCATCGGTCATCAACGCGGTTCGCTTCCACGGCATGTACCGCGGATCCACGGGAACCCCACCGGGGCGGATTCCCTCCCGCAACGTCTTAGTGAACTCCGCCTCGCTCCACGTTCCGAGAGCCACCGGCGTAAGGTTGGACGCCGGTTTCCACTCCGGCGGCGTTCCCGGAATTTTTCCACCGGAGAGACCGATTCCGTGGCATCCGATGCATCCGCCAACGCTGGCGACGTATCGGCCGGACTCCGGAGTACCGAACGGGGGCGATTGGGCGGGTTGTTTCCTGGTATGATCGATCATCTCGTACGGCAGCATCGGAAACTGGCCTAGGAGATAAAGAATCCGGCCGAGTGGCCGAACGATTGTCGGGGGAAGGTCACGGTCGACTGGCGGCACTGCCCGCACATATGCAACGATCGCGGCAACGTCTTCGTCACTGAGATAGGTGTAGCCATCCGCCGGCATGAAGATGAGGGGATGATCGTCCTGACGAAGCGCATGGCGTATCGCCCGCACCATGTGGGCGTCGTCGTACCGGGAACCGACCCCGCCCTTCCCGGTCGTGAGGTTGGTCGGAGCGAGACGTCCAATGAGCGGGTCATCCAGGAACACCTGACCTCCCAAATCATCGCCGTGGCAGTCCCCGCACTTGGTGATCGCTTGGACAATGTGCTTTCCCCGGGCAAGGGCGGCGGAATCCCTCGGAAAGGCGATGGCGATCGCCGGGAGGGGATAAGTTCGACCGATGGCACGCGAGGTGACCAGGTAGATCCCGCCCAACACAACGAGCAGAAGCAGCACCAGCACAAGCACCGCCCGCCCGAGCATCCGAACCCATTTCATATTCGCCCCTTACGGTTCTTTCATCATGTGATAGTCTCGCGGGGGATCCTGCCTCAATAGCCACCGTACAAAGTAATCCCACCGTCTCTTGATGCTGTAGTCAGGCAGACCATGCCCCGCATCGGGAATCACCACCAAGTCGAAGTCCTTCTCGGCCTTGATCAGCGCGTCGACGAGGCGAAACGTCATCGTCGGATGGACGTTGGTGTCCATGTCGCCGGTCATCAACAGCAGGTGGCCTTTCAGGTTTCCGGCCAAGAGGTAATTCGCCTGACTGTCGTAGTTGTCTTTCTTGGTGACCGAATCGCGCTTCAGCAGGCCCTGATACTTCTCACCCCAGTCATAGACGTAGGATCGGTTGTCGTGATTCCCGGACCCGGAAACGGCCACCTTGAAGAAATCCGGATACTTGAGAATCGCGTCGGTCGAGGCAAACCCGCCGCCGGAATGGCCGTAGATGCCGGCCCGCGAGAGATCGATGAAGGGATACCGGGCCGCCAGCTGCTCCATAGCGGCCATCTGATCGGGAAGGCCGTTGTCCCCCATGTTGCCGTAATAGAAATCGTGAAAGGCTTTCGAGCGCCCCGGCGTGCCGAGCGCGTTCACCTGGATGACGATGAAGCCGAGTTCCGCAAGCGCCCTTGGTTCTCCCCCTGCGGCCCAGCCCCAGCCGAAGATGGTTCCCACCTGGGGCCCCGGGTAGACGTGGTTGATCACCGGATATTTCTTCGTCGTATCCAGATGCGAAGGAAGGTGGAGCAGCCCGTAGAGATCGGTGACTCCATCGCGCGCTTTCACCTTGAAGAGCCTCGGAGGGGTCCATCCGGCGGCCACAAGCGGAGCTATGTCGGCTTGCTCCAAAGTGAGCAGTTTCCGACCGTCGAGGGCGGCTCGGAGAAAGACCGACGGCGGAGTATCTAGTAGGGAATGAACGTCCAAGAAGTACTTGCCGGAGGGTACAAACGAGATGAGGTGGTTGCCCGGCTCGGGGGTGAGATCGGTTAATCCCCCGCCGTCGAAGTTGACTCGAACCAGATGGGAATAGTACGGAAGGGTCGAGTCGCGCCCCAAGGCTTGGAAATATGCTTGGCGCCCAACCGGATCGACGTACTTGATGCGATCAACCAGCCATGGGCCGGAGGTAATCTGGTTGAGTAGGTGCCCGCCGTCATCGAACCGATACAGGTGACCCCAGCCGTCTCGCTCGGACCACCAGAGCACCTCGTGCCCATCCCCGACCGCACGCCAATTTCCGCTGAGAATCCCGCTGGAATTCTCGGTAAACGTCGGCAACGAATCGCCCGCGACGATATGGGTCGCACCGGTGGTGGCCTCCGCCCAAAACAAGCGACCACTCTTGTTGGCTCGCGCCGCGTGAATGAAGAATATCCGGTCCGACTTCGAGCTCCATTGAACCGCGTCCGCGCCGCCGGTCCAGCCGAAGCTGGCATTCACCTGCGGTGGCGCCTGGACCCGAACGTTTGCTCT
>JANYKV010000116.1 GCA_025358055.1 Gemmatimonadota bacterium
GCAGGTCCGCGATTTCGAGCCGGCCGTAGCCCGCCAGGTACATGCGGACCACCGCCCCGCGTCCCTCCGCGAGCGAGCCAACCGCCCGGGAGATATGCGCGCTCATTTCGCTGCCCTCGAGCCGTCCCGCGGGGTCTTCCGACGCGACCAGCTGTGGCGCCGGCTCGACCGGGTCTTGGTTCATGAGGTGCTCCCGTCGGGCCCGTCGGCGACGGATCAGGTCCACCGCCGCGGAAGATGCTGTCTTATGTATATAGGACGCGGACAAGGAGGAAATCTTCTCACTGGTCCCCACGGACCGCCAGAGCCGAATTCGAACGTCTTGCATCACCTCGTCCACGTCTCCCTCCGAGAGGCCGTGCCGCCAGCCGACCTGACGAACCAGGCCTGCATAGCGATCGAGCAATGAGCCGATGGACGGAGAAAGTGAGTCGGGGTGCCCCATGGCTCCGAAGCTATGCCGGTGGAATGACCGGCACAATACTACCCGAAATCGGCCTTCGAACCGGGTGCGACTACCGCTGTAGGCGAGAGAGCCACCGCTGCCCGAAGAGGCCAATCTGAGCCGCGAGCACCGAAAGCAGCATGGCGCATAGCAACGCGGTCTTTGGATGCTGGCCGTGGAATGCGTCCCAAGGATAGAACACGTGATTTGCGATATACGAGTCCAGGCGGAGGAAGAACCAAAAGTTATCCCCGGCGAAGACGGCGTTGCGTGCGCCAGGCGACGCTAGGAAGCTGGCAAACGGCCACTGCACGGCGAGGAAAGCGAGAAAGAGTGTCACCCCAGCAAGAATTCCCCCGCTCCAATGCCGGTGGGCTCGCTCCACCCTTTGCAGGAGATCCACCGCGACAGCAGGCCCGAGGAGCAGAAGCGGAAAATCAGGAGGAACCATGTGAGTGGGTCGAAAGGAGACCGGCCCGATCCGAGGCTCGCCCGGAAACAATGGGAGACCCCAGACGACGAGCAGACGGATGGCCGTATACACCAATGCAACACGAGTGGCAGGCCAGGGCACTCGTGATGCGCGGGCCGCCACGAAAATCATCGGAAAGCTGGAGCACGTCACCAGATAGAAATACGAGCTATGCTGAAATGTTGTAGCCGTGGCTTCGAGTTCCCCCATGGCCACCATCGAAACCACGAGCCCGATGACGTAGGCATGGTGGCGGCTCAAAGTCCTTGCTCCGCCGAACCGGGCGACGGCATCGGTGGCCGGGCTGGTGGGCAGCCCGGTGACCTTTACCGCTTAAGGGATCCTGCCAATTCTTCAAAGCGTGCAGCCGAATCAGGGCAATCAAGGGCAGGTCATCACGACGACGCTTACCGGCACTTTCTGTCGGTCCCCAGGGGTTACCGCAGGTCGCGTCATCGTGACGGGGGTGACCATGAATTCCGCGCGCACGCAGATCACCGCGACCTTCACTTACCCCAACTCGTTCACTGGCACGCAGCAGGTCACGGTCTTCTGCAACTCGGTAACGAGTAATACACTACCGATCACCGTCAACTAGCCGGAATACAAGAGAGCCGAGGAATCGATCGTTCCGCGGCTCTCGGTTCCCGTTGTGAGCGGACTACTTCACCTTTTTCCCGGGCGCATCCTGTCCGGATTGGTGAAGGACCAACCCGGTGACTTGGCCGTCCGAGCCTTTGACAAAGGTCAGCTGGACGTCTGCTTCCTTGATGAAGAAGTCTGTTTCAGACTCGGGAAATCCTCGAAGTTTCCCCTGGCCGGTGGCCTGGAGCCAGAGCTCCTGCCCGTCCACCGAAACCGTGATCGAGAAGTTGGGGGCTAGTTCGTAGACGCCGACGTAGGCTGTGAACTTGGCGGCGTCGATCGCGACTTCCGTGTGAGCGGCGGGCGGCTTGGTCAGCGGAATGCCCCCGTCGATCAAGTGAAACCCGATGTCGTCGGCACCGATGGCGGAATTTGTGAGGACGACCACCCCGGCGCGTTTCACCAGATCAAAGCCGATGAACGTCCGATAGCCGCCCGTGCCCCCGTTGTGCCACACAATACTGCCACCAGGGCCTTTGAGGATGTGCCAGGCGAGGCCTATGGTCATGGTTGGGCTGCCCGCTTCCCGCCGGCTCTCGTGGGTCACCGCCAGCTGCTTGCCGAGCGGGCGGCTGGTGGCATCGAGGTTCGCGGCCAAGTACTTGAGCATATCCTTGACGGTGGAACGCAGCGCACCGGCGCCGGCCAACGTCGGGAGGTCCCAGTTCGCGACGATCTTCCCCTGTTCATCATGGCCGAGGGCCAGGCGTCGGCGCATGTCATCGTTCAAGGTGATCCGGGTGTCGCGCATGCCCAGAGGGGCGAGGATTCGTTCCGTGAGGATCGCTTCGTAGGTCTTGCCTGATTTGAGTGCCAGAGCATGCCCAAGGAGCCCCACGCCAAGGTTCGAATATTCGTACTGGACGCCGATGTCCCGGGGCAATTCGTACCCCGAAAGGAAGTCGTACATCTGCTGGACCGTGTAGTCGACGTACGGGTTGCTCATGTCTTTCGGTGCGAAGTTGGTCGGCATTCCCCGGAGTCCGGAAGATTGGGTCGCGAGGTCCAGCAGCGTGATTTGCTTTCCGCCGCGAGCGGGCATTTTCACGGACGCCGGGAGATACTTCGCCACCGGATCGTCCAGTCGCACTTCGCCGCGGGCCATCATGTCGGAGAGCAACGCCGCCGTGAACGTCTTGGTGATCGATCCGATTTCAAAAACGGCGTCGCCGTCCACTGCCAAGCCGGGTTGACCGGACGCGCCGGCTGAAACGATGCGCGTCGTTCCATCAGGGTCGAGGGTGCCGACGGCGATACCCACGGTCCGTTTCTGGGCCACCCGCTCTTCGAGAATGCCGCGGATGACGGAGTCGGCGGGAAGAATCCGCTGAGCGGGAAGGGGGGTGGCCATGAGTCCCGCCAGGGCGACGCCAATGGTGGACGCGGATACGAAAAGTCGAGCGAGCATCGAATACCTCGAAGGGGTGGGTCGAAACTCGTACGGGCCGGCGGGGCGAAAGTTTCGGAGCCTGGAAATTGGATACAATTCTGTGCACCGTCAAGAGGCTCGGATCAACGGTCCCTGGTCCCATCTCTCGTCCCTTACCCCTCCCGCACCCGGATTGGCAGCGTCACCATGGTCTTCCCGAGCCACTGCAGACGCTTCTGAATCGCCAACGGCGTTTCGTTGTGCAGGATGCGGTGATACCACGCCTCGCGCTGGAAGATCAACTTCCCGGCGAACACGGTCGACCGCGGGAACTCCTTCATGACTTCCAAACATGCCTGCTCGGCCTCGACAACTACCTCGGTGCCGATCGCAACTCGCGAGGTCGCCGGAAATCCAAGACCATGCGCGAGTTGGACGTATTTGTCGAGCTCGCTCGCCGTGCGCGCGCGCAAGTCCTCCATGGCGCGTTCTCCCTTGAACTCGCCCGAGTCCATGATCCCAATCATGACGAAGACCAGATTCTGGTAATGATTGGGAAAGACGCGGAAGATGTTGAGCACGGTGTGGACGCCCACACCGCCGTATTCCGGTACCAACACAATCGCGGTGGGCTTGGTGGGATCGAGCGCCCGGGCCGGTGGGGAACTGGATCGCGGGAGATCGGTGAGTTCCTCATAAAGCTGTCGCACCGTGGCCGTCGCCTGGCGGTAGTGCCGGCGAATCAGTTGACACAGTCCAACGGCGAGCGCCGTGACCACCAGAGTGACCCAGCCTCCCGCCGTGAACTTCTCGAACGAGGTGACGAGCAGCACCGTGGCGCAGAGCAGAAAGCCTGCTCCGAAGAGAGCTACCCGGCGTTTCCAGAGTTCGTGGGTCTTCCGCTCGCCCCACCAGAAGCGGAGCATCCCGAACATCGACAACGAGAAAGTCAGAAACACGTTGATGCTGTACATCACCAACAAGATGGACATGTCGCCCTTGGTATACAGCAACGCTACCAGAGATGCGGCGCCCATCAACAGAATTCCGTTGTGGGTCGTCAGGCGCTCGGAGAGGGCAGAAAACCGGTGCGGGACCCAGGAGTCCAGTGCCATGTTGGCCAAGACCCGAGGGCCGTCCAAAAACCCTGTCTGCGCGGCGACCACCAACAACGCGCCCTCCGACAGCAGGGTCACCACCAGGAATATGTGTCCCAGGGGAAGGCCCGTCGTCATGCGCTCCACCAGCACCGCGTTCATTGTCTTTCCGTTCTCCGGTACCACCTGCCACAAGAGGTAGCAGAGCAGGAGGCCTGATGCGGTGATCGCGAGGGACGTGGCCATGTAAATCATGGTTCGCCGGGCCGTCGGCACGCGGGGTTCGCGCATCATGGGCAGGCCGTTGGAAACTGCTTCGATTCCGGTATAGGTACCGCCGCCCAGGGAATACGCGCGGACGAAGAGTAGGGCCAGGCCGCCCAATCCCAAGGACGTCACCCCATGACGGTAACCGGTCTCCACGGATTGGAGCGTTTGCGGAAACTGAGCCGCGTGAGCGAGGACGCCATAGGCGATGACGATGGCGTGGGTCACTAAAAAGACGAGGAAGACCGGAAGGAGGGCAATGACCGATTCGCGCACTCCTCGAAGATTGAGTACGGTAAGGCCTCCAATCAGGAACACCTCGACCGTCAATTTCGAACCCGCCCATTGCGGCGGGAGGAAGCTGAAGATGGCGTCCCCCGCGGCTGCGATGGACGTCGTGATCGTCAGTATATAGTCCACCAGTAGCGCGGAGCCTGACACGACCCCCGCCGTCGGTCCGAGCAGCTTCGTGGCAACCACGTAACCACCGCCGCCGGAGGGGAACTGCTCGATGATGCGGCTGTAGGCTAGGGAGATCAGCCCGACGGTCGCCGCCATCAAGACCACGAGGCCAAGGGCCAAGAACGTGTGTTCGCGGAGCGCTGTGAACGCTGCTTCGGGGCCGTACGAGGAGGACGAAAGCCCGTCCGCACCGAGACCGACCCAGGCCAGGAACGGGACGAGGGACAAACGGTGAAACAGGCCTGAATCGGACAGGTCTCGCGGCGCACCAAAAATCAGGTGCCGCACACGGGTCATGAATGGGAG
>JANYKV010000184.1 GCA_025358055.1 Gemmatimonadota bacterium
GGCGACGTGCTCTTCGATGTATCGATCTTGACGCAGAAAATGACTCGGGGCGAGGAGCATCCCCGTGGTCCAATTCACTGATTTGAGATAGTCGTCCTGACTGCTCACGCCGCGCTCCTTGCCCCCGAACCACCGAGGTAACTGTTGATTCCCAATGCTGCTTCGTGGGTGTGGTCACCCAGCCGAGCGGGTTGGTCCGCACTACCTACCCGCCATCGTTCCCGCACCCCGCGTTGGAAATGGGCCGGAAGGACGAGCCGGTAGAGCGCCTCCCGCTGGCGCCGCATCGTTCCCGACTCGTGTAGGCGGTACGTCGCGAGATCTACCGGTCCGATGTCGATCTCGGCCGACGTGGAGGCGGTCACTCCATCGCCTACGATGGCATCGACTCCGAGCCGCCCATTCCACCGTCCGAGCCGCGTGCGCCGATCCGTCGCGACCGGCGCGATGCCGGGAATGACTCTGACGCGGCTGGCCGGGAGCCGGAATACCGCTTGAAGGGCCAACGCCGGCCCGTCCGGCCGCCCGGCAATTCGGGGCAGGGCGGGCAACAACCGAGCCAGGTCATACCAACGCGCTCGGGGAAACGGTTCCGCGCTCAGCCGAAAGATGTCCACGATCCATCGGTTCGCGCCTTCCGGATCGTCCGGGTGCAGATCCAGCAGCCCGCCGGCCGCCCGGAGGTGGAGCGAAAGCCGGAGCAGCGGGGTGTCGAATAGAGCCACCAGCCGGTCGATTCGGAACTCCCCTTCCGCGCCATCCCGCATGGGAAACGGAAGGCTCTCAATCGCACCGGTTCCCGCAACGGAGAGTTCGACTCGCGATGAGATTGGCTCGCCGGCTTTCGGCAGCTGCCCGACGACAGTGCCGCGAATCCAACCTGCCCCTGCGCTCTTGAGGATGATGCGATCCATCTCCACCCCGAGCCGGAGCAGAGTCGACACGGCAGAATCTACCGTGTGACGCACGCCCCTGGTGGGGGCGCAGAAATCGGGCATCGCCTTGATCGTTTCGGCCATCTCAGCGTCCTCGTCCGACATCTCGGAGGGCGACCACGATTCGATTGCCGATCATCGCTCGCTCTTCAAGATAGTGCTGAAGCTCGGCGGTGAGTCGTTCGAAATCTGCTTCAGGGTCCGCGAAGTCGTCTTTCGAAACCTCGACCGTAACACCGGTCACGAGACCCAGGCCCGATTCGGTGATCTCGGACGCAGCCTCGATGTGGATATTCCGGATCAACGGCTCGTACGCTTTCGCCGCGACTTCGATATCGGAGGCGGTGACGACCCGTTCCCGGGTTCGGAGGAGCTCGGCGAAGCGGAGTCGCGCGTCCAAATATGGCGGGGGCGCGGCGCCCCCTTTCGTGGGGGTCAAGCTAACGACTCGGGCGATCGGGTTTCGGGCTAGATCGGTGCGGATCTGTTTGATTTCGCCCGCATCGACGCCGTTTCCGTTCTCACCGTCGCAATACAGTAGCCGCAGCATCGTATAGGTGTCGAACCGGCCGCTCTCGTGCCGTGCGGGTGCGAACTCGAACCGGCCGGCGCCGCGATAGCGGTATCTCCCGCTGCCGGCCGGGGCGTCGAGATCCCCGGTGTCATGGTATCGCGACCCACCTTCACCGGCGACACTCAATACCGACATGATGTGGCGGGCGCTACTGCCAAGGGGGCGATGGCTCACAACCGAGCCGACGCGATCGAAATCGATCCGCTCGCTCCAGACCTCAACGTTAGAAACGGTGACGCAGTTGATCGCCACCCGGGCCAGCGCATTCGCGAGGCCTTTGGTCCCTGCGGGTAACGGAATCTGAACCCACGTCAGCGGCCGGTCGAGCGCCTTTTCGTGGCCTGGAGGGAGCAAGCGGGGGACCGCGGCCTTCAGGGCAGGTGGGATGGGTGAGACCCACCGTCGCTCGATCGGGACCTCCGGGAAAACCCAGAGCTTCCCGCCGTAGGGCCCGGTGGGCAAGGCAAGGACCTCCTCCGCCGCGGATGCGGAGGGCGGCTCGGATCGCCCGCCTCGGAACCACGAGAGACTTTGGGTTCCACCCCGGCTCCGCGCCGGGCGAAGCAAACCAGCTTCGGACACAAAGCCGTTGTCGTCCAAGAGTTGCCAGGGGCTTCGGACCAGGGCGTTCGCGATCGGTTGGGCGCTCGGTACGGTGTCAAGGAACACACCAAGGCGGCTCAGATGGCCCGCATCGCAGTGGAAGGCGAGAAAGATGGGGGGCGCGGCACTCTTGAGGTCGAGGGGCATGCCCCCGGGCATGATGGGCACGCTCGGCGCGGCCGGCCG
>JANYKV010000066.1 GCA_025358055.1 Gemmatimonadota bacterium
CGAGGCGGCCAGGGCCAGCCAGATGGTCCAGTCCGGGAGCGGTGCGGTCGAAACGCGGGAAACGCGCCCGATGACGGCGCCGGTGAGCCGCTCACCCAACGCCACGCCAAACCCCATGCCGAGGAAGTCGATCGCGGCTCCACTCATTCGCGCGGTGCCGGCCGAGAGGTGTCCCATAGCCAATTCCCCGATGGCCGTGGTGAGCATCATCCCTGGTACCAAAACAATGAGGCCCGAAAGCATGCTGAGCGAGGCGGAGAATCCTCCGATCCAGTGCCCGGCGGCCGCGGCGAGCGAGGCGGCCAAAAACGCCGCAACTGGGATGAAGACTCGGGCTAGGCTGGGTCGGCGGGCGGTCAGGAGGGCCAGTCCGCCGATCGCGATTCCGATCGCCGCCGCGACCAGGATTTCGCCGATACCGCCGCCCAAAAAGCGACAGGCCGCGCCCGATGCCAGGGCAAACGCAACCGTCTTGAGGGTGCGTCCCGTGGCGGGTGGTGCGTTGTCGATGGCTTGGATCTCGGACAGGCCAAGGGCCGCATCATCGAGTCCTCGGAGGACGCGCGTGGCCACTTCTTCCAAACGCGCGAGGCGTCCAAGATCAGTCTTTCCCGGTTCGACTCGAAGGAGATAGGTCCGCTGCACTTCCACGGGGCCAAAGGCCGCGAAGATCGACGTCGGTGTGACGAACACCTGGGCGACCTGATCCAGGCGCTCGGCCGCCAAGGACATCACTTCCTCGGTGCGGTACGTGGCGGTTCCATAGCCATGAAGTGACCGGCCCAAGGCTAGAATGAAGGCCACTCGCGGGTCAGCAGCCGCCACCGGCAATTCCCCGGACTTGCCTGTTGCGTGTTCTCGCTGCAATATCTGGCTGCCCATTTCACCAATTTAGCCGCGATCCTCACGGCTCGCTGTGGCTCCGCCCGCTCCTCTTTCGGAGGCCCCTATGGTTTCACTCTCTGCCCTTTGGTTGCCCATCCTAGTGGCCACTGTGTTGGCCTTCCTTGCCGGCGCCGTGCTCTATATGCTGACGCCAGTCCATAAAGGGGAGTGGTCGAAGCTTCCGAACGAAGACGCGCTTCTGGAGCAGATTCGCAAAGCCGCGGTCCCCCCCGGGCTCTACCTCTTTCCCTGTCCGACTGACCTGAAGGACATGAACAGTCCGGCCATGCTGCAAAAGATGGAAGCCGGCCCGATCGGGAATTTGATCATTCGTACACCGGGCAAACCGAATATGGGTCCAATGCTGGCTGGCATGGCCATGTATCACCTGATCGTCTCCTTTTTTGTGGCGTATATCGCAACGCGCACGCTTCCGGCGGGGACCAGCTATCTGAGGGTTTTCCAAGTGGTTGGAACGACCGGCATTCTGGCCTATGCGGCCGGCGGGTTTCCCTTCGCGAATTGGTATCTCCGGTCGTGGGATTTTCTTGGGCGACACATGGTGGATGGCGTAGTGTGGGGCTTGCTTACGGCTGGCGCGTTTGCGTGGCTGTGGCCACGATAGGGGCGATGCGACGCTGGAAGGATCCATTCTGGAGTACCGCAGCTGAGCTTCCTGAACGACACCGTGATGACCAGTCAGGGGAATCGGAGATCATGACAGACCAATTCGGTGGTGCACGCTCACTCAAGGGTCCAAGGCCGCTCGAGATCTTGGCGTTCTTCGGACTTGCGCTCGGGGGTAGTGCCGCCTGCGCGGTCAATCCCGCCACCGGCGCTCGGCAGCTCTCGCTGGTCTCCGAGTCGCAAGAGATCGAAATGGGGCAGCAATCGGCCGCCGAGGTCCGCAGCTCAATCGGGTTGTACCCGGACTCATCGGCACAAGCGTACGTCTCCACGATCGGCCGGAAGATTGCCGCGACGACCGAGCGCCCGAACCTGCCTTGGTCATTCCAGATCGTGGAAGACCCCGCGGTGAACGCGTTTGCCCTACCCGGTGGGTTTGTCTTCGTCACGCGCGGGATACTCACCCATCTCAATTCCGAAGCGGAATTGGCGACGGTGATCGGGCACGAGATTGGCCACGTCACAGCTCGTCATTCCGTCCAGCAGATCAGCCGGGCTGAAATTGCCCAACTCGGGATTGGGATCGGGAGTGTGGTGTCTTCGGATGTCGCGCGGTACAGCGATGTGCTCAGTGGCGGGCTCAACATTTTGATGCTCAAATACAGCCGCGACGCGGAAAACCAGGCGGATCAGTTGGGCTTTCGCTATGGGCTCGCCAACAACTACGACGTGCGCGCGATGGGTAACCTATTCCAAACGCTGCAGCGAGTCACGGCGGCGTCCGGGGGAGGACGAGTCCCACAGTGGCTGGCGACCCACCCGGATCCCGAGAATCGCTATGCGAATACGGAAGCACGAGTGAAGGCGGTCACCAACAAAGATTGGAACAGCACGATACTCAATCGGGATGGCTATCTGCGGCACACGGAGTCGATGGTCTACGGGGACAATCCTCGGCAAGGGTATTTCGAAGGAAATGTGTTTGTCCATCCCGATCTACGGTTTCGCCTCGACTTCCCGCTCGGATGGAAAACCCAAAACCAAGCGCAAGCCGTGGTGGCGATAAGTCCGAGTCAGGACGCGATCATCGAGCTCTCCCAGGAAGGGCAAGACAATCCACAGCTAGCGCTGCAACAGTTCACCCAGAAGCAGTCCTTGCAAACCGGAGCGATGGCGAATTCCGCGATCAATGGCATGGCGGCGTCGGAGGCGGATTTCCAAGGGCAGAGCCAAAATGGACCGATCCGCGGGCGGGTCGTGTTCCTCTCGTACGGCGGCGCGACCTATCGCCTCCTCGCCTACGCCGGGGGTCAACAGTTTCCCGGGTACGAGCCGGCCATGCATCAGGCACAGGGTTCCTTTGCCCGGCTCACCGATCCGGCGGCCCTGAACAAGCAACCCAATCGGGTGCATCTCGTGCGGCTGTCGCGGGATATGAGCCTGGAAGAATTCTACCGGACGTATCCCTCGGTGGTACCGATCGAACAAATTGGGATCATCAATGCGGTGCAACCTGGTGGGCTACTCAAGGCGGGTGCCTGGATCAAGCGAGTACAATGAGCGGTTGATCGGTTCACCCACCTCTGGCGTGAAGGAGGCTTCGTGCGCGTCACTGTCACCCTCGCCCTTACCGTGTTGGGTCTGATCGAGATGCATTCGCTCACCGCTCAGGACCGCCGGGCTTCCTTAGAGAATATCAGGTTTGAGGCCCAGCAGAGCGAGGGGGGGCTCGATCACGTCATTTACGTGACGAACCTTTCCTCTGATGCCATCATCGTGACCGGTCTGCGCCTCTATGAATGTGAAAACGTGCAGGGTGCGTGTTCGACGCATCGGCTCGATATTCGGGTGGGTCCCGGGAGCCATCAGCTCATTTACCGGGTTCGGCCTCGCTTTTCGGACCGCGGTTTTGGCTACCGGTACTCGCCCAGTTGGAAGCCTGAAACGGCGCGACCCCTGGAGCCGGTGGACACGATCGCCATCCCGCTCGGCCGGGTGGACAGTGTCAAGGACGCAGGGGTTCGCGCGACGTTGCGCGAGGCCGTGGAGGAGGACAAGAAGAACCCGATTGTCTCGAGGCCCCCAGCCCGCGCTGTGACTCCACCCGCAACGCCCGCACCCCCGAGCGTCCCCGAGTCAAAATCTCCAGCCGTTGAGCCCATTCCCCCAACGCGAGCCGCCGCCCCCCGCGAGGAGGTCGCGAGCACCGAGGTGGATACGGTCATGGTCACACCCTATACGCTCCAACTGCGTGTCGGGCAGGACCTCGCTGTTGGCTCCGCTTTCGCCGTGATGGCGAAAAATCGACAGGGTCAATCCATTCCCAATCTTCGAATTAGCGTGGCGGTCGAAACGGGCATGGAGTTCATGAAGGTGAACCAAGGGGTGCTCACCGGGCTCAAACCGGGCCTCGGTGTCATTCTTTTCCGAGTCCGCTCGAACGCCGGCCAACCGGGCGAATCGAAGGGAGCGTCGCGCGTGCTGGTTCGGGTGATCCCGTGATGGACTCGTCTGGGCCCTCTGCTACATCCGCTTTGTCTTTCGTCGCATGAAGTCCATCAGGATGAACTGCCCGAGGGTCATGGTGTTCGTGAAATAGGCCTTGCCCCGGCAAATCTCAGCCACCTTCATCACGAACTCGACCAAGCTCCTATCCCGTGCGAGCATGAATGTGTTGATCATGATCCCGGATCGTTGGCAGTGCGACACTTCCCGAAACGTTGCCTGCAGGATTTCGGGATCGAGTCCCATGGAGTTGAAGTAGATCTTCCCGTTCGGCATCGTGAGCGCCGATGGTTTCCCGTCCGTGATCATGATGACCTGTTTCATGTCTTTCTTTTGGCCCTGCAGAATTCTTCGCGCGAGCTTGAGTCCCTCTGCGGTATTGGTGTGATAGGGCCCGACTTGTGCGGCGGCGAGCGCGCTCAGCGGAATCTCCTCAGCCGAGTCGTGGAACAACACCACCTTGAGGGTGTCGCCAGGGAACTGGGTGCGAATCAGGTGAGTCAGGGCGAGGGCGACCTTCTTCGCCGGCGTGAACCGATCCTCTCCATACAGAATCATCGAATGGGAGCAGTCGAGCATGAGGACGGTCGCCGAGGACGACCGATACTCGGCTTGATGGACCATCAGGTCGCCGTATTCCAGCTGCAGTGGTACACCGATCCCCTCGCGCGCGATCGCGTTGCTCAAGGTCGCGGGCACATCGAGGTTGAGCACGTCTCCGAACTCGTAGTGGCGGCTCGATGACTCGGCCTCGACGCCAGTCGCGAGGTAGGGGGTCTCGTGCGCACCAAAATTTGATTTGCCGATGCTGCCGAGAAGGTTCTTGAGGGTGTTGTAGCCCAAGAAGTCGATGCCTTTATCCGTCAGGTTGAACTGCACTTGTTGAGCGGCCGACGCGGCCTGGCCGCCCGGGCCGAACATGGATTGGTGGCCCTCCGGCATCTGAGGAACTTGACTCACATTCAGGAGCCCTTCGTCGATCAAGCGCTGCACGATTTGGTCGAGCAGTTGTGCGATCTCCTGCTCCACCCGGGCATCGCGACCTTCGTCACCAGTCGAGTCTCCGCGGAGGAATTTGAGCATATCCGGGGTAAGTTGCCCCGAATTCATGAGCGCCTCGAGGATCGCTTGTTTGAGGGACTCGAGCGAACGATTGCCGTCCTGGAGGTCGCCCGCGTCCTCGCCCCAGTACGGGAACGGACTGCCTCCACCGGCAAAGCCCGACTGCAGCAGGAAGTCCCCCAATTGGTCGAGCAACGCCTGGAGGTTGACCGCATCGGCGAGGCCCGGGACGTATTTGGAGTACGTGGTGAAGCGCATGGGCGCGAGGCCGGGAACCGGAAAAGGGAAAAGAACTCGAATGTGGAGCTTAGGCTCCGGATTCCACCGCATCGTTCCTGTCGCCGGGAGTGCCAGGAACTGAACTATTCCAACAATACTCACGCGGGCGCAGACGAGCTAGCGCGGTTCCTCCCCGATCCCTAGTTTCTCTTTCCCATTTTCCCTTTCCCTGTTCCCTGTTCCCTGTTCCCACTAACATCCGTTCGTGACGACGGCCGACCTCTCCCCGGTTTTGACGCCCAACTCCCGGGTTCCTGATCCCGCCTCCTTTGGCGCCCTTCGGCACCGAAACTTCCGACTCTTCATCATCGGCCAATTCATCTCGCTCTGCGGCACCTGGGTTCAGGTGGTGGCACAAGGGTGGCTGGCCTACCAATTGACCAAATCGCCCTTCTGGTTGGGTGTGGTGAGCGCGCTCGGAAGCGCGCCCGTGTTGATCTTCACCTTGTGGGGTGGTGTCCTAGCCGACGGCGCCAACAAACGCCTTGTGATCCTGTGGTTGCAGGCGGGCATGTTGGTCGAGGCCCTGCTGATGGGTGTCCTCACCGTGTCCGGACACATCAACATCTATTGGATCGGGGGGCTGGCGCTCTTCAGCGGACTGCTTTCGGCCTTCGAGATTCCGATGCGGCAGGCGTTTTTCGTGGAGCTCGTCGGCCGAGAGGATCTGATGAATGCCATCGCGCTCAATTCAAGCGCGTTCAACGTGAGCCGAGTTCTAGGCCCAGCCATGGCCGGGGCGGCGATGTCGGCGTTTGGCGCTGGACCGTGTTTTCTCCTGAATGCCGTGAGCTTCCTGGCGGTAATCATCGGCCTCATCCAGATCCGGTTGCCGGCCCATGTCATCGCCGCCCACGGCCGGCCCCGGGCCACGATTCGCGATGGACTTCGATATGTGTTCGGCTCGCCCTGGGCGCGGTCATTGGTGGTCCTCTCGGCAGTATTCACCATTTTCGGCTCCTCGTTCATCGCGATGCTTCCAGCCTACGCTACGAACGTCCTCCATACCGGGGAGGCGGGCTTCGGCGGACTCAACTCGGCGTTCGGCTTGGGGGCCGCGTTGAGCGCAATCTCGGTGGCGGCCTGGGGACATCGCTGGCCGCGGGGTCGCGTAGCGCTGTACGGTGGAGTCGTGCTGGGCGGTACTCTCATCACCCTCGGGCTCTCCCAGGTGTATTGGTTGTCATTTGGACTCATGGTACTAGCCGGCCTGGCGATCGCACTCAACGCCATCATGACGAATTCGACATTGCAACTCGAAGCTCCCGACCATCTCCGGGGCCAGGTGGTCGGATTCTATTCATTCATTGTCATTGGGCTGATGCCGTTTGGCTCGCTCCAAGCGGGGTGGGTCTCGCAGCACCTAGGCGTGCCGCGCTCGCTTACGATTGGAGGAGCGGCGTGTCTTCTGATGGCTGTTTGGACGACCTATGTCCGGTTGCTACGGGGAAAGAATGTGGTTGTGGAATGATGCCGCCGTGGAGCCGCCGTACCCGGTCCGGGGGGCGATGACGTGCTGATCACGATTTCCCGACAATACGGGGCCGGCGGATCCCGTGTCGCCGAACGGGTGGCCCAGGAGCTCGGCTGGAGTGTGGTTGACAACGAATTGATCGACCGGGTTGCAGTCCGGGCCGGATTCTCGAGAGAAACGGTCGCGGCCCATGATGAGCGCGCGCCCAGCTTTGTGGAGCGTTTAGCCCGCACTCTTGCGAACGATGTGCCGGAACCGACCGTCCCGCGGGAACGCGCGGTCCCGGTCCCGGAGCTGGAAGAGCGCACATTGGTTCGGATGACCGAACTAGTTGTGAAAGAGGTCGCGGCGGAAGGACGCGTCGTGCTGGTGGGGCGGGCCGCCCCCGCGGTAATCGGCTCCAAGTACGACGCGCTCCACATCAAACTGGTGGCGTCCAAGGCGTACCGCCTCAGTGTCGCGACCGCCCGCTTGGGGGTATCAGCGAAAGAGGCTGAGGCGATCCTTCACTCGACGGATCAAAACCGCGCTCGCTTTCACCGTCAATACTATGGGCGCGACTGGGACGATCCGATCAACTACCACCTCGTCCTCAACACCGGGCTCTTGGGACTCGACGAGGTCGTGGAGGTGATCGTGGAACGCTCGCGCGTCCGATGGAAGGGTACGTCGCTCAGCCGGCCCGACGCCCCGCCCGGGTATAGCCCAACTCCTCATTCCGGCTGATCCGCTTTTGCGCCACTAGCCCTTCCAGGACCAGCTCGCATGCGGCCACCGCCACGGGCGGCTCATCGATCGATGCTAAGCCGGTCGTCTGCAACAGTTCGGTCATCCCAGGCACGACGCGGAATCCTTTGAGGCTCGTAGTCGATCGCTCGTCAGTACTGATCTTGAGTGCTCCGCCTTGATCGAACCACGCGACGATTTGTTCGATGGATTCCGAATCGCCGTCTCCGGCGTGCCGGAGGAAGGTTTTGCCAGCGGCCTTCTTGATGAGTTCTTTCGCTATGGCCTCCGCGCCTTGCAGCTCACCTTCGTATTCGAGCTCGAGCTTGCCCGTGATGGAAGGAAGCGCGGCATAGATATCGCTGATCCGGGGAACGACCTGATCCTCCTTGGTGGCCCAACAGCGTTGCTCCGCGTTCGAGACGGCATTCTCCAAGACGCTGATCGGGAGGCGCTGACTCACGCCGGAGCGCCGATCCACCCGCTTATCAGTCCGTGCCTCGGAAGCAATGCGCTCCACTACTTCAAGAATGAAGCGAGGCACCGCCACTCGCCCCGAGCCTTCCGCTCGGTCGATCCACGCTTCTTGCCCTGTGATCTCCATGCCGAGCTCGATCGTGCGCGGGTAGTGCGTGGTGATCTCGGAGCCGATGCGATCCTTGAGTGGTGTAATGATCTTGCCGCGGGCCGTATAGTCCTCCGGATTCGCCGTGAACGTGAGCAGCACGTCGAGGGGCAAGCGGACCGGATAGCCCTTAATCTGGACATCGCCTTCCTGCATGATGTTGAACAGGCCCACCTGGATCTTACCGCTCAAATCGGGTAGTTCATTGATTGCGAAAATGCCCCGGTTGGCCCGAGGGAGGAGACCGAAGTGCATGGTGAGTTCGTCGCTCAGGAGGTGTCCGCCCCGCGCCGCTTTGATTGGATCGAGATCTCCGATAATGTCCGCGATCGTGACGTCCGGAGTCGCCAACTTCTCGACGTACCGGGCCGATTGCGGGAGCCAGGCAATCGGGGTCTTGTCCCCGAACTCTAAGATCGTGTCCCGTCCGTATTTGGAGATTGGAGCGAACGGGTCGTCGTTGACCTCACTCCCCGCCAGGATCGGAATATGGGGGTCGAGGAACCCAACGAGAGCCCGGAGCAGTCGGCTTTTGGCTTGCCCTCGAAGGCCCAACAAAATGAAATCGTGTCGCGCGAGCAAGGCGTTCACGATCTGGGGGACAACGGTGTCCTCGTATCCGTGGATTCCGGGGAAGAGAGTCTCGCCGAGTTCGAGCCGTCTGCGGAGGTTGGTCCGGATTTCGTCCCGAACCGACCGCCCCAGCAGAGGGGGGGTGGCCCAAGCCGAGGTTTTGAGCTCTCCTAAGGTGCCCGGAACACTGCTCATTGCCGCCCCTTGAGTTCTGTGGTCCCACGTTCGAGTGAGGAACATAGTGGGCTCGCCGGCACCGGAGTCAGCGCAACGGGTTTTCTTCGGTTCCGGGACGGCCGAATCGCGGCCTGGGCCAGCGGAGGACATCTTCCGATGCCTCAAGAACTTGGGTTCTTGACAAACGCCGTAGAAATCTTATTTTGACCGGCTGAGCAACCGGCGACAGTGACGGCTCGGTTCGTCTCCCCACCACTCTTTGTACCCTAGACTACGAAGGAGCACCGATGTCGAAGTTCATGATGGTTGCCGCGCTGTTGACCTTGGCCGCCTGCGAAGGTAAGAAGCCGGAAACGCCCGCGGTTGATTCGGCTGCCGCCGCCCCCGCCGCGAAGGCACCCGCCGACACGATGAAGCACGACAGCACGATGGCCGGTGATAGCGCAAAGAAAATGGCCGGGGACACTACCAAGAAGATGTAAGGCGTACAGACGACCGTCGCACCGCCCCGGGGCTTTTGGCCTCGGGGCGTTTCATTTCATTCCTCCACCTGCTCCACGGAAAACGGCAGCTCCACGACCTCCGCCATCCCCCCGCCCGCCGCAACACTCACACCGATTTCGATTTCCCGCCGGAGGACCGCCAGCGCGATGCGCCGATCGGGCAATCGTAGTTCGGATCGGATACTGCCCACCGGTTTGCCACTCGCCACAACTTCCTGGTGCGCGGAACGGTTGAGATCCGTCCAAATCAGCCCGCGCAACACTCGGTTCGGGTGGCCCCGGAAGTGTACCCGGGCGACAGTCTCCTGTCCGGTATAGCAGCCTTTCGTGTAGGACACTCCACCGATCGAATCGAAACGCACCTCCTGCGGCAGAGTTCTCTCATCGATTTCCGCCCCAAGCCGTGGCCACCCAGCCAGAATTCGGGCGGCATCGAACTCATTCTCTTCCCCATGACAGCTGCCGGCGGCCATGACCCGATCGATCACTCCGGTGATCCCGGCCGAGTCGCCGACGCCAAGTGCTCGAAATGGCGCCTCATCCGGTGCCACGGCGAATTGTATTTTGTGGTCGTCGAATTCTTTGGTCGCAATGCGGCCGGGTTCCGCAGGCACGAGGCCCATTTCGGCGGCGTGGAGGCGGTGAAGACTGTCTTCCCCCAGAAACCAACAAACCCGGAATTCGGCTGAGAGATCCGTCACCCGGGCGAGTCGTGGTGGCAAAGTCTTTCGAAAGAGCTCCAACGCGGCGGTGTGCGCTTTGCGCTCAATCACCAGGGTGAACCCTTGGTGGTCCCGGAGGACCCAGGCATCGAAGACAATCATTCCCTTCGAGGTCAGCAGCGCGCCATAGACCAGACTGCCCGGGCCTGGTTTCTCCAGGTCGCTGGTCAAGAGCCCTTGAAGGCACTGCAGGGCACCTGGGCCCTCGATGCGAAGAATGCTGCGCTCACTCAAGACCACGACCGCACCTGTCCTCAGGGCCCGAAGCATGGGCAGTGTGAGGGTGGCGTCAGGCACTTGAGGGGGCCCAGGGAAGGTCCGCAGGAGTATGGTGGCGGAAGTCGGACCAAACCCGGTCTGGGTGCTCAAACGCTGTGGGAGGGTGCGAGGTCGTGAGAACAGCACAACGGAGCCCTGCTGCTCGGGCGGCGGCGAATCCGGGGTGAGAGTCCTCGATTGCAACGCTATGGCTGGGCGGGACCCCCATCTGGCTCATGGCCAGTAAATAGCCTTGGGGATCGGGTTTGCCGTGCCGGACATCGTCGGCCGCAACGATCAACTCAAAGGTCTGCTCTAAATCGCATCGTTCTAACACGAGTTCAATCTCTTCGCGCCGGGCTCCGGAAACAATCCCAATCCGGATCTCACACTCGATCGTTGCCGCCAGGAAGGGGCGGAGGCCGGGGACGAGGAGATCAACCACGCCGAGTCGTTCCTGATACAGGAAGGCTTTTCTTGCCACCGCCTCCTCGATTGCCGCGGGGCTAGTCGGGCGGCCTGCGCAACTCAGCCCTCGGCGGAAACACTCCCAATCGCTGATTCCGACGAACTCCCGGAAGTAGGAGTTCCGGTCGAGTGCCACCCCGTACGAGTCCAGGACGGCAATCGTCGCGTCACATTGGATGGCCTCGTCATCGATGATGACTCCGTTGAAGTCGAACAGGATGGCTCGGGGAGCGATCGAGGAGCGTTGGGGGTCGCTAGGGCCGCCCATAGAACCCCGCTTTCCGATAAGACCAATCGAGGACCTCCACCGGATGAGCGACTTCGGTGGAGAGCCCGGCGGCTCGGAGTCCCGCCCCGATTTGCATAAGGCAGCCGGGATTTCCGCTCAGCACATAGCGGAGGATCGGGGTAGCATCGCGAAACGATCCGATCTTCGGCGCCAACACCGCCCGCGAAAGATCGGGGTGAACGACCCCGAAGATTCCGGCGCTGCCGCAGCACTGGTCGGAGCCGGGCAAAATGCGCACTCGGAGGCCAGGGATACTACGCAGAACCTGCAGCGGGGGGGCGTGGATGCGCTGGGCGTGCTGGAGATGGCACGGCGCATCGTACGCCACGTCCAATTCGACCGCGGCACCAACTCGCGGACCCGCCGCGGCCAGTAATTCGGTCACGTCGCGGACGCGAACGGCAAAGCGGTGCGAGGCGTCCGTGCCAAGGAGCTGCCCATACTCTTTGAGAAGCGCACCGCAGCCTGCGCTGTTGACCGCGATGAAATCCACGCCGGGAAAGCTCGAGAGGTTTTTCCGGGCCAGGACTTTGGCCTCCTGTTTTGCGCCGGCGTGGTCGTGCAGCGCACCGCAGCATGTTTGGCCCGGCATTTCCACTACGCGATATCCATTTGCCTCCAGGGTACGCTTCGTCGCCTCGTGGATGTGCCCGAAGAGCGTGTCCATGACACAGCCGCGAAACAGGGCGACGGTTCGGGCTCCGTCGCCGGGCCGCGTTGCAACCTGCGGCTCGACGTCCCTAATCGGCGCCGCGGGTTTTGACATCGCTCCGTCTGCTGCGGTCTCGCTCGTGCTGGCAAGCATCCCGAACGCGAACCCCATCCCATTGGAACCACTCAGCCGAGCCGGAAGGCCGGTGGCCCGAAACCAACGGATGGTGCTGAATAGACTCCTCCAGAGGACGGTGTGGCGGAATACCCGAAGAATGGACCGGACAAAAAGTGGCAGGCCGTTTACTTGGGCGAGGTGTGCTCGGACCGTCTCCAGGGCGCGCCCATAACTGACCCCAGAAGGGCACGCGGGCTCGCAGCCTCGGCATCCCAGACAGGCATCCAAATGCGCGCGGAGCGCGCCATCGGTGGGAGCAATCTCTCCGGTTTCCAGGCCTCGCATGAGTACGATTCGTCCCCGCGGGCTATCGCTCTCATCGCTCGTGGCTAGGTAGGTGGGGCACGCGGGCAAACAGAAGCCGCAATGGACGCAGGGGTCCAGTCCTCGCCATCCGCTTTCTGATCCGGGTGATTCAGCCATCAACCGCGGTGCCGTCCAGAGGGACTTGGAAAATCGCGCCGGGGTCGAAGGTGGAACGAAGTCTGGAGACCACGGCCCCCACCCCTTCTCGGTAGGCGCCGAAATGGCCGAACGCGTGTCGGAGTTTCCACTCGGCGCGTTCCAGCGTGAGCGGGATTTCGCGAGCGGCCAGCACGTGTCGCAGTCGGGTGAGGTGCTCGACAGTCGCTTCACCAGACCACCGTAGGCCCCCCTTGCCGGTGCCCGCACTCAAAAGGCCAAGGTCGAGATGCTCCGCGACGAGGTCGATGATTTCGTCGAGGCTCTCGGAGAGTACACCGAGGCGGATGGTTGTTGCGCCACTGAGAAACGCCCGGGCCGCGCCGTGCCAGAGCGCGCTTGCTTGATCACCGGTGAGCGCGGTCCAGGAGACCGTCGCATCGTGGCGGATTTGCTTTGCCCTCGAGCGCACGCCCTCCGCTCCACCAATCAGCCGTACGGCGAGCACCCAGTCCGCATCGGCCGCGACAGCCGGCGAGAGGAGTTCGAGCGCGCCCGGATCGATCTTGGTTTCGATCACCCGTCGGGCCTCGGCGGTCAGTGCGTCTCGCCCCCCCTGGGCGATGAGGGTGAGGTCGGAGGCGGGGACGGCGCGCAAACGGATGTTCACTTCCGTCAGAAGGCCGAAGGCGCCGAAACCGCCTGCCTGCAATTTGTTGAGGTCGTAGCCAGCCACGTTCTTCACCACCACGCCGCCGGATTTCACGACCTGCCCGTCGCCGGTGACGGTTGTGCAGCCGAGGACGTGGTCGCGGACCGGGCCGAAGCCTTCCCGGAGCGGACCCGCTGTTCCAGTGGCGATCACAGAACCGATCGTCCGGTCCGGGCGACCCGGAGCGTCGATCGGAAGCCAGGCGTGTCCCTCGGTGAGGGCTCGTTCCAGCGCCGCCACGGAGATGCCGGCTTGGACGGTTGCAACCAAGTCGGCCGGCGCAAACTTCACGACCCGGTCCAGGCCGAGGCTCGTGACCACCAAATCGGCCGGCGCATTCGGTGGCATCCATGACCCGCGGCCTTCGATCCTCACGCGCCAGCCCTCATTCTTGGCGAGAGCGAGGGTCGCGGAGATACCGTCGGTCGAGTCCGGGGCGGCCTGGGCGATTCCATCGCCACTCTTCCCGGTCGATGCGCTGCCGAGAAGGGTGCGGACCCGGTCGAAGATCGCTTGGTTCATGAGACGCCTCCGGCGCGCCACTCTCGGCACGCGAAGACCGGGACCACCTTGTTTGGATTGGCGCGTCCGGCGGGATCGAACACTCGGCGGACATCGCACATCATCCGAAGCGAGGTCGCGTCGAAAATCCAGGGCATGAAATCGAGTTTGTCGGAGCCGACCCCATGTTCGCCGGTGATGCTCCCACCGGCGTCCACGCATGCCTGCATGATTTCGCGGCTTGCTGCCCGAACCCGTTCGGTCAACTCCGCGTCGCGGCCATCATAGCAAATGTTGGGATGAAGATTGCCATCGCCCGCGTGAAACACGTTGCAGATGGTGAGCGCGTACTTCTGGCCGATCGCAGTGATGCGATCGAGGACGTCGGGCAAGGCAGAGCGGGGGACGACGGCGTCCTGTACGACGAGGTCGCGGGCAAGGCGCCCCATCGCCCCAAAGGCCTTCTTGCGTCCCTGCCAGAGCCGATTTCGCTCGGCCGGGTCCGTTGCGGAACGGACGGTCCGCGCTCCTGCCGCGAGGAGGAGCCGCTCCACGCTCGCGCCATCGCTGGCGACCTCCACCGGCTCGCCATCGAGTTCCACAAGCAACACCGCGGCCGCATCGGTCGGATATCCGGCGGCATAGATGGATGCTTCCACGGCCTTGACGCATGCCTGATCAATCATTTCAAGCGCAGCCGGGACAATGCCGGCGGCGATGATTGCCCCGACGGCTTCGCTCGCGCTTCGTACGGCCATAAAGTCGGCCAGGAGCGTGCGCACCGCTTGCGGCAAGGGTACCAATCGAACCGTGATTTCAATTGCGATTCCGAACATGCCCTCACTGCCGACGAACAAGCCTACCAAATCTGGTCCCCAGGGTTCGCCGTGCGGGCTCCCGAGTCGTGTCACCGTCCCGTCGGGAAGGATCACTTCCAGTTCCACGATGTGGTTGGTCGTTACCCCATACTTGAGGCAATGCGGGCCGCCGGAATTCTCGGCGACGTTTCCGCCGACGGTGCAGGCGGCCTGACTCGACGGATCGGGAGCGTATTGCAAGCCGTACGGGGCCACTGCCTCCGACAGCCGCGCGTTCACGACGCCGGGCTCGAGCACCGCCCGTTTGGTTTTAGGCTCGATTCGCAGAATGCGGTGGAGGCGGGTGAGCGGGATGAGCACCGTGTGGGCATCGGCCAAGGCCCCTCCCGAAAGCCCAGTGCCGGCCCCGCGGGCCACAAACGCAATGCCGCTTCGGTGCAGGTGACGAACGACCTCGATCAGTTCCTCTCGGGTGCCGGGCAGGACGGCGAGCATCGGCATCGATTGGTGGGTGGGGAGGCCGTCGGCGCTGAACGTGCGGAGCTCGGAGGCCTGGTGTCGCACCCAGCGATCGCCCACGATGCGACCGAGCGCTGTCGCGAGGGCGGCGCGATCCACGATCGTCCGCGGGGGCGCCAGGGCTAGTGAGGGCATGCTCAAATCTATACGGACCTCAACGAAAACCCCCTCGCCGCCTGCAGGCGGCGAGGGGGAGACCGGCGCTTCAGCTGGCGAATTCTTACGCGGCCACCCAGAACCCTTCGAGGTATTTCACTTCGGGCGACGTGCGAAGCTTTTCGAATGCGCGTTCCCGAATCTGCCGGACGCGTTCCCGCGTGACGCCGAGCATCTCGCCGATGCCTTCGAGCGTCAGGGCTTCCGAGCCTTCTTCCAGTCCATAGTACAGCGAAAGGATTCGACGCTCCCGAGGAGTGAGATAGCGCTGGAACAGCCGATCGATGAATTCCTTTTGCAGGCCCGCATCGGTGTGGGCTTCGATGTCGCCGCCCTGAGTTCCGGCGACCCGCTCGCCGAACGTGTTGGAGTGGGAATCGGACCGCTCGACCGGGGCATCCAAGGATATTTCGACGGTGGAGACCAATCGCGACGCCCGTATATTCTCCACGCTTTCATCGAGGGCGAGGGCGGTCTCAGCGTCGGTGGGAGAGCGGCCCAGCTCCTGGCTGAGGAAGCTCTCGATCCGCGCCATCCGAATCAGGGCGGAGTTCTGATTGAGGGGGATTCGAACGGTTCGGGTTTGCTCGGCGAGAGCTTTCAGAACACACTGCCGAACCCACCACACTGCGTAGCTGATGAACTTCACTCCATGGATCGGGTCGAACTTGCGCACTGCCTTGAGCAGTCCTTCGTTCCCGATGGCGACCAACTCGGAGAGGTCGAGGCCGTGACCCTGGAAACGCTTCACATAGGAGATCACGAAACGGAGGTTGGCCGTCACCAGGCGATCGATCGCCTCCTGATCACCTTTCTTCGCTCGCACCGCTAGGCGCTTTTCCTCCTTGGGGTCCGTGATCATTGGGAGCTTACGAATGTCGAGGAGGTACTGATCGAATGCGCCACTGGGAGAAGACCGAAAAAGGGTCCGGGGCCGAGCGTTGCTGGCGTGCGCCATACGACCTCAAAGAGGAGATGAGTTGGGGCTGGGAACGAAAGGCGGGCCGCACTCCGAAGAGTGTGAGGCGCCGCCCGGTGGTGTCAGAGAATTGGATACAATATAGGATTCATACAGTGAGCGGTCAAGAAAAAATGAAATCAACATCACAAATCATTGCAAAATAAGACGCTAGAGATTTTGTCTACTTCCTCCACAGTGCCGTTATGAACAAATTGACGATAAAACCTATAACTTATTGTCAATTATACATATAATATTCAACAGCAGATCCTGACCAAGTGGATAATTCTGTCTACTTCGGCCCATCGACCGATCGCGAGAGTGCTCGCATGATTATTTCGTCCCCGACCCCCACTGACCAAGCTCCTTGCACTCGCGCCATCTCTCCGATGCGGCGAGGGAGCGCGAAATGGATGACGCCGTCGCGATTTTTTTTGTCGCCCCACATCGCCGCCAGGAGTGAGCCCGGTTGGCACCGACCCGGCAGCGCCGTAGGCAAGCCAAGGGCAGCGAGAAGCGTGCGGAGCTCAGTGGCAGTGCCGGCCTCCGCAATGCCGAGGTACTCCGCCAGCCGCGCCTCGGTGACCAGGCCGATGCTGAGCGCCTCGCCGTGGGGAGTCCGGTAGCCGCTCGTCGTCTCAATCGCGTGGGCAATGGTGTGTCCTGCGTTCAAAGTCGCTCGCACGCCCTCCTCATGCTCATCGGCCCCGACAATCCGGGCCTTGATCCGAACGCTCCCTCGGATGAGGCGGGCCAGCGTCGTCTCATCCCGCTGAACGATGGCGGCCACGTTTCGTCGGATCATGGCATAGTAGCGCACGTCGGCGACGAGGCCGTGCTTCACGACCTCCGCGAGCCCAGATCGATAAACCCGTTCGGGAAGCGTTCGGAGCACGGCTGGGTCGACCAATACCGCGGCGGGAGGGTGGAACGCACCGAGCAGGTTCTTCCCCCTCGTGGTGTTGATTCCCACCTTGCCGCCGACAGAGGCATCGACCATGGCCAGGAGCGTGGTCGGCACCTGTACCACCGGGACACCCCGGAGAAACGTTGCGGCCACGAATCCCCCGAGGTCGCCGATCACACCGCCTCCCACCGTCACCAGGGCGGAATGACGGTCGAACCCGAGCGCAAGCAATCGATCGGAGAGCCTCATCCACTGCCGGTCGGTCTTCGATCGTTCGCCTGGTGGTACCAGTAGCAAGGTCGCTCGGATCATCGGGTGCACCTGACGATGCACCGTGCGATCGGTGATCATCGCGAGTCGTCGTCCGGGGAGGAGGCGCTCGATCGTGGGTCCCAATTCCCGCAGCAAGCCCCGCCGTATGATGACGGGATAACTGCCAGATCGGTGCCGCACCGTCAGGGTGGACATCGGGCTACCAGGTGACGTCGCCGGAGCCTAGCTGGTGATTGGCGAGCCGCGCGAGGGTGAAGAGAAGATCGGAGAGTCGATTGAGATAGATCAAGAACAGTTCGGGCACCGGCACGTCGCGACTTAAGCCCACTACGCTGCGCTCGGCCCGCCGACAGACCGTTCGCGCAACGTGCAGTGCCGACGCCTTGGAGGAGCCAGCGGGCAGGACGAACGCCCGGAGCGGCGGAAGCTCTTCGTCAGCTGCATCGATCGCCGCCTCGAACTCGGCCACGCGATCCGCGCTGAGCGCGGCCTTCTCCAGCGCCTTGGCCACCCCTTCGGGATGCGGGGTGGCGAGGTGGCCCCCGATGGAGAACAGGTCACGTTGAATCGCTTCGAACAAAGCGTCGTAGAATTCGACGGGTTCGATGGAGCGAGCCCAGCCGATCACGGAATTGAGTTCGTCGACGTCACCATAGGCGGCGACGCGCTGATGGTCTTTCGGTACCCGCCCGCCGCCGAACAGTCCGGTTTCGCCTCGGTCGCCAGTTTTGGTGTAGATCCTCATGGGGGCTGAAGATACCCGTCTCCCCAGGGCGGCGGGAGCCTCACGCGGAGTCCTTGTTATATTCCGCGCACTTTTGATCGGGAGCGCGCGTGGCGGAGGAACTGAAGGACATCACGATCATCGGGGCGGGGCCTACCGGTCTATTCGGAGCGTTTTACGCCGGGATGCGGGGCGCCTCATGCCGTCTGATCGATGCGTTGCCCGCGGTGGGCGGGCAATTGATGGCCCTCTATCCCGAGAAGTACATTTTCGATGTCGCGGGATTTCCCAAGGTTCTCGCCAAGGATTTGGTCCGCGACATGGAGGCGCAGGCGTTGCAGTTCGGTGCCGCCGTGCACTTGGACCAGATCGTCACCGGCCTTCAGAAAGTGGAGGATTCCGCGGGCGGGATCGGTCACTTCGTAATTGAAACCTCGCGCGAGGTGTACCCGACGAGGACCATTCTCATTGCGGCCGGGGTCGGTGCGTTCGAACCCCGCAAACTTCCGCTCGACGGGATCGAGGCGTGGGAAGGTCGAGGCGTGTTCGACAAGGTCCTGGAGCCGGCCGGCTTCAAGGGACAGAGGGTTCTGCTTGTCGGCGGTGGAGATTCCGCCTTCGATTGGGCGCTCAACCTACAGGGCATCGCCACGTCAATCACGATTGTCCACCGGCGGGATCAGTTCCGGGCGCACGCAGCGACCATCGCCCAGGTTGAGGCCATCGCGAGTCGCGGAGGCTGCGACATCCGAACGTTCACGGAAGTGAAGACGCTCCATGGCGATCCCCAACTCCGTGCCGTCACCCTCATTCAGAACAAGACCAAAGCGGAAGAGACCCTTCCGATGGACGCGGTCATCACGTTGCTGGGCTTTCACAGTGATCTGGGGCCAATCAAGGAATGGGGATTGGATCTCGAAAAGTCCGACATCAAGGTCGATCGGGTCATGGCGACCAATGTGCCGGGGATGTACGCGGCCGGCGACATCACCAGCTATCCCGGCAAGCTGAAGCTGATTGCGACCGGCGTGGCGGAGGCGTGTACTGCAGTGAACAATGCGGTCCACTATATCAACCCGAAAGCGAAGGTCAATCCGGGGCACTCAACTAACTTGGCGGTGTTTGGGCAGCGCCCGGACTGACCCATTGGTACGGTGTGCCTGAGTGCGCCTTTTGCATTGACCGTTCTCGTCAGGGTGGGTGGGCGCAGCGTGACACCGAGAAGTTGTTCCGGGAATAGACAGTAGCGTAACACAATCAAACTACTAGATTTAGACTGTGTGTTCCAATTCTGCCTCTCGCCCGCAGCCGAGACGAGGCGGCCCCCGCCTGTCCGAAACTTTGGCAGTGGGGGGGCTGCTGCGTCTCGCGATCGTAGCGCTCACACTGAGTGCCACCGTGGCGCTGCCAACAAACATCCAGGCTCAAGAGTCCGGCCTCATAGTGAGCGCTCTCGACTTTAAGGGCAATCATGCGCTTGATGCGACCGTGCTTGCCGCCGCGATTGCCACGACAAATTCCGGCTGGTTCGCTCGGTCCAAACTGGTCCGCTGGCTCGGACTCGGTGCTAAGCGGCGCTTTGCCGAGCAGGAGTTTCGACGCGATGTCGCTCGCCTGCGCCTGTTCTACCAGATCAATGGATATCTTGACGTCAAGGTGGATACCACCGTGGTGCGCACCGACCGCGATGTGTACATCACTTTTCGGATCACCGAAGGTGAGCCGGCCCGGGTTACCCGACTAGATGTGTCGGGTCTGGACTCGCTTCCTGAGGGAGAGAAGATCCTGCAGGATTTGCCCCTCAAGGTAGGCGCGCCGTTCAACCGCACTCTGTTGGCCACCACCGGCGACACCATCGCGGACCGCTTGCATGACCGCGGGTTCCCCACCGCCGCCGTGTTCCTCAAGGGGCGCCAGGTCAATCGGGAGGCGCGCACGGCGGAACTCGACCTCCAGGTCAGTCTCGGGGCCCCCGCGGTGATCGGGTCCGTCCGCGTCGGGGGTACGAACCGGGTCGACACGAGCTTTGTTCGGTCGCTGCTCGCCACCGCGCCGGGGCGCATGTATCGGGCCCAGGATCTATTCCAGAGTCAACGCAATCTCTACCGCACCGAGCTCTTTCGCTTTGCATCGGTGACGATCGACACTTCCATTTTCCGCCCTGGCTCCGGTACCGTACCCTTGGTGGTTCAGGTGACAGAAGGACCGTTCCACCGAGCCCGCGGGTCGGTTGGCTACGGGAGTAGCGACTGCTTCCGGGGTGGCTTGGGGTGGACGGCGCGAAATTTTGCCGGGAGTGGCTGGGTCTTGGATGTCGGCGGCCAGGTGTCGAAGGTCGGGGCGGGCAAGCCGTTCGACTTTGGCGCCGAACGTTCGTGGCTCTGTAGTCAGCTCAAGCAAGACTCGATCGGATCCTCGCACGCCAACTACAATCTCACGACCTCGATGCGGCGTCCGGCCTTCCTGAGCCCCGACAATACGATCGCGCTTTCCTTGTTCGCGGAGCGGGCGTCCGAGTTCAAAGTCTATCTCCGGGAAGACATCGGCGGCAGCGTCAGCCTAACGCGTGAAACCCAGTCCCGGACGCCGCTCACCTTCACGTATCGGTTGGCGTACGGATCGACGACAGCAAACTCGGTGATCTTCTGCGCATTTTTCAACGCGTGTACCAGCAGTGACATCGACAACCTGAAACGCAAACGCCTCCTCGCGACGCTCGGCGCCACCGCAATCCGCCAACGCTCGAACAACCTGTTGGACCCAAGCCGCGGGTCGGTACTGAGCGCCGAGGTGACCCATAGTTCCCGATTCATCGGTTCCTCCCAGCTCTCCCAATTCACCCGATTGGTGGGCGATGCCGCGTGGTATCGTCCGCTGAGTGGGAACATCGTGTTCAGCTGGCATGTACGCGCCGGCGTCATTTTCGCACCCCAGGTTTCGATCACGCAGGGCGCAGCCAATTTCGTACCCCCCGAGCAACGCTTCTACGGTGGCGGGCCGAACGACGTGCGGGGGTACGACCGGAACGAATTGGGCCCCGTGGTCTACGTGGTGCCGGATAGCTTGGTAGTTCGCGGCACTGGTGGCACCGTGACAGTGGCGGACAAGGACGTGCGGGTCGCCGCTACGGGTGGCAACACGACCGTTGTGGGGAACGTGGAACTTCGGGTGCCGTCGCCGATCTTCGGCAACCGCATGCGGCTGGCGGCTTTCGTCGATGCCGGCGGCGTCTGGGAGCGCGGTGACCCCGGCTCGTCGGCCGCCGTGATTCGGGTGACGCCCGGGATCGGCATTCGCCTCGGAACCGCGCTTGGTCCGGCCCGGCTGGATGTAGCCTACAATCCGTATCCCCTCGAACGCGGAACCTTGTACGGGAGCCACTCCAACGGCGACCTGGTGGTGCTGCGCGAGGGGTACCGGATCGGCGAGGGCCGAGCCCACCGCTACACGTTCCATTTCACCATCGGCCAGGCCTTCTGATGCGTCACTGGCTGGCCCGTTTCGTTTTTGTCACCCTCTGCGGGGCCGTAGCGACGGTCCTCGGAACCACCGCAGCACTCACCATATCCTCCCCGGGACGCGCCTTGCTGGCGCGCCTCTTTTCCCAGGAATCGAACCGGCTGGTGCGAGGGAGCGTCCGGATCAGCGCGATCTCCGGCAACTTTCTTTCGCATCTCGAATTGGACAGCGTCGTGGTGCGCGATACCGCCGGAGCGGTCCTGGCTCGGATTCCTCGGCTGGAGGTGGGCTTTAGCTTGGCGAGGCTGTTGACGGGACGAGTCATTCTCACCCGCCTGCACGCCATCGCTCCCGAGATTCAAATCATCAAGCACCGCCTCGGGCGACTCAATTTCCAGGAGATATTCCGCCTCGGCGAAAGCGCAGGGAACGGTCCGGGCACGATGGTCGTCTTTCGCGACGTGATGATCGAACGAGGCCGCGTGGTGATCCGCACGCCCTGGGACTACTCCACTGAACTCCGGTCGCCCGCCTCGCGCGACTCCGCTCTTACCAACGATCGGGCCTCTCCGGGCAAGCGGATCGAGCGGGGTTCGGAGGGATTGGAACAGATTCGCCAAATCGACAGCCTCACCGCGCACTTCGCGTTGATGCGCGTTTCCACCCCGGATCACCTTCCACTGTCCGTCGATATCGATTCGCTCCGGGCCGATGTGAGCGATCCGCCGGTTCACGTGCGGCGGCTGGAGGGAACTGTGCTGACCGGCGGGGACAGTCTTCTTTTCTCTCTCAAACGAGCCGAATTGCCCCGCACGCTGGCGAGCGGGAAAGGCCGGGTAACCTGGCCGCGAGACACGGTGCTCTACGATTTCCGCATGAATGTGCCGCAAGCCAGTCTCGTCGACCTCCGGTGGATCACCCCCAAATTCCCCGATTTTACCGGTCGAGGCCGAGTCATAGCCCGTTCCGAAAACGGGACGCGTACCAATTTCGACCTCCGTGATTTACATCTCGGAGACTCTCGGAGCCACCTCGACGGAGCACTGATCGCGATTTCGGATCGGCGGCGCGGATTGGGGTTCAAGAATTTGAGTCTGGCGCTCCAAACGCTCGATCTCGATGCGGTCCGTCCTTTTCTCGACACCCTTCCTCTGGCGGGCCAGATCTCGGGCACTCTTCGGGCTGAGGGTTTCAATGATGGAATGGAGGTGAATCTCGGGTGGGACTTCGACGATGCCCGAGTCGCCGGCGGTGCGCGGAGCCACCTTGAGCTGGACGGCCGAGTGATACTCTCCGGCCCGCAGGGATTCGTGTTCCAACGGGCGCAACTCACCAACACAAACCTCGACTTGCGGACCGTGCGCCTCATCGTTCCGTCCGTCATTCTTCATGGGCGGATGGGTCTGAACGGGACGCTTGAGGGACCGTGGCACAACGTGGTTTTTGCTGGTACTGCTTCGCATCGGGATGGGGGGCTGCCGACCAGTGAGGTCAACGGAGTCGTTCACCTCGATAGCCGACTGGCAATTCTCGGTCTCAACCTTGATCTGACGGTCGATTCGCTGGCGTTCGACGGTCTGCGACCCAGCTTTCCCACGCTGACGGCCCAAGGTGCCTTGCGGGGCACCCTCCGGCTCGATGGGACTCTTGAGCAGGCTACGGTGGACGCCGACCTCCGCGGTGAATTAGGCCACGTGTCGGTCCGTGGTGGCATGGGTCTTCAAGGGCCGAATTGGGGGGCGGAGGCGCTGCGACTCGAGTTCGACAGCCTGGATCTCTCGGCGCTTCGCGGTGCCGGACCGCATACCGCTCTCCGGGGCTCCGTGGTCGCAACCGGCCAACTCGACTCCCTCGCCGCGCCACATGGGGAGTTGGATTTCGCGCTCCACGACGGATTCATCCGGGAGTTCCGATTCGATTCGCTGAACGGCCGCTTGCGAGTGCGGGACAGCCTTCTGACCGTGGACACCGTCGCAATGCATTGGGCTCATGGCACCGCCAGTGCCTCGGGGACACTGGGATGGGTGGCCCCGCACCAGGGCCTGCTTCGGGTGCGCGCCACCGCTACCTCGCTCCAGGCGTTCGACTCCGTTGCCCACGCCCTCACTGGAATCCCAGTCGATACGTCCGCCCATCAGCCTCTCGATGGGGCGGTCGAGGCGAAGATAGACTTGAGCGGCTCGCTCGATTCGCTGGCCTCGGTCGATACGGTCGTCGCCACCAATGTCCGGTGGGAAACGTACTCGAGCCCCTCGATCGTGGGGGCTCTGCGATGGGGTGGAGGCCGGCCCGCCGCGATGATGGCGTCCATCGAGGCGGACACCCTCGCCATAGGGGGATTGTTGCTCACGGGCCTATCGGCTCATGGGCAGGGGTCCAGCGATTCTCTGCACGTGGAGGGGCGAGCGCAGGGAGGAACTGCCTCCCGAGTACAGGGCGCGGCGACCTTGGTGCGCGGCCCAGCCGGCCAATCGCTGACCCTCGAAGGCCTGCAGGTGGTGCTGCCTCGGCACACCTGGTCCTTGGAGCGGCCGGCTCGCCTCATCCAACACGACTCCACGGTGCAGATCAGAGCCCTCACCTTTTCGACCGGCGATGGCGCGGGCAGCATCGAAGTGACCGGTAGTGTGGGGCGCGGAGCTGCCGGGGGGGCGGGCGCCGGCGAAGCCGATAGCCTCACGATCCATGCGCTTGGGGTCGACCTCCAGGACCTCTATGGTCTGCTGCAGCAGGATACGGCCGGCGTGGCCGGCGCGGCCGCGCTGGATTTGCGGCTTACGGGGACCCGGGCAATGCCGGTCATTCGTGGCAGCGGGTCGATCACCGGTCCGGTATTCGGTGATTTCCGCGGTCCGTTGGTGCGTGCCGCATTCAATTACGCGGATTCGACTTTAGACGCGAATCTGAGCCTTTGGAGAACCGGGCGTGCCTCTCTCGAAATCGAGGTGCGCCTGCCCCTCGACCTCGCCCTTCGCTCCGTCGACCGGCGGCAACTCCCCGGCAATCTCCAGGTTCGCGCTCGGGCCGACAGCGTCGACCTCGCGGTGCTTGAGGCCTACACCCCCAACATTCGCCGGGTGAGCGGCAGCTTCTCGGCGGACGCCCGGGTCGAAGGCACTTGGGCATCTCCGCAATTGGACGGGTTCATTGCGCTCGACAACGGATACGTCAACGTCCCGGCGCTCGGAGTCCGCTATGGTCCCATCTACGGCCGGATTGGGATGCGCGGGGACTCGCTGCGGGTGGATAGTCTCGTCATCAAGGCCGGCGAGGGGAGCATGCGGGTGGAGGGTGGAGTCCGCATGGCTCGGCTGACCACCCCCGTTCTCGGCCTCGAACTCAAGCCGTCGAACTTCTTAGTGGTGAACGTCCGCGAATTCCTCACGCTGCAGGCGTCGGGGTCGCTCCAGCTGACCGGGACAACGCTGCACCCGGTGTTGCGCGGCCACGGAACCGCGAACAATACCGTCGTTTATTTCGCCGACTTGATCACCAAGAACATTGTGAATCTGGAGGATCCGGCCAACGCGGACTTGGTCGATACCCTCGAACTGCGCCACCAAGGCTTGGGGGCCGCATTCCAGAGCCGGTTCCTCGATTCCCTGGCCATTCAGAATCTCGACCTTCGAGTCGGCAACGAAGTGTGGCTGCGTTCGAATGAAGCCAACATTCAGTTGGAAGGAAGCATCATCGTCAACAAACAGCACCGGGCCTATCGGCTGGACGGCACACTCAACACGCCCCGGGGCATCTACACGCTGAAAATCGGGCCCCTGAGCCGCGCCTTTAGCGTGGAACGGGGAACAGTGCGATACTTTGGGACCCCGGATTTGAATGCGGATCTGGACATTCAGGCTCGGCACGTCGTCCAGACCGCGGATCGAACCGAAGAAGGCTTTCCCGTCATCGCGAAGCTTACCGGCACGTTGTTGGTACCAAAATTGTCGCTCGAGAGCGGGCCGCCCAATCCACCGATGTCCGAGCGCGACCTGATTTCTCTGTTGATCGTCGGCCGAACCTCCGGCAACTTGCTCAGCAGCGGGAACGATGCTCCGTTACAGGCCGGTCTCGCGTATCTCTCCGGTGCATTGTCGAGTGAACTCCAGCGAACGCTGATCACGGATCTTGGCGTTCCGGTGGACCTCATCGAGATCCGCTCACCATTCTCGACCAGTGGCGTACTGAGTGCGAGCACCGGCCTCACCCAGCTCGCGGCAGGATGGCGGATCGGGAGCAAATGGTTCGTGACGGTCAATGCCGGTTTCTGCCCCGCGATCGGCCAAATCGACGCCCGGAATTTCGGAGCGAGTTTGGAATATCGGTTGAGCCGGGATTGGCGGCTGCAGGCGAATGCGGAACCGATTCAAAGTTGTGATGCGGCGCGACCCGCGGACGCGCTGGCAGCGTTGCGCCGATACCAGTTTGGTGCCGACATCCGGTGGGAACGGGAGTATTGACGGTGGTGCGTGCCCTGTTGATTACCAATCTGGTTGCGGCGAGAACGACGCCGTCCGCGGTGTACGCGGTGTCGGGGTTGCTCCGATACTCCGGGTGGTCGGTCGAGGTGGCCGAAACTCGGGGGCCCGGCGACGCGCGCCGCCTGGCTGAGTCCGCCGTCTCGGACCGGTTTGACGTCGTGATCGTATTTGGCGGCGATGGCACCACGATGCAAGCGGCGGCCGCGCTCGTGGGGACCGACGTCGCGTTGGGTGTCATTCCCGGCGGCACCGGCAATTTGTTGGCCGGGAATCTACGGATACCCGCTTCTCCGGTCCGCGCTGCCGAGGCGCTCGCTCACGGTCGTCGCCGGCGACTCGACCTGGGACGGGTGGAGCGGCCCGAGGGCACCCAATACTTCGCGGTGGCTTGCGGGGCTGGAATGGACGCGAGAGTCATGGCCCAGACGTCGAGCGATCAGAAGCGAAAATGGGGCATCGGGGCCTACCTGGCCACGGTGCTTCGCCTGATTCCCGAGGTCAGGCGGGTGCCCCACACGATCACGATCGATGGCGTGACCATTGAGACTGCCGCGACGGTGGTGCTCGTCGCCAACTGCCGTGAGGTGATTCCGCCGATCGTGCGGCTCCATCAGGATATTTCCCCCGAAGATGGCTGGCTCGATGTCGTGATTGCGGGGGCGGGAAACCTTTGGGAGAGTGCCAGAACCATGTACCAATTCATGCGAGAGATCCCCGATGCGAGCGATGGGCCCAGGCACCTATGGTACGCCCGCGGACGTGAGATCACCGTCTCTTCGGATCCGCAGCAGCCTCTGGAGATCGACGGTGAATCGGACTGGACTACGCCATTCACCGCTTCGGTCGTGCCTGCGGCGATCGATGTGATGGTGCCGATCGGATGAGCCCAATCGTCGATCGAGCGGACCAGCTCTTCGATCTCGCCCGGGAGTTCGCTTCGGCCGCTTCCGCCGAAGCGGTGATCCGGGCCGCGCTCGCCGCGGTTCTGGAGGCCTCGGGCGGGTCCGGCGCGTTGCTGGTCGGTCTGCCCGAGATGACGGGCACCGCGGTGGTAACGCTCGGTGCATTGGGTGAGATCCCGCAAGGTCATCGAGTCGGCGATACGTGCCTGACCGATTCGGTGGCCGCGCGCGTCGTGCGTACCGGCGCAGCCGAGTTTGTGAGCGATCTCGACCATGAACTCATAGTGCCGCGCCCGGTCGCGACCAAGCTGCGGCCGGGATATGTCGTTCCGGTCCGTTCCGGCTCGGATGTCGTAGCGTCGCTAACGATCTGGACCGCGGCGGTGCCCGCCCCCGATGCCGAGGAGGTCCGATTCGTCCAGGCGGTCGCGGATCACCTCGGCGTCGCGCTTGATTCGCTATTCCGGCAAAGCCTGCTGCAGCGCCGCCTGGCCCAAGTCGACGCGCTCGGACGGGTGGCTCATGCACTCACGTCCGCCGACGATGCGGAACGCACGATGCAGTTCGTGATTTCGGAGGGCCTCCGGGTCTTCGAGGCGCAGCGGGCCGCGATTTTCCTACTGGAACCCGCGGGACAGGCTAGCTGTCTCGTCTCATTCGGCCTCTCACATCACTATCTCGAGCTCCACACGGCGCATTTTGATCAGACCGCCGGGGGACAGGCGGTGCGCGCTTCCACCCCGTGGTACTCTCTGGATGCCCGAGCCGACGCCGAACCGGTTTTGCGCGCTGCCGTCGAGGCGGATGGGTTCCGTGCCGTCGCCATGTTGCCTCTGCTGTTTGCCGGCGAGCCCATCGGCGCCTTGGCCTTCTACTTTGATCGGGCGTTCCGCCTGGCCGGGGAAGAGCGCAGACTGGCAATGGCGTTTGCCGATCAAGCGGCACTCGCGATTGGCAAGAGTCGCTTGCTGGACTTGGTGACCAGGATCAAGCGTGAATGCCAATCTGCCTACGATTGTGCCGAACGCGGGATGGCGGTGATTGACGACCGGGGCCGAATTCTTCGAGCCAATCGCTTTGTCGCGGAGCTGGCGGGAGTGGACGTCCGCCAACTTCCGGGGTACGATCTGCGAGGCCTGTTTGCGGGTTGGCCGGCTGAGGCCGGGGTGGCGGCCGGTAAGGTGCCCCGGGAGCTCCAACCCACGTTGGTCGAGGGGAAGGGCGGCCGGTCGCTCGTGGTGCGGGTCACCCGGCTCGACTCCCGGTCCTCGGTGCTGACGATTGATGATCTGACGGAAGAATTGGCGCTGCGAGAGCGGATTCATCACACCGAACGCATGGCTGCGCTCGGGCGCGTGGTGATCGGTGCGGTGCATGAGGTCAACAATCCCCTGACGGCCATCTCGGCGATCGCTCAAGGCCGCCTGTTGGAAGCGAATCTGGATCGTGATACGACCGAGGGCTTTGAGGAGATTCGGCGTGAGGCGCTCCGCGCCAGTCGCATCATCAACACCCTGTTGGCCTTTGCCCGCCACCAGCCACTCCGTGGGGCCGAGACCGATCTCAATGTCCTGGCGTCCGAGTCCGCGAGAGTTGAGAATCTGATGCAGGGTGACGGGGAGATCGAAGTCACCCTCGCGCTGGATGCTACTCTGCCGCTGATTCTCGCCGATGCGGATCAACTCCGGCAGGTGTTGACGAACCTGGTTCGAAATGCCACGTACTCCATGCGCGTTTCCGCGGAACGGCGGCTGACGCTTCGAACCTGGCAGACGGCTGGGCACGTGCATTGTGCGGTCCAGGACACCGGTCCCGGCATTCCCCCGGAGGCGTTGTCCCGTATTTTCGAACCGTTCTTCACGACGAAGAGTGTGGGAGAGGGAACGGGGCTCGGCCTCGCTTTGTCGGAGGGGATCGTCCGCGCCCATGGAGGAGAGCTAAGCGGGGCCAACAACCCCGAGGGTGGTGCCATTTTCCAGTTCGCGTTGCCACGCACTCCGATTCTCGGAGCGAGGGGATTGCATGACTGATTCCGTACTGTTGATCGATGCCGATGCCGCGGCGCTTCGGAGTGTCGGTACTCACTTCGAACAACTCGGCTACGACGTGATGCGTGAGTTGAGCGCCGAAGCGGCCCTCGGGACCTGGGACTGGGTGCGGCCCGAGGTCGTGATTTTGAGCCAGGGCCTAGCAGGTGGTCCATCGCTCGACGTCATCGCCCAATTTCAGCAGCACGGCGCTGCCGTCATTCTGGTCACCAACGGTGATGCGGCCCTCGGGCTGCAGGCGTTGCAGGTCGGAGCCGAGTACGTGGTTCCGGCCTCGGCGGAGAACACGTTGCTGGCCGCGGTGACGGCGCGAGTCGCCGCGAAGGTTCGACTGCGCCGCTTGCTCGAAACGATGCTGGCGGAGACTAAGTCGGAGCACGCCGCCGCTTTTCTCGGCAGCTCGCCTGCAATGCGAGAGGTGGCGAGCCAGGTCTCTCTCCTGGCCCAAAGCGATCGGACGACCGTCCTCATCACGGGCGAGTCGGGCACCGGGAAGTCATGGCTCGCGCGACTGATTCACGACCGCAGTAACCGGAGCCGTCTGCCGTTCTTTCGGGTTCGCTGCAGTACCGCGCCCGGGATCAATCTCGACCCGGTGCTCTTCGGCCAGGAACGGGGCGCGACTCCCGACGCGACCGAGCGGCGTAAGGGGATGTTCGAGCTCGCCGACGGCGGAACCCTTTTCTTGCGCGACGTCTCCGATCTGCCTCGAGAGCTGCAGCCCAAGCTCTTGAAGGCGCTCGAAACGCGGAGCTTCCGCCGCCTCGGGGGCTCTCGAGATTTCACTTGCGATACCCGGCTGGTCGCGGCGACCGAACGGAGCCTCGCCGAGGAAGTCGAGGCCGAGCGATTCCGCGAGGATCTCTTTTACCGGCTTAACGTGGTGCAGGTCACTCTGCCCGCGGTCAAAGATCGCAGCTGGGAGGACCGGCAAACCCTGATCTCCACTATTCACGAATCTCTGTTGCTCGATTTCCCCTCCGGCCCTTCGGTCGTTTCGCCCGAGGCGATCGAGCGCCTCCTTGCGCACGGTTGGCCGGGCAACGTCCAGGAGATTCGCAATGTTCTCCAGCGCTGTCTGCTCCTGGCTCGGGGGCAGCCGATCATCGGAGTCGAACATCTGCCGGGCGAGTTTCGGGCTCGCCCCGGATTGGGGGACCGCCGCCATACTCCCATGAGTTTGGACGACCTGGAGCGGCAGCACATCGATCGCACCCTCCGCTACCATGGCGGGAATCGAACCCGCGCCGCGCGCGAGCTGGGCATTTCCCGCGCGACGTTAATCAACAAGATCAAGCTGTACAGCATCACCGATTAGGAGGCCCGCATGACGATCGAGAAAGCAAAAGGCGGCCGGGATGCGATGATTTGTCGCGCGTGTGGCAACGAGGAGCGGGCTTCCGAGGGGTATCCCTGTGCGGATTGCGGAACCTTCCTCTGCCTCATCTGTACGTTCCGAGGCGTGACATTCTGCACGGCATGCTCCGCGAAACATGCCGTCCCTCCCTCGACTCTATGAACCGGAAGCTGGTGCTGTTCGATATCGATGGGACGATTCTCCTGAGTGCCGGCGCCGGCCGGCGGGCCATCGTTGCCGCGATCGCGGAGGAGGTACCGCGTCCGGAGGAGCTCACGAAGGTTCGCTTTGATGGGAAGACCGACCCCCAAATTGTGCACGAACTTCTCGCGGTGGGTGGCGATTTGCGACCAGTCACGCCGGACCGGATGACCCGACTTCTCACTCGATACGTGAATCACCTTCAGCGTGAGCTCGCGCGTCCGGATCATCAGACGACAGTCATGCCTGGGATCCTGGCTCTTTTCGATGCGCTCGAGCGAGAGGCCGGGGTGGTTCTCGGACTACTGACTGGCAATGTCGTGCCGGGCGCTACGCTGAAATTGCGTTCGGCGAGCATCGATCCCGCTCGCTTTCGCGTCGGTGCGTTCGGTTCCGACCACGCCGACCGATCGGCCCTCCCGCCGATCGCCTCGGAACGTGCCGAGCCGCTCTTCGGCCGCCGCCCGCGAGGTCACGAGGTGGTCATCATCGGCGACACGCCGTCAGACGTGACCTGCGGCCTCGGGATCGAGGCCCGCGCCGTGGGGGTCGCGACCGGCTCGTATCCGATGGCCGAATTGGCCGCCGCCGGGGCCTACCGGGTATTCGGCGATTGCAGCGATGTGGCAATGGTGTTGGAGGCCATCCTATCGTAGCCGAAACCCTGCCTGAGCTGGGGCCGTATCTCGGTCGGCTCGCCGAGCCAGAGCATCGTCGGCTGTCTGACGCCTGGTCGCTGGACGAGCTCCGTCTCTCGGTCGTTTCGGCCTTGTTTGAGCGAGCGACGACGGCCCGCGGATTTCTCGAGTCGGGAAACCTCGTCGCGGCGCGATCCACGCTTGGTGCGGAGGCCTGGCTGGAAGTGTGGAACCACGCGGTGCAATCCGCGACCGTCCTTACGCTCTCGGAGCTCCGTCGGCGCCTCGTCCGCGCCGGTGCCGAATCAGGGATGCCCCACCGCCTCGTGGGCCACGAGCTTCCGTCACCGGAGGATGAACGCATCTTGGCGGCGAAGTTGAGTAGCGCTGGGATTCCGTTGGAGGACTTTCTCGCGGAGCCTGATGCGGATCGCTCCTGGCCGGATGCGCTGCGCCTGTCCGCGAACGCCCTCGAAACCTCATGGCTCGGCCTCGAATCCATCGTTCGGCATGAACTGGCCCGCTACGTCCCGACGATCGAACGACTCCGAGCCTGGAAACGCCCCACCGCACTCCTCTGGGTTATCACCTTACTCATGGCGGCCTCCGCGATCTACCTCGGTCTGGTCCTCGGCGGCTACCTCCCCACACCAGGAATTCTGGCTGGCTTCAAGGCCTGGTGGTGGACCCTGCCATGGCCGTAATGGGAGTTGGGATCGACCTGGTCGATGTCGCGCGGGCCGACCGTCTGCTCGAGCGCCACGGTGATCACACCCTGACTCGACTTCTCACGGAGACCGAACGACAGTACGTGTCCAGCCGCATTCGGCCGGCCCCTTACCTTGCCGTTCGCCTAGCCGCCAAAGAGGCGGTGTTCAAGGCGCTCCAAAGTCTACCGGGTGCCCGGGGCGTTGGATGGCGAGACATCGAGGTGCACCGCGCCGAAGACGGGAAGCCCTCCGTGGTGCTCCACGGCCTGGCCCGCGACCTTACCGCCGAGGTGCCCGGGTTCAAGATCAACTTGTCGTTGAGCCATTCGGACTTGACGGCTGCCGCAGTTGCCGTGATCGAGCGCGATGGCGTATGATGATATCTGCAGCGGGATTGACGGTGGAGGGTTCCAATCCCGACTGAATTACTCTACTTTAAGTTTGACGAGCAAACTTGAATGGGATCATGAGACTTTTCGTCTATTCGTTCAGCCTCTTCGTCGCCGCCGCCCCTGTTTCGGCGCGGCAGGCCGGGACCGATTCGGCGGTAACGGTTCGCCGCGTCGCCGCGCTCTCCGAGCTTGCCGCCGGGGAATATCGGCTCGGCGTCTCCGCCGGCCGCGTGATTGCCCCGGCTGAGGTCGAAGAGGCCCGTCTCTTCCTGAAAGAGGCTCAGCGGGCCGCCCTCGCTCTCCCCCCCGCCGTTCGGGACCGCGTGAACGGGGACTTTGATGCGCTACTTGGGCTCCTCTCCCGCGCCGCGCCAGCCGAATCCGTTTCGGTACGAATCCGGGCCATCACCAACCAGCTCTCGACGGCTCTTGGCGTTTCATTGGAGGAGATCCCCGCCGAGACCCCTTCGCTGGCTCGCGGGGCGGAAGTGTACCAACGCGAATGTTCAACCTGCCACGGCGTGTTCGGCAAAGGTGATGGAGCTGCCGGCCTCTATCTCACTCCAAAGCCGGCGAACCTAGCCGACGCCCAGGCCCGACGGGGCAGTTCACCACTCGACTACTACCGGCGCGTTACCGTGGGTTCGGCGGGGACCGCGATGCCCGCGTTCGAGACCCGCTTATCGGCCGACGATCGTTGGGCGGCCGTATTGTACGCCACCCTATTGCGTCTCCCCGCCAAGAGCAGCATTGGGGTCCCTGCGGCGCTTCAGGCATTTCCCACCACGGCTCGGATGTCGGATGTCCAGTTGGCCGTCGCCATAGGTGCCGGGTCGACCGACGCGGACGTTGCGGTAGTCAGGGGCCTTCAGGCGGTGCGAGTCGCGGGGGGGCAAGACCGAACCACCACGATCTTTGCGGCGGTTCGGACCCAACTCGACTCCGCCTACGGTCTGGCTCGCCAGGGGAAGGTGGAGCAGGCCCGGCAAACGGCATTCGATGCCTATACGGTGTTCGAGCAGGTCGAGCGGGACGTGCAGGTGAAGAACCCCGGCCTGGTGACCCGGATCGAGTCGATTTTCAGCGACCTTCGCAATAGCACTACCGCGGGTATGAGCGCGAATCAGCTGGATGCGATTCGGTCCCGGCTCGGGGTAGCGCTCGAGGAAGCCGAGCGCACGGTTGCCGTTACATCGTCACCGTGGGGCCTCTTCGTACAGTCGCTCATCATCATGCTGCGCGAGGGATTGGAAGCCATCCTGGTGTTGAGCGCGTTGATGACGTTCCTGGTGAAGATGGGGGCGGGGTCGCGGAAGCGAGACCTGCATATCGGGGTGGGGATCGCCGCGGTGATGAGTCTTCTCACCGCGGTCGCGCTCGAGACAGTGTTCCAAATTACGCCCGCGAAGCAAGAAGCCATGGAAGGCGTGACGCTTCTGGTCGCGACGGTCATGCTCTTTTGGGTCAGCTATTGGCTGCTGTCCAAAATCGAAGTGGCGAAATGGAACAGTTTCGTCCGCGGCAAGATTCAAGACGCGGTTACCGATGGATCTCGCTTTGCGCTCGGATCCGTGGCATTCCTCGCGGTGTATCGCGAAGGCTTCGAGACGGTGCTGTTCTACAAAGCACTCTGGGTGTCCGCCGGCCACGTCGGAGCCCGGATGCCGATTGTGGGAGGGATCCTGGTCGGTCTGGCGATCCTCCTGGTCGTGTATTTCGCCATCAACCGGTTTGGCGTGCGTCTGCCGCTCAAACCGTTCTTCGCGGTGACCAGCGCGTTCTTGTACTACATGGCATTCGTCTTCGTCGGGAAGGGGATCGCGGAACTGCAGGAGGGTGGCCTGATTGGTTCGACGTTCATCTCGGACGGCCCGCGAGTCCCCGCGATGGGCATCTACCCGACCATCGAGTCGTTGAGTGGGCAAGCCCTGATGGTCTTGCTCGCGGTAGTTGCGCTCGTGTGGACGTTCATCGTCGCTCCCCGGCGTCGCCTTCAAGTCACGTCCGTGATGGTTCCCGATTCCTCCTCGGCGGGGACGCAACGGGTCCCGGCGACCCGAGACCGCGATCCGGTCAATCAGATTGAACTGATGCGCTCGCTGGAGCGCATTGAAGCGGATCTGGCGGAAATTCGGGCCGAAGTGGATCGGATGAAGTCGCGATTGAAGGAAGGGCAGCGGGGTCCAGCCGGCGGGGGGCGGTGAGGAAGGACGGAAGAAAGGCGCAAGGAAAAGAAGGGCAAGGAAGGCTCGTCCCGTCCGCCTGTCCGCCCCCGTCAGCATCCGCGCACCGTTGTCCCCCCCGGTCCGCCAATGGTGTCACTTCGTTGGGCTCCCGCCTAATTCCATCGCCGCCAGCCCGTTGCCTGTATGTCAGCGGTCGTCACCTCGGTGCTCCGACAGCGCGACCCCTGGTTCAGTGCCGTGTGGCTCCGTGTCCACTCCGTTCGCGGCCGAGTTCCCGACTCAACTCCGCCACAGTGGGGCCCCGAGGTAGGTCTGCCGTAGTTATCACCCACCGTGAAGCAGCCGACTCTCGTCGAATCGGCCAGAAAAGAGAGGGGCCCCACAGCCTCAGCATTTCGGGTTGCACACCTTGATCTTCACATCGTAGTTCCCCTTCGCCAACACCTTGCCTCGCACCGCGGCGAACACTCGCTCGGCGATCATCTGATTCTTGCCCATCTGCACGGGGATCTCGATGGGGCCCGCATCGGCGCCTGTAGCCTTGCCGATCATGCCGCGCGCCTTGTCGAAGGCGATTTCATAGTGCACGAAATGCAGGACACCCATCGATAGTGGGCCGCCGACGACGTACTTTCCCCGCGCCAGCGTGTACGTCTCGTTGAAGTCGGTGCGCGCCGGACCCAGCTGGAGGATCAACTTGCCGTTGATGAATTGGCCGTCCACCGGGATGAAGAACGCCGTTGGCACCGCTTGGAGTGCCATCGCACCCGGGACGCTGGTGTAGGGGAACCCGACAGGCGGAACGGTGCTCCCGACGATCACCCCACCGGCGAGCGCTTTTCTCTTCAGCACGCGAAGCGCCTGGTCCATCACGGCGAAGCGGGTGCCGGTGCCCACGATGTGCCCCTTGAGCGCCACGCCCTGCTTGAGGTCGCTTCCCTTCCGGTATGCCAGCGTCATCTGGCCTTCGAGCTCGACGGTGTAGCGCCACCACATCTCCCCGTCCTTATAGTACTCGACCTTGGTGATACCTTTGATCGGCCCCTCGAACCGCTCGCAGTAGTGGTCGAACAACGTGCTGGCGATGACCCCCGAGACCTTGGCTGCCAGCCCAGGAAGCCCGTCGACGGCTTTCCCCGCGGCGAAGGCTTGAGCCTTTGCCCTGAATGACAACGTCGAGATCGGCCCGGTATACGGACTCTTCTCCAGGAAGAAACCGACGGCGGTCTTGAATCCGTTCGCGAGCCCGAACATGACCGATGCAAGTTTGAAACCCTCCTGCACGATGATCAGCTGGTCACAGACGATGTTCGACTTCCGGCTCTCGGCCAGCACCCCCTTGGGACTGACCGCGGCCAAAAAGGGGCGCATCGCCGTGCTGGTGTCCGCCTCGATGGGCACAGGTGACCGAGGGATCGCGCTCGCCGCCGCCCTGGTCGACCGGATTCCCGATCTGCCGTTCACTGAGAATCCGGCCGATCCCGCCGTCCCGCCGCAGGGCCCCGATCCCTGTGTGCTGATCACCCGTCAGGAAGCAGAGGCAGTGCTCGGCCCGCTGCTGGTCGCGCCGTATCGGTCTCGCAAGGCGACGGCGCTGGTCTACGGCTCGGGGCCGAGCTGCTCGTATTTCAGCGGGAAGCATCGGGCGCTGGTGGTGACGCCGATGTGGAGGATGGGCGCCGACATGTTCCGGATGCTCGGCGGCGTGGCCACTGTCGTTGCCGGCAAACTCGGCGGCACGGCGGCACCCGACACGCTGGAGGGGAACTGGGATCAGCTTTCGACCGGAACGGACGGGACCCTCAAAGTACTCAAGGGCGACAAGATGCTGAGGCTCCAATTCAAGTCGTCGGGCGCCAGCCTCGACAACGCGGTCGCGCTGGTTCGTGTGGCGCTCACACGGTTTTAGCCCTCATCTTCAGGAGAATATTCGCCATGCATTATCTCGTCCGTACCGCTCTCGCCGTTGCCGGCGCGGGTCTGCTGGTGGGGTCACGGTTCCAGGCTCTGTCCGACGGTGTCGAGGTCGTGATCCTCAACGGCCCCGACGCCGGCACCTACAAGTCGGTGTCGGCGGAAACTATATGCGCCCACTTCAAGGTGCAGAAATTCTCCACAGCGACGTGGAGTGATACGGACATCAAGGACCCGAAGAAGATGTCCGCCGCAGGCATCAAAGTAGACAACCCGGAGCTAGCGGGCCCGAAGAAGGGCGACGTGGAGATCAGCTTCGGGAAGAGGGCACGCGCGTATGTGGCCTCGCAGGAGCCGGTCACGATGACCGCGAAGGGCAAAGGGGCGGTCTTTGTGTTCGAGGGCACGATCAAGGGGACCAAGATGAAGGTGACCGGGACGTGCAAGGTGGTCGAGGAGTTGTAAGCCGCTCGGACCGCTCGGCCGCCTCACTCCTAAACCGAAGAATGGGCTTGAGGGTTTTCGTTCGCCACGTACTCGTCGCCATACAACCTCCGTTCCGGTCGGCTCATGTCCCAAGCCATGATGGGGCGGACCGTCCGAGCCGACCGGAGTGCTCATGACACGGGTGCGCGGAATCCCCTGGCAATCAGCCACACCGCCAGGATCAGCTGCGTGACCCCTAACGGCGCGAGGAGCGGAAACACGACTGGGCGTCCGAAAAACGGCATTGCGACCCCGGCCATCTGCAGGAGCGCGGCGACCAGGGCCGCCCCGGCGATCACGCGCGGAACGAGCGCGTAACGATACAGCGTGGCGCAGAAGGCCAGGATCATCGCGCCGTCGGTGATCCGCCCCGCGAAGTGCGCCCAATTCCGTGCTGAGGACGCGATGACGCTCACCGCCTCGAGCTGCGTACGCTGGAGGTCGTTCGCGCTCATGTAGGTCTCACTCAGGGACACCATGGACATCATGGCGGTGTTCTCGACGACGCTCACGGCGAGGACGATGGCCGCCATCGCTACGCACCAGACGGCCATCCGTCGCGAGCGTTCAAAGAAGGCCGGAAACGCCAGGAGCGCGATCACGATCCACAATGATTCGTTCGCGATGCCAGCGAGCGCTGCCGTCCCCAGCTGCTGCGCGTGGGGTGCGCCGGTGACCAGGAATCCGGGTGGGCTGAACAGCGGCGCCATCGCTGCAAAATTCAGCGCGGCGGACACGGTCATTCTGACGATCAGCAGGAAGCCGATGATCCGACTCGCGGAAAGCGGTGTGTCCACGTGACGGGCTCCTCGAAGGCAAGGGAAGGCCTGATGTCCAAGCCGTACCCGTCGACCTACGTGAAGCGTGCCCGTTTGTTTCCGCCTGCTGGTACGGTGTCACCGAGATTTCCGACTGCTCGCCGGAGATGCTGATGATTCGAATCTGCGTGCGGAGCTCCGAGGGACCAACCGATCACCCCTCGTCAGGTTGCGAAGGGGTAGGCGGGTATTGGAAGGGAAGGAGACCGAGCTCAGTTCGACTGGCTCAAATACGCCCCAGGTGATATTTCCGCCTGTCCCTTGAGCCGAAGCACCACGATGGTGCCAACCACGACCAACACCACGCTGGCAAGTTGGGCCACCGTGAAGGCGCCCAGAAATCGATCGTCCTTCGCGCGGAGGAATTCGACCGCAAAACGTTCCGTGCCGGCAAACACCAAGTACAAACCAAAGAGCCACCCGGTTCCGCCGCTCGACCGCCTGAGTCTCCACAGCGCCATGAAGGCCAGGAACATCAATCCCACTTCATAGAGTTGGGTGGGATGGACCGCGAGCACGGTCGAGGGGTCAGTTCCTGGGCCCACCGGCAAATGAAACAGCGTCGTCATGTTCCCGGCGGTCGACGGGGGAAGGCCTTGAGGGAATTGGACACCCAGGGGGCCCGAGGTAGGTCTGCCGTAGTCATCACCCACCATGAAGCAGCCGACTCTCCCGATGGCGTACGCGGCCGCCAGGGCGGGTGCCGCCAGCTGCGCGGTCCAGCGGGTCGGGACCTTTCGCCGGAGCCCATTGATCCAAACGGCTGTCACACCGCCGATGAACCCACCGTACCAGACCAGGCCGCCGCGAGAAAACAGCGAACTCAAATCCTGGGTCAAGACGACGTACCAAATCTTCGCGCCAAGGACTCCGCCGATGACCGCGGCGACGGTGATGTCGGCGGCATATTCCGTGCGCAACCCGCGCCGCTTGAGCTCGAGGTCGATGAGCCACCCGCCGAGCATGAAGCCCGCCATCATCATGATGCCGTAGCCGGTGATTTCGAGCGGCCCCAATTTGAACACCAGCGGGTATACGGTAGTCATCGAGTATCTGCCCGTAGGAGGTAGCGGCTAGAGAAGTTCTTCATCGGGCCCGGTTCGCCCTTCTGTCCTTGCGAGGAAGGCCCAAAGGGCCGACGAAGCAACCTGTGCTGAATCGTACCGGCAACTGAGACAGATTGCTTCGGGTGCTCGCACTCTCGCAATGACAGAAGTCAATTCTGGGCCTCTGAAACTAACATTCCGGGCAGCGGCCCGCTGTCAAACGCTTCGAGGTCCAATCCGCTCCGATCACCCTGGCCGAGGTGCCAGGCGCCGGCGGCGGCGATCATCGCGGCATTGTCGGTGTTGAGCCGTGGTGAGGCGACAACCAGGCGGGCAATCCCGGCGAGGCGTTCGGTCAGCCGGTCATGGAGCGTCTGATTGCACGCGACTCCGCCGCAGACGACCACCGTTCGGCGGTCCAATTCGAGCGCGGCGGCGGTCGTCTTTTCCGTGAGGACATCTACGACCGCGTCCTGAAATTCGCGCGCGAGGTCGGCCCGATCCCGTTCGATATCCGCGCTGGATTGGACGGCTCGCAGGACGGCAGTCTTGAGCCCACTGAACGAAAAGGCGAAGCGGTCGGGTCCGCCGGTGGCCACTTCGCGCAACATGGGGCGGGGCAGGCGGAACCGGCCGGGCCGGCCCGTCTTGGCTAAGCGCTCCAGCGCTGCGCCTCCCGGATATCCCAGGCCGAGAAGGCTTGCAACTTTATCGAACGCCTCGCCGGCCGCATCATCTCGGGTCCGCCCAAGCAACTGATACTGCCCCCATGCGGCGACATCGAGCAATAGGGTATGTCCACCGCTCACCAACAAGGCCACGAAGGGTGGTTCGAGGTCGGGGAGTTCGAGGGTCGGGGCGAACAGGTGACCTTCGAGGTGGTGCACGCCGATGAGGGGGAGGCCGAGCTGAAACGCGAGCGTCTTGCCGTACATCAGGCCCACTAACAGCGCGCCGACCAATCCTGGTCCGGCCGTGACCGCAATGCCTTCGATGGCGCCGAGCCCGATCTGGGCCTCCGCGAGCGCGCGATCGACGACCGGCCCAATGGTGCGAAGATGTTCGCGGCCGGCGAGCTCCGGTACGACGCCGCCGAAAATTCGATGGACGTCCTGTGAAAGGATGATGAGACTATCGAGCACGGGGCGGCGCCCGTCGAGGTGGATCACCGCCGCGGACGTTTCGTCGCACGAGGTTTCGATGCCGAGGATGCGATCAATTGGCAAGCAGCTGCTCGATGATCCTTTGGTTTTCCGGCGAGTTCCACGGGTGAGCCTGAATCACCTTGCGAACGATCACGCCGTCCTTGTCGAGGAGAAAACTCTCCGGGATACCGGTGATGAGGTAGGATTGTTTGATATCTCCCTTCGCGTCCTGCAGGAGATCGAACGTCAGTTTGTACTCGCGGCCGAAGGCCCGAACGTCATCCGGCGATCCATCGTCGATGCTCACCGCCGCAATCCGAAATCCTTTGGGACCCAAGCGCTGGTAGACCGCCTCCATCGCCGGCATCTCGGTCCGACACGGAATACAGTAGGTGGCCCAGATGTTTACTAACGTGACATTCCCTCGGTACTTCTGATAGAGGGAGACGGTATCTCCATGCTTGAGGTCGACGGCGCGGAAGTCCGGGGCGTGGGCGCCGACCTCGACGCCTGCGATTTGCGGGCCGAATTTGACCAATGCGAACGCCCCGATCGCGAGCCCGGCCACCACCGTTCCGACGAACACCCATTGTTTCGAAGCCATGACTCATTCCCTTGGTTAAATGCTCACCGCGCACGCCAAGCGCAGGTCGCGCACTGCCTGAGCCGGGTCATCTTTGCCGAACACCGCGCTGCCCGCTACAAAAGTGTCCGCCCCAGCCGCATACGCGTTGTGGATCGTGTCGACCGTAATACCTCCGTCGACCTCGAGCGCCGCGCGGGAACCTTTGGTATCGAGGAGACGGCGGACGCGGTCGACCTTGTCGATCGTGGTCCGGAGGAACGCTTGACCGCCGAAGCCAGGGTTGACCGACATTACGAGCACCAAGTCCAAATCGGTGACGACCTCTTCGACGGCCGCCAGGGGTGTGGCGGGATTCAGAGCGACACCAGCGAGCATTCCCCGCTCCCGGATAGCCGTCAGCTGCCGTTGGACATGTCGGGTCGCCTCGGGATGGAAGGTGAACACTCGAGCGCCGAGATCGGCGTACTCCGCGATGTATTGTTCCGGGTGCTCCACCATCAGGTGCACATCGAGCGGAAGCGACGTGATGGATCGGAGCGCGCGAATAACCGGCGCACCGAAGCTCAAGCTCGGGACGAAATGGCCATCCATTACGTCAATGTGGATCCAATCCGCTCCTCCAGCCTCGGCGAGCTGAACCTGTTCGCGGATGCGACCGAGGTCGGCATTCAGCACGCTTGGGGCGATACGCAGCGGCATTCCTACTCCCTAGGGTTGTGAGACGATGAGGTCCACCCGAGCGTCTCGCGGACTCATGACACCCGCCACCGGTCGCTGCTCGAGGACGATCGCGGCTGCTCCACGGCGGACCGCCCGCGACGTCACTCGGCCGACGCGAAGTCCGAGCGCCTCGAGTTGGTGCCGGGCGTCTTCTAGATGCTGGCCGACCACGTTGGGGATTTTGATGTCCGCGGGTCCCCGGCTCAGCACCAAATCCACCGTGGTGCCGGGGTTCTTGCCCGTGCCCGCCGGCGGGCGGGTTGCAACCACGACGCCGGCCGGGAACTCCGCGGGCACCGAATCCCTCGCTCCCACGTTGAGCCCGGCCGCATTGATAACGCGCTTCGCCTGCTCGGCATCGAACGCAATCACGTCGGGGACCCCGACGCTTGCGGGCCCCCGGCTTACCGTCAGATGCACGGTGCTGCCCTTCGGCAACGCCACGTCCGCCGGGGGGTCTTGCCAGAGAATCCGGCCGGCCGGCACCACCGGGTCCGATTCTTCGTCGTCGACCTTCACTCGGAAGCCCTGGGCGGTCAGTTGCTGTTGCGCTTCGGTCAACGGCAGACTGAACACCCTGATAACGGTGTTTTCCCGGCTGAGCATGGGAGTGGGATAGGCCCAGCACGTCACGAGGTAGCCCGCGAGCGCCGCGCCGCCGACGACGCCGATCGCCTTGAGACGGCGGCGAGCCGCCACGGTGGCCAAGAACCCTGAGCCGCGGGTCGGCGACGGAACCGTGGTCACGCCGGGTCCCGGCGGAGGCGGGCGGCGTACGCGCCGTCCATCCCATGGAGCTGAGGCAGAATCATCAAATCGCCGGTGTCAGTCATCAATGTGCGTGGCAGGGCCGGGTTCGATTCGCGGTGAAAGCGTGGATTCCAACGGAGAAATCGATCCACCTGCTCCTCGTTTTCTTCGGGCTCCAGGGAACACGTAGCATAACATAACAGCCCTCCCGGCCGGACAGCCTCCGCCGCAGCGCGCAGGAATCGGCCGCCTTGCTCCACCAGACTCATGAGTCCTTCCGGCCCGACCCGCCAGCGAGCGTCGGGGTTGCGGGCGAACGTGCCGGTGCCGAGGCATGGAGCGTCGAGAAAGACCAGATCGACCGGGCGTACGGCCGGGGCCAGGGCGTTCATGACCACGCCCCATTCGTGCCCGGTGCCCGCCCGATCGATGTTTTCTCGGAGACGGGGCATTCGGCCCGGCATATCACCCGCCACGACCCGGCCGCCAAGATGAGCGAAGGCAAGCGCTTTCCCGCCGGGCGCGGCACAGACATCGTACACCCGATTCCCTTGGGCCACGCCGGCAAATCTGACCACGAGGGCATGGGCCGCGTCCTGAACGAGGAAGCCGCCCGCGCTGTAGCCCGGCAACAGTCGCGGATTGGGTTGAGTGGGAATCAGGCCGGCATCGAAAGGGGCGGGGACCACCGCAATGCCGTCGGTTGCGAAAGCCACCGTCAACTCTTCCACCGTCCAACGCGCGGGCTGCACAACCAGAGGGGGAGTTCGGTTGTTCCACGCCAGCAACTCCTCGGTCTGCAGTCTTCCGAAGCGCTCCAGCCATCGGGAGACGAGCCAGTCGGGGTGTGAATAGGCGGCGCCCAGCTGATCATCGGTGGCGGCCGGGCTCGGTTCCGAATCTGAGGGTCGGGGAGCCCTCGTCAGGCGGCGCAGCACGGCGTTCACGAATCCCGCGCCACTTGCGCCGGCAATTTCTTTCGCCAATGAGACCGAGGTCGCCACCGCGGCGTGAGGTGGGATGCGGTCTAGTCGCTCCAATTGGTAGGCGCCGATGCGCAGAACGGTCAGGAGGTTCGGATCGACGCTCTCGATGCCCCGCGTGATCAGTGGGGTGAGTCGCTCGTCCAGCCGCCGCTGTTGGCGAAGGACCCCGGCCGCGAGTTCATGTGCCAGCCGCCGATCGGCATCTCCGAGATGGGCGAGCCCCTCGTTCAAGGCCTGATCGAAATGCAGCCCACGATCGGTGTCTTTGAGGATCTGCCATGCGGCCCGGCGGGGGTCGAGTCCTACGTCAGACAATCAGTCCTTTCGCCGGGCTCGATGGAACGGCGATTTCGCGGCGCGCCATCCGCCCTGCCAGGTAGGCGGCTCGCCCCGCGAGAACCGCATGTCGCATGGCGGTTGCCATGTGGACCGGTTCGGTGGCGCCCGCCAAAGCGGTGTTCATGAGAATGCCGTCGACCCCTTGCTCCATCACGATGCACGCGTCCGATGCCGTTCCGACACCCGCGTCGACGATGACCGGTACCGAGAGTCGGCGCTTAATAGTGCGAATGGCATAGGGGTTGATGAGTCCGAGCCCACTCCCGATCGGTGAGGCCAGTGGCATGACCGCGGCACATCCTGCGTCTTCCAGGCGGAGTGCGGTGATCAGGTCGTCGTTGGTGTAGGCCAAGACCTGGAAGCCTTCTTTCACCAACGTGACGGCCGCCTCGAGCAACCCAACCGCGTCCGGAAGCAGCGTCTCTTTGTCCCCGATGACCTCGAGCTTCACGAACGCGTTGAATCCCGCCTCACGGGCGAGTCGCGCGTAGCGAATCGCGTCCTCGGCGGTGTAGCATCCGGCCGTATTTGCCAAAAGGAAGTACTTGCCCGGGTCAAGATGATGCAGGATGCTTTCGTCCTTGGAGCGATCGAGATCCACGCGCCGTACCGCGACGGTCACGATCTCCGCCCCCGATGCGTCAATGGCCCCGACCATCTCGGCCTGGCTTCGATATTTGCCGGTCCCGACCATCAAACGCGACCGGAACGATCGCCCCGCAATCGTCAACGGCTGATCCATCGTTTCGAGCGCAACCGATTGTGCGTGGATCATCTCATCATCCTCCCCCCACGAAATGTATCAATTCAACGACATCCCCCTCCGCCAGCGATGTGCCGGCGAGCGCGTCCCTCCGGACGATCCGGCGATTGTGTTCGACGACGATGGTGCGGGGGTCCAATGCAAGGTGCACCAGGAGGTCCGTCAGCTTTGCCGGGCCGGCAATCTCGCGCACCTCTCCGTTCACCTGAATGCGTAACGGGCTCACGCCGCCTCCGCCCAGGAGCCAAGAAACGCTCGGGCCGCAGCCGCGGAATCGGCCGCATGCCAGAGCGCGGACATCGCGGCGATACCCCACGCGCCCGCGTCGCGCACCACCGCCACCCGGGCGGGGGTCATTCCACCGATCGCCACGACGGGGGCGCCGAGCGCGGCGATCCGGCCGAGGAGGGGAAGGCCGATAGGGGAGTGTTCGCGATGTGCTGGAGTTTCGAATACATGGCCAACCACGAGGTACTCGGCTCCTTCGGCGAGGGCATGTTCCGCCTCGGGAAGCGAGTGGACCGACCGGCCGAGCCACCCGCGAGCGAACACCCGCCGAGCATCCGATGGGGAGAGATCGTTGGCCCGAAGTTGCACGCCGTGAGCTTCCAATGCCTGAGCGATGTCCGGGCGTCCGCTTACGATGACTGCAGCTCCGGGGGGCCGGGCCAGTGCGAGGAGGCGTTTGGCAAAGGCCGTAAGTTGCGCCGCCGTGCTCGTGGGGTCGCGGGCGTAGAGGGCCACTGCATCGCCGCCAGCAGCAATCGCCGCCGCCCGCACGCCGAAATCCGCCGCTCGGCAAATTGTTCCATCGGTATAGGCGTGCAATCGGGGCAGCGGTCTCACGTAAACCTCCGGCCGGAGCTCACGGTTCGTCCGCGCACCCAATCCTCGGCCGACATCCGCTTCTTTCCCGTCGGTTTCACCTCGCCGATTTCCACCGCCCCGCGCCCCGCCGCTACGACGAGCGTGGGTTCAATCCCCAGCACCTCGCCTGGACGTCCGCGGCCATCAGCGAGCCGGGCGCTGAACAGTTTGATCTCGAGACTGTCCAAAACCGTCCAGGCCCCCGGCGCGGGATCGAAGGCCCGAATCCGTCGAACGATGGTGTCCGGTTCCAATTCCCAATCGATGCGGGTCGTCGTCCGGTCGATCTTGGGGGCGTAGTTTGCCCGGGTGTGTTCCTGCGGAGTGGGGCGGAGGGTGCCACGGCGCATGAAATCCAGCGTGTCGACCAATGCCTTGGCGCCCAGCACAGCCAAACGCTCGGTCAACGCTCCGCCGGTTTCGCCCGGCCCGATCGGAGTCTCGACTTGATGGAGAATCGGACCCGTGTCGAGCCCAGCTTCCATCTCCATGATGGTGATGCCGGTCCGCACAAAACCGTTCACGATCGCCCACTGAATCGGCGCCGCCCCACGCAGATCGGGCAGAATCGAGGCGTGGACATTGATCATTCCTCGGCGAGGAATCTTAAGGAGGGCGGGTTTGAGAATGTGTCCGTACGCTACCACGACTCCGAGGTCGGGCGCGAGCCGTCGGATACTGGCCAGAAAGACGTCGCCGGTGGGCCGTTCGGGCTGGAACACCGGAATCTCCCGCGGCACTGCGAGCGCCTTGACCGGCGGAGACACGAGGGTCGAACGCGAGCGTCCTTGAGGCCGGTCGGGTTGGGTGACCACCGCGACGATGTCGTCCCCATGTTCGACGAGAGCCTGCAGGCTCGGCACCGCAAAATCCGGGGTGCCGAAAAAGACGATACGCATTACTTCTTGGGGCTCGGGGGGGGCTGGAGTGACTTGGTGACGGCTTTCCCGCGGTTCTCTTTTTTCCAGCGGGCGAGCAGGATCTGCCGTTTGAGCGCACTGAGATGGTCGATGAACAGAATGCCGTCGAGGTGGTCGATCTCGTGCTGGATGGCCCGCGCCACCAACCCCTCAGCCTCCTTCGTATACCGCCGGCCCTCTCGGTCCGTCGCTTCGAGGACGATGCGCTCCGCGCGAGTGACATCCCCGTACACCTCGGGAATCGAGAGGCAGCCCTCTTCGGCTCGCTGGCGTCCTTCGGCGCTGGTGATGATCGGATTCACCATGACGAACCGATCGCTTTCCGCATCGACCACCGCCACCCGTTTGGTGATCCCGACCTGGTTGGCCGCGAGCCCCACTCCCTTGGCCGTATCCATGGTGAGGAACAGGTCGTCGATCAACTGGCGGAGTGCTTCATCGACCGCCGCCACCTCCACACTCCGAGTGCGGAGGGTCGAGGAGCCGAGCAGATGGAGATCGAGCAGGCTCATGCTTGATTGGGGACCGTCGATGCCACGTTGCCGACGCGGACGATGCGGCTGCGTTCCACCACGATCGTTGACGTTCCCGACTCGATGGTTACCCGGTCTTCCTTGAGATCCTTCACCTTGCCGATGATTCCGCCACTCGTTGTGATATCGTCGCCCTTCTTGAGCGCCGCGAGCATCGTGGCGTGCTTCTTCCGGGCCTGGCTCTGGGGTCGAATCATCAGGAAGTAGAGGATGGCGCCAAACAGGGCGATTTGGATCAACAGTACCCCCAGCCCACCGGAGCCTTGGGGCGCTGCCATCATGGCCATCAACGTCGATCTCATGGGTCTCCTTGTGCATGGTAGAGCTGGAGCCAGCCCCGGCTCCAACGGTCAAAGGTTCCGTCGAGAATCGCCGCCCGCGCCAATTCCGTCACGCGGATGAGGAACCGGACGTTGTGCAACGATATCAAGCGAAGGCCGAGCATCTCTTGGGCGAAGAACAGGTGTCGCAGGTAACCTCGCGAAAATCGTCCGCACGTCGCGCAGTCGCACCCCGGATCGAGGGGTTCTTCGCTGACTCGATGGATCGATTTCTTGATGTTTACCCGGCCGGACATCGTCCAGGCGCTGCCATGGCGCCCATTTCGGGTCGCCGCCACGCAATCGAACAGGTCCACTCCCCGAGCAATTCCCTCGACCAAATCCTCCGGGAACCCAACGCCCATAAGATAACGGGGGCGGTCCTGAGGCAGCCCTGGTGCCAGGTGTTCCAGGACCGCGTGCATGACCGGTTTCGGTTCGCCGACGGAAAGCCCGCCGATCGCGATTCCCGTCCAAGGGCCTTGGGAGAGGGTGCCCTCTAAAGATCGGCCTCGGAGTTCGAGGTGGGTGCCCCCTTGTAGGATGGGCCAAAGTGTTTGCTGATTTGAACTTACGCCTCCAAGCGCTCCATGCTCCGCCCGGCATCTGGCCAGCCACCTTAAAGTGCGCTCCATTCCGGCCTCGGCGTCGGCGAACGGGGAAGCGGCGGGCACCACGTGGTCGAATGCCATGGCCACGTCGGCCCCGAGAGCCCACTGAATCGCCATGGCCGACTCGGGAGTGATGGTTCGCAAGGTGCCATCGATGTGGCTCACGAACTCCACGCCCTCCTCACTGACTTTGCGTAGGCCCTCCAACGAGAAGACCTGGAATCCGCCCGAGTCGGTCAGCATCGGTCGCGGCCAGGTGGTAAAGCGGTGAAGCCCTCCCATTGCGCGCACCGTTTCCTCGCCGGGTCGGAGGTGCAAGTGGTAGGTATTGCCGAGGATGATCTGCGCCCCGGTCTCTTCCACCTCCCGAGGATGGAGTCCGCGCACCGCTCCGTGGGTACCCACCGGCATGAATGCGGGGGTCTGGACGGTACCGTGTGGGAGGGAGAGCAGCCCGGCTCGCGCCGCGCCATTCCGGCCTTGGATCTCAAACTCGAATGCCAATCGGGCCCCTCTCCTTCTCTGCGCGGTGTTGCCGCATGGTTGGGGCGAACCGGTTCACGGTCTCCGTCGCGTCAGTCACACCACGACCATCGCGTCGCCGTAGGAGTAGAAGCGGTACTGCTCCGCGATGGCGTGGGCATATGCGGCGCGGGTCCGGTCAACTCCGGCAAAGGCACTCACCAACATCAACAACGTCGAGCGGGGGAGATGGAAATTCGTGATCACATGGTCCACCACCGCAAAGGGATATCCCGGGGTGATCATCAACTGAGTCTCGCCGCGTCCGGCCCGCACGACGCCGAGCACGGCAGACGACTCCAGCGCCCGGACCACGGTCGTCCCAACCGCCCACACGGCGCACCCTCCCGCTCGGACTCGCGCGATTTGACCGGCCAGTGCCTCCGGAATCTCATAGGATTCGGGGTGCATCTTGTGTCTAGTAAGGTCCTCGACATCCACCGGCTTGAAGGTGCCCGGCCCGATTTCCAGGTCGAGTCGGCCCACTCCGATTCCGCGGTCCCGCAGGGCCGAAAGAATTTCGGCCGTGAAGTGAAGTCCCGCCGTTGGTGCTGCCACGCTGCCTTCGCGTTCGGCATAGACCGTCTGATACCGCGCCGCATCGGCCGCCGTCGGCGTTCGTGCAATGTAGGGTGGCAGGGGGAGGCTGCCGAATCGATCGATCGCCTCCTGCGCGGTCGCTCCAACGAAGCGCACCAACCGATTTCCGTCCGTCAAGATGCTCACCACCTCGAGGGTGACATCGGGGCTGAGCTCCACCCCTTTTCCGGGGCGAAGGGCGCTTCCGGGCCGGCCTAGGGCAATCCAACAGTCGTCGGACGCGGGATGGATCAAGAGCACTTCCGCGGGCGCCCCGCTGGCGCGTCGTCCCAAGAATCGGGCGTGGCGGACCCGGGATGTGTTGATCACCAGCAAATCACCCGGGGGGATCAAGTCTACGAGGCCACGAAACACACCGTCTTCGAGTGTTTCCCTCGAACGTCGAACGATCAATAGTCGGCTTGCCGCTCGGTCGGGCAACGGCGTCTGCGCGATGAGTTCAGGCGGAAGCTGGTAGTCGAAGTCTGCAGTGCGGTAATTCGTGGGCCGCTCAGCGGTCAAAGATCGTAGGCTGCACCGCGGGTGGCGTCATCCCGAAGCGACGATAGGCGTGGGGTGTCGCGACGCGACCGCGAGGCGTGCGTTCAAGGAATCCCTGCTGGATCAAATAGGGCTCATACACGTCTTCCAACGTGCCGCTGTCCTCGCCCACGGCCGCCGCGACGGTGCCGAGTCCCACCGGGCCACCGCCGAACTTTTCGATGATGGTGGTGAGAATTAGGGCGTCCATGTCGTCGAGGCCAAACTCGTCTACGTTGAGTCGGGCGAGCGCCTCGAGCGCCACCGCGCCCGAAATGGCACCGCCGGCCCGCACCTGAGCGTAGTCTCGCACTCGGCGGAGCAGTCGGTTCGCCACCCGGGGGGTTCCGCGACTGCGCTTGGCGATCTCGGTTGCCCCGTTCTCGTCGATCGGGACCTTGAGGATTCCGGCTGATCGAAGCACGATCAGGCGCAGCTCTTCCGGCGGGTAGAAGTTGAGTCGCTCGACCAGGCCAAACCGGGCGCGCATCGGAGGGGTGAGCTGTCCAAAGCGCGTCGTCGCGCCCACCAGAGTGAATCGCTCCACCGACATCGGAATGGTCTGCGCGTTCGGTCCGTCGGCGATCCGTACATCGACGCGAAAATCTTCCATCGCGGAGTACAGGAATTCTTCCAACACCGGTCGGAGGCGGTGGATCTCGTCGATGAATAGCAAATCGCCGGGCGCAAGCCCGGTCAGGAGCCCAACCAAGTCACCCGGCCTCTCGAGCACCGGGCCGGAACTGGTGCGGAGTTCCACCCCCATCTCCTTGGCCATCAGCATGGCCAGGGTTGTCTTGCCAAGTCCGGGCGGTCCGAAGAAGAGGATGTGGTCGAGCTGTTCGCCGCGGGCCTTCGCGGCGTCGATTGCGATCTGGAGCGAAGCCTTGACCTGGGGTTGTCCGATGAACTCGTCCAGGCGGGACGGGCGGAGCGCGGATTCAGCGTTCCGTTCTTCCGGCAGCGCATCCGGGGTGGTGACCTCGACGCGTGGCATAGTAGGGCTAGGCGGCCCGGGCGTTCCAACGAACCGGGCGCGGGCCCGCCTCGATGGAGTGTTTTGTATGGCAGCTCACACAGCGGTCCTCCGCCACCCGGCTCGCTTCAGGTACCAAACGCCGGTTGGTCGACCCACATTTGGTGCAGATCCATTCGGCGGTTCTCGCGGGTTGGGTCATTCCTTCAGTCCCCCTTTGTGCTGGGTCAGCTGTTGCAAAGCGCGCCGAACAATGGAGGCGGTTTCCGTGAGTGTTTCCTTGGCCAGCACCGTCCGCACGGCGTCCTCGGCTGCGCTAGGAGAATAGCCGAGGACGATCAATGCTCGCACGGCGTCGCCGCCACCGCCCGAGGGTCGGCTGGTCAAGCGTGGTTCGGAAACCGCGAGGTCCTGAAACCGGTCTTGGAGTTCGAGAATGAGGCGTTCGGCCTTCTTTCGTCCGATACCGCTCACCGAACTCAACGCCGCGATGTCTCGGTTCTGGATGCTCCTGACGGTTCGGTCCGGTCCGAGGGTCGAGAGCAGCGCCAGGGCCAGCTTCGGTCCGAATCCGCTGGCGCCGAGCAACCGCTGAAATATGCCCCGCTCGCTCGCCGTGTCGAATCCGAACAGCGTCCAACTATCCTCCCGAACCACGAGCTCGGTGTACAGCGACACGCGCAGACCCTCCGCGGGTAGTCGTTCCAGCACCCCAAGGGGCAGGACCACCTCATAGCCGACCCCACCGTCCGTTTGTACGACGATGGCATCGCTGGCCCGCTCCGTGAGCACGCCGCTGAGGGTCGAGATCATGGAAGGCGTCGGCGCCGCGGATCGGCGGCACGAAGCAGGTGCGTGAGGGCGACCGCCACCCCGTCCGCTGCATCTGCCGGGGCCGGCGCGCTGCGCAATTGGAGGAGCTTGGCCACCATGAATCCCACTTGTGGTTTCAACGCGCCTCCGCGCCCGACGATGGTCTTCTTTACGGTGGCCGGGGAGTACTCGAACGTTTCGATTCCGCCCAAAGCGGCCGTCAACAGAATGACTCCCCGGGCGTGGCCGAGGGTGACCGTGGTTTTCACGTTCTTCTGGTAGAAGACGGTTTCGACCGCCATGACGTCGGGTTGATGATGCGCGATCACTTCGGTGAGTCCCTCGTACAACACCCGAAGGCGAAGGGCGAGCGGCTCGCGGGGGCGGGTTCGGATGACTCCACACTCCACCAGGCGCCCCGGCCGGCCTGGCGCCCCCTCGACGATGCCGTACCCCAGCACTGCCGTCCCCGGGTCGACTCCGAGCACCTTCATGGCAACGCCGGGATTACGCTTCCGCCTCCGCCAAATCGGCCGCGTCGATGTCGAAGTTCGAAAAGACTTTCGAGACATCGTCCAGGTCTTCGAGTACCTCGATCAATTTGAGAATTTTCTCGGCATCCGACTTCTCGAGTTTCACGGTGTTCTTCGGCACCATGGCGAGTTCGGCCGACTCGAGGACGATCCCTTTGGCACGGAGGGCGTCCTGCACGGCATGAAAATCGTTGGGCGAGGTGGTCACAACGTACTGATCGCCTTCTCGGCCAAAGTCTTCGGCTCCGGTCTCCAGCGCGAGTTCCAGCGTTTTGTCCTCGTCGTACTGGTTGGCGTCGAGGAGAATTTGTCCCTTGCGGTCGAACATCCAGGCGACCGAGTTCGTCGCGCCCAGGTTGCCGCCGTTCCGGCTAAACCCATGCCGGATTTCCGCGACGGTGCGATTCGGGTTGTCCGTCGTGGCCTCGATGAACACCGCGGCACCGCCCGGCCCGTAGCCCTCGTAGGTGAGCTCTTCGTACAAACTCCCCTCGAGCTCGCCGGTTCCTTTCTTGATTCCCCGATCGATGTTTTCGTGGGGCATGTTCACCGCGCGGGCGGCATCGATCGCAGTTCGCAAACGCGGATTGCCCCCCGGGTCACCGCCGCCGGCCCGTGCCGCCACGGTGATTTCGCGGATGACCTTGGTCCAAGAGGAGGCGCGCTTGGAGTCGGTGACCGCTTTTTTTCGTTTGATTTGCTTCCACTTGCTATGGCCTGCCATGGCCTACTCCGGTCCGCGTAAGACGGGCATAAGTATAGCCCTGAGGCCGGGTTGCGGCAACGCGCTCCGGAGGCCGCTACGCCGGCTCCTCACGGGGTTTTAGCCGCGTCTTTGAGCGCGCGGATCGCCTTGGTCAGCAGCTCGGCCACCTCGGGGCCGAGGGATTCGCGAACCGGGGCCACCAGGTTCATCAGGGCGAGGTGGCCTCCTTTCGGTGTGCCGTCCGCCATCAGCCCCAGCGCCCCCGCAAGCGCCCGGCGAAGCGGTGCGGGAACCGTTAGGCTCGACAGACGATGCTCCAAGGACACCACCCTTCGTCGATTCAGCCGGTCCGCGTATGGAGGGTCGAGATTCAGGTCCTCGATGACCCGGAGGGTGAGCCAGATCGCGAACAGGCCGTCCCGTTTGGTGCCCCGCGCGGCGTCGCGGAGGAGAACGAGCAGGGCCAACGTTCCCGGACTCCCGAATGTCACTGCGGCAACCGCCTGAGGGCATTCAGGACCTCATCCGGCCGCAGGTCTTCAAGGCATTTATGATGACCCAAGGGGCAACGGTCGGTGCCCATCGGACTGCAGGGACGACAGGGCAGCTCGTGTTGGAGGATCGTGGCCCGCGCGTGGTAGGGCCCAAAGCCGAAGGCAGGAACGGTTGGCCCGAACAGACTGACCACCGGCGTACCGACCGCGGTCGCGAGGTGCGTAGCAGCCGTGTCGCCCGCGGTGAGGGACCGAGCGCGTTTGATGAGCGCGGCGCTTCCTTGTAGGTCGAACACGCCGGCGGCGCTCACCGCGTGCGCCCCCGCAACCTCGGCGATGGTACGGCCTAGGGCTCCGTCCTCCGGACCGCCAACCACCACAACGTCGGCTCCGTTCTGAGTCAGTTTTGCCACCAGGTCCTGCCAGTGCCGAATCGGCCACCGTTTGGTCTGATGCGCAGCCCCGGGCGCCACCGCGAGCAACGTGCGCTCCTGGCCGAGATCATGTTTTCGCAGAAAGGCATCGGCCGCGGTCATCGCATCTTGGCGGAGAAATAGCTCGGTCGAGCCCTCGTCGGGTATCACATCCAACCTTCGGGCGGCGTCGAAATAGCGTTCGGCGACGGATCGCTGGTCGGGGTACCGATTCTGCTTGGATCGAATCAGCGCGGCTCGGGCGCGGCGATACTTCGGATACCCAGTCCAACGGCCGCCCGCCAACCACCGGAGTATCCGGCTTCGAACGCTCCCGTGCAAATCGAGTTGATGGGTGAAACCGTCCGCGCGGATTTCTCGTGCCAGGCTCCGAATCGAGCCACCGGGGGAATAGGCGATGATCCGGTTGAGTCGAGGATTGTTCTCGAGGAGCGGTACGAATTCGGTTTTTGTCACGTACGTAATGTACGCCTCGGGGTAGCGAAGCCGGAGCGCGCGCAAGAGAGGCGTCGTGAGTAGGATATCTCCGATCGCACTGAACCGAACGGCTAGGATGCGCGGAGCGTTGAGCGGGGTCCTCGACACGGCGGGAATGTAGGACGCGCCGTCGGGAGGCGCCAGCGCGTTGCCCGGTCCAACTCGCCCCAATACCTTACCGAGTATGGCCACTCGGACGTCTCTCCGACTCCTGCAAACGATGCGTCCCTACGCGGGGCGGTTCAGCCTCGGCTTGCTGGCGACCTTTGGTGCGTCGGTCCTGGATGGGGTTACCATCGTCCTCCTGGTGCCCCTCCTCAAACAACTCTTCGGCGGTGAGGCCGCCAAGGTGCTTACGAGCGGGTCGGCTTGGCTCGGACGCGCGGTGGACAATCTTCTCGCGCCGCTCATCGGCGGGCTGCCCCCATCGCAGGCGGCCGGCCGAATCGTTTTGGTGCTGCTGGCCGGGCTCATGGTCAAGAATGCCCTGAGCTACACCTCGAATCAAATCTCCGTCGCGGTGCAAGAGGGTGTCGTCCGAGACCTCCGGACCCGTCTGTTTCGCCACCTCCTTGGAATTGATCTCGGATTGTTCCAACGCACCAAGTCCGGCCAGCTCATCTCCGGCATTATCGTCGACGCGGATTCCGCCAAGGCGGTCGTGAGCGCGGCGCTCGCCTCCTTGTTTCAGAATCTGGTGCTGATTCTGGTTTCCGTGGTCATCCTCATGGGAATGTCCGCGCGACTCACAATCCTCACCGTCGCCACCGCTCCCCTGTTGGTGCTCGGTATGCGTGTGCTCCTCGCGCGCCTGCGCCGCCACTCGAAGGTGTGGGCCGACCAGCGTGGAGAACTCACGGCCACTGTCGCCGAGCGGATCTCCGCTATCAAACTGATCCGTTCCTACGGCACCGAGACCTTAGAGAGCCAGCGGTTTGAGGAACAAGCAACGCGCTATCGCAAGGGGATTATCCGCATTCAGCGATTTTCGTCGCTCACCAGCCCGGTCAGTGAAGTGTTTGGCGGCTGTTTGATCATCCTGATCATTTGGGCCGCCACCACGCCCTGGATCACTGGTGGAACCCTCGGACCCGCGGAGACGATCACCTTTCTGGTCGCCGCGCTCAAAATGATGTCGCCGATCAAATCGATCTCGCAGTTTCCGGCCTCCATGGCGACGGCGATGGCGAGTGCCGATCGGGTGTTCGATCTGCTCGATATTCCATTGACCGAGGCAGACCATCCGGGCGAGGGGACCGCGACGTTCAACCGCGATCTGGTGTTCGATCGAGTATCGTTCCGGTATCCGAACGGGGCTCCCGTGTTGCAGGACGTGTCGTTCTCCGTCTCCAAGGGGAAAGTCGTGGCGTTGGTGGGGCCTTCTGGTGCCGGCAAGACGACACTTCTCGAGTTGCTCCCTCGATTCCACGACGTCGTCGCTGGTGAAATACGGTTGGATGGGATTCCACTCGGGAAGCTCACCCGGCGCTCGATTCGGTCGCTGTTGGGCATCGTGAGCCAGGACACGGTCATTCTCAACGACACCGTTTCGGCGAACATTGCGTACGGGCGCCCCCGGGCGACCCGGGCCGAGGTTGAGGCCGCGGCCGCGGCGGCGAATGCCCGGGACTTTATCGCAGAACTCCCGCTGGGTTACGATACGGTGCTGGGCGAGCGTGGTACTCGCCTCTCGGGTGGCCAGCGGCAACGGATCGCGATTGCCCGCGCCTTGTTACGCGATCCCCCTATCCTCATTTTGGATGAGGCCACCAGCGCACTGGATACCGAGTCGGAACGGTTGGTTCAACAGGCCATTGACCGCCTCATGAAGGATCGGACTGTATTGGTGATTGCTCATCGATTGGCGACGGTGCGGCACGCGGATGAAATCATCACGCTCGACGCCGGTTGCGTCGTTGAACGCGGCACGCACGCAGCGCTCCTCGATCGCGACGGGCTGTACCGTCGATTGCACGATCTGCAATTTCGGGAGGTAGCCGCTTCGGCATGACCGCGCCATCGGTTCTTCTCGTCGCCCGCTTTGATGATGCGCTCCACGCTCACGCCGCCCACCGGCGCCGGGCATTGGAGCGTCTCGGATGCCGGGTGACCTGCTTCGACCTGTTGAAACGGCCGGGCCTTTTGACCCGGCTCACCGGCGGTGACCTCAAGACTCGCCTAGCCCGAACCCTTGAGAGCGAGTCCTTCGAGCTGATCTTGGTGGTCGGTGGGGTCGAGGTCGAGGAGGGATGGGTCGACGATCTTCGCCCCCTCGGCCGGGCGAAATGGGTCAACTGGTTCCCGGACGACCTGCGCACGATCCGGGAGGCAGCAGATCGGGGCCGGCCGTACGATGAGGTGGTGGCGGCCTCCACCGATGTAGCCGGTGCGCTGGCCGGGGCCCTCGGCCGAATCGTCGCGACGATCCCCCTCGCGGCGGATCCCTCCGTCTACCGACCCGTGAACTCTCGCGACCAGTTTCGGGCCAACGTCGTCTTCGCCGGTTCGGCGACAGCCCGGCGCGAAGCGCTGCTTACCGAGGTGGTGGAGTTCGGGCTGGCCCTATGGGGCCCGGGTTGGCGGCGCACCTCCCTCAAGGACTATTGTCGCGGTGAGGTACCGAGCACCGAAGATTACGTGTCCGCCTACAGTGGTGCCTCTGTCGCGATCAACATTCACCACGTTTACGAAGAGGCCCGGCAACCCGAAGCACATTGCAATCAGCGGCTGTTCGAGCTCGCCTCGATTGGCGTGCTTCAGGTCACTGACGAACGGACCGATCTCCCGCGCGTGTTCGCTCCGGGTCAGGACCTGCTCGTGTTCCGGAACGCGTCCGAGCTGCGCGCGTTGGTGAAAGACGCCCTACAGGACCCGGCGACGGGAGAGCGCCTGGCCGCCTCGGCCCGACGCGTGGTCTTGGCGAGGCATACCTACATGCACCGCATGTCGGAGCTGCTCACCCGGTGTGGGTTCTCCGTGCCGATTGTTGGCGGCCCAGGCCTCACCACTCCGGGAGAACCCGATGCCGACTCACTGCCCCCGGTGCCGGCCGACGTGGTCCGCGCCGAAAGCAGCGGCTAGGAAGGACCACCACCACAAAGCCGAGTGCCCCGGGGAGGGACCCTGCGGCAGAGCCCCGGCCCCGCCACGACACTTGTTCAGAGCTTCCCTCGCCCTACGCTCCGAGCCGCCGTCCCGCCGGCAATGTTCCACTTGTAATGCACGACTGGTAGTATCGAAGGTATTCCGCTGCCATGACTTGATGCGAGAAATGACGGACCGCGTGGTCGCGGCAGGCGGCAGCGCTCAGGTGATCCAACCTTCCACGCTCCACGATCAATTCCTCGAGGTCGTTGCCCAGGGCGCCAACCTGGGGCGTAATGATTTCCGGCAGGGCCCCTTGCCGCGTGCCAAGCACAGGGGTTCCACTCATCAGGGCCTCAACCAGCGTGAGACCGAACGGTTCCTCCCAAAGCGCGGGCATCCAAAGGCAACGCGCATCGGCCAAGAGCTCGGCCTTTTCCTTTCCTGCAACCTGGCCGACGAATTTCACATCCCGCCGAAGGCTCGGTCGCCAACCTCCAGCCACGATCAGGCGGTGCCCAGTGCGCCGGGCCCCTTCGATGGCCCAATGGTAGCCTTTGGAAGAATGTAGGCGGCCCAAGAACAAATCGAAGTCGCCCTTCTGTTCCCGGAAGATGTAGTCGGCTGGGTCGATGCCGTTGTAGACGAAGGCCGTGGTGCCGTGTCGGGCCGCATGGCGGGCGCTCAGGCAAATCAGGTTCGGCGGGAGTATTTCGCCGGGCTTCGCCAATCCATGCAGGGTCCACACTAAGGGTATGTCGCCATGGGCACGAAGCGGCCGGTGCGCGTGGACAATGTCCACGCCGGGTGGGAGATACGGCCCCACGTTGAAATCTGCGTGCGCTGCGACATTCGGGTCGACCGGGATGAGTGTGGCTTCCGGCACGGACGAGCCGGGCCCGGCCAAAAGAGATACGCGATGGCCGAGGGTGGCCAGGCCGCGGGCGAGCCAGACGACCACGCGTTCAGTTCCTCCGTATCCTCGCACCGGAAGCCGACTATGGTACAACAGAGCGATATGCATCTGGGCGCAAAGTAGGCGCGCGTCGTCGCTGGAGGTACCCTCGGCCCACGATTAGATTTGCATCGCATGACCGCGTTCGCCGGGTTGCGGGTGGTGCTGATCGCTCGGTTCAATCGGCGGTATCACCATGTGGGGTCCGCCATCGCCCGGGCGCTCCACCAACTGGGCTGTGAAGTCACTCCGTTCGACGAACGAACGCGCGGATTGCACCGCCTGCTCGGCGTTGGGCTGGAAAGCCGCCTCCGTCGAACGATTCGTCGATCCCGCCCCGATTTGGTCCTCACGTTCAAGGCGGAGCAACTGAGTGAGGGGAGCATCACCTCCCTCCGCGGGGAATCCCGGGCCCGCTGGGCCACGTGGTTTCCCGATCCGCCCCACAGTCTCGAGCTTGCCGTTCGGCTGGCCCGGGCTCATGATATCGCATTCGCCTTCGATTCGTATATCGTCGAGCGAGAACGAGCGGTTGGGATCGACGCGCACTATCTCCCATTCGGATGTGAAATTGTCCCGGTGCGACCCGAGACCGGGTCACCGGGGAGCCGGATCGTTTTCGTGGGATCGCGGCAAGCCGAGCGGGATGTGGTATTGGACGCGATCGACGATCTTGGCCTCGCGCGGTGGGGGCCGGGGTACCCGTTGGGACCCCTCTTTGGGAGTCAGCTCTCCCGCGCGATTTGTGGAGCTGAGGTGGCGCTCAATGTCCATCAGTTTTATGGAGAACCGGTGCGACTTGCGGACTACGGGCGCGGAGCAAACCTGCGCGTCTTCGAGTTGGCCGCCCTCGGTACGGTGCAATTGTGCGATGCCAAGCAGGACATTGCGCGCCATTTCCAGGATCGCGACGAAATCGTTCTCTTTCAATCGATCGCCGAGATGCGGGCCCTGGCACTCGGACTTCTCGCCGACCCCGAACGCAGGGCCTCCATTGCCGCCCGGGCGCGGGCGCGGGCGGAGCGGGAACATGGCTGGACGCCTCGGCTCGAGGAGTTGTTGACGATTGCCCTACGCTGACCTTTGCCCCTAGTGCCGCCGATCTCCGGATTCACTCTCGTGCGGAACGCCATATTGCTCGACTTCCCGATCGAAGCGAGCATCCGCTCCCTGTTACCACTTTGTGACGAGGTGGTGGTCAACGTCGGGGCTTCCGACGATGCCACCCTCGATCTCATCCGGGGCATCGAGGATCCGCGCGTTCGGATTCTCGAGACGGAGTGGAATCTCGCCGATCGCGACCGAATCCTCCGAGATGAGACCCTGCGAGCTATGCGGGCGTGTCGTCACCGGTGGGGGATGTACATTCAAGCCGACGAAGTCCTTCACGAGGCGGGCGTCCCGCTACTCCGCGAGGCCGTCAATGTGGTGGACGACGACCCCCGAGTGGAAGGTCTCTTAGTCCAATATCACCACCTATTCGGTGACCCCGGCACGGAGGCGGTCAACCGTCGTTGGTACCGGCGTGAGGTCCGCGCTGTCCGGCTCGGGACGGAGTACATGGTTCATCCGTTCCGCGACGCCCAGGGTTTCCGAGTGGGCTCCAACGACCGAAAAATTCGAGCGCGCCTGACGGGGGCGGAAATGTTTCACTATGGCTATACCCGCAGCGCCAGCGCCCTGCGGGGCCGGAAGGAAATTGATCGCGTGCTGTATCCGTGGATGAAAGAGCGCCCTGAGGACCATCCCTTGCTGGATTGGTTCCCCGGGCTCCGGCCGTTCACCGGCCAACACCCCGCTGCCGCCCAGGCATGGGTCGCCGCGCATGCCTACGACCCGGATCGGATCGTATCCAAGCCGCATTTTCAATTCGATCATTTGCGTTTCTATGCTTCCGGCCTTGTCGAGCAGCTGACGGGGCTCCGCGTCTTCGAATTCCGGAACTACTCCCTTGTCTGAGCGGATTCCCTTGACCGTGGTGATTCCGGTGTTGAACGAAGCCCGTCTCATCGAGGAATGTATCCGCAATGTCTCGTGGGCCGACCAGGTCATTGTCGTGGACGGGGGCTCTACCGACGCGACCGTGCCGCGGGCGCGCGACCTCGGTGCCGAGGTGCTCATTCAATCCCCGAGTGACATCGCGGCGCAGCGAAACGCCGGAATTGCCGCCGCCCGTCACCCCTGGGTACTGGCGATTGACGCGGATGAGCGGGTGACCGACGATTTACGTGAGGAGATCGGCCGGGTCATCCAGGAGACCCGCTATTCGGCCTACCGCGTCCGCCGCCAGAATTTCTACCTCGGCCAGGAACAGCGACGGGGTCGGTGGGGGCGTGATTGGGTGGTCCGGCTCTTCTTGCGCGACTTCCGGTTTAGCGGCTCGACGGCCCACCCATCGCTCGGCACCGGCGCCGAGGTGGGAACGCTGAGTGGTTGTCTCACCCACGTGCCCTACCGGGATTTGTCCCATCAACTGGAGAAGATGAATCTGTATGCCCGTTGGGGCGCGCAGGATCTCTACGCGCGCGGCCGCCGCGCCTCCTTCACCGACCTGATCTGGAGGCCGTGCTGGCGCTTCATGCGCGCCTATGTTCTGTCCGGGAGCTGGCGGGATGGAAGGTTCGGCCTGGTAACGTCCATCTTGGGCGCGTACACCGGCTTTCTCAAATATGCCCATCTGTGGGCGCTGGAGCGGGAACACGACCAATCCGCGGCCCCGCCCGGAACCTGAGTGTCTGATATTCGTTGGTTTGCCCCGAACCGATTCTGTACGTTGGTCGTTCCCCGTCTCCGAGCCGCCGGACTGGCGATTGCGCTATCAGGCGATCGGCCGGCCCGGCTCGCGGTGGCGATGGACAACCAGACCGCTGTCGCGGCATTTCGATATGCGGTCCGCCACCGGGCCAAGCTCCTGCTCTATCTTTGGGATCTTCCTCCCTGGCGTCTGGGCCGCGGTCAACCGGATTGGGTCGGCGCCGTGGGAGGGCGGATCCTCCGGATTCCGCGGCTATCCGGCCGATATGTCGAACGTCCGGGCTACTACAGCCGGCTCCGTTTCATCGCTCACCAGGCCGACGAAGTCTGGGTGCCGAGTGAGGCCACGGCCCGCGACGCCCAGGCCCGTTTTGACTTAGCGACTCGCCACGTCCCGTATTGTTTCGATTCCGACCGCTTCGTGCCGGGCCCGAGGTGGACTGGAACTCCCCCCGTGCTCCTCAGCATTTCGCGGTTGGTTCCCCATAAGAATCACGCGGTGCTGATCGAGGCCGCGTCGGAGCTGCCCGAACGGGTACGGGTGAGAATCATCGGACAAGGCGGAGAGTATCAGCGCCTGAAGAACAAAGCCTCCATGGCCGGCGTCGATCTGGACCTGGGCGGGAACCTCGACGACTCGGCCCTCCTCGACGCCTACCGCCATGCGTCGATCACAGTGTGTCCCAGTCGCTTCGAAGGGTTCGGGCTTACGCCGCTGGAGAGCATCGCGTGCGGGGTGCCGGTGGTCGCATCGGATATTCCGGCCCATCGCGAGTTTCTGGGCTCGGCCCCCCTGTGGTTTCGCCTGGATGACCGACGCAGTTTGGTGGACTCGATTGTGGCCGCGCTCCAAGCTCCAGTGCCGAATCGGCACGCCGTCGACGCATGGGTGATCGAGCGGGCGGTGGAGCGTTTCCAGACCGGTCTGGCGCGACTGCTGGCCTGATCTCTCTGGGCCCGAATTTGCGTGTGTTTCTGTCATTGCGAGTCGCGCCCGAAGGGCCGACGAAATAATCGGTGCCCGCGTTCACGCCACTTCTGTAATTGCGAGTCGTCATCGTCCATTCGAATCTGCCGCCACGCTGTGGTCTGGGCACCTGTTCATGGTCTGTTCCCGGTTCCTCGGGGATGTACGTCTTGCAGGGAACATCACTCTCATGCGCGGCGACACCGCCGGCGCCGGCGACGGCCTATCGTGAGGCGATCCGGCGGGACAGCACCAACGGCGAGGCGCAAGGACGGCTGCGCGATATCGGCCGGGCGCCGCAATGCGGGATCGGAGGAACCAGCGCGTCATGACCTCCTCACCTTGACCCCGCCCCGCATCGTCGGGTGCAGCTTGCAGCCATAAGGCGACCCGCCCACTCGGCTCACCACGATGCTCCCGCTGTGGCTCGGCGTAAGGATGCCGGTGTCCCACCCGTTCTTCCCGTCTGCCGTCGCGGTGTGCGGCACGATATCCCGGTTCACCCAGACGATCGTGTCTCCCGGCGCCACCTCCAGGGCCGCTGGATGGAACTCCATCCCGCGAATCTCCACCACGTGGCGCCGGGGAGCCGGGGCCGGGCCGGCGTGAGCCAGACCCAGCCCTGCGGCACTCAGGAGCGCGACGAGCAGCCGCGCCCGCCGCGTGTCAGGCGACTTCACGACCCGTTCCCAAGCCCGCTCCGCACGTGCTTTGCGTGCTCCAGGTGCGCGGCGATCGCCGGGCGCACATCCACCAGCAGCTGCTTGAGCTCGGGGTTTGAGGCCGCGGGGATGAGGACGTGGTCCAGCGCATCGAGCACGGCCTGGTGATAAGCCACTTCGCGGTCCATGTAGCCCCGGTCGAAGGCGCTCCCCTTGAACGGCTCCAGCGCGGAGCGGGCCTGGGCGGCGCCAGCGAGCAGCGACTGGCTCACCGAATTGTCCTGCGGGGTGACGTGGAGTCGGCCGGCGAGCGCCGAGGCCTGTTCGTTCACCGCAGTGTGGTCGCGGATCATGGTGGCGGCGAACTCCCGCACCTGGGTGTTCTGGGTCCGGGTCTGGGCGTACTTGGCCAAGGTGACGTCAATGGTGTTGGCGGTGACGGCCACGTGGGCGACCTGCGGATCCGAGAGGTTTGGCGCCGGGGCCTGGGCGCTGACCCCGGTGGCGGCGGCCAGGGTTAGGAAGGCGGCGAGGGCGGGTGACGGGTATCGCGACATGGATGGCTCCTGGTTCGGGGTGTGTTAAAGGGCTGCTCTAAAACTAACAGTTGCTATTATAGTGACCACAGGCGGGCCCCGTCAAGACTTCTCGAAAGCCGGGCACTGTTTTAGAATGAAGGCATGGAACCCGGGGAACTGGAGGCCCAGATCGCGGGGCTGGCGGCACTGCATGAGCCGGTGCGGCGGCGGCTCTATCTCTATCTCGCCTCCCGGTCGGAGGATGTGAGCCGGGACCAGGCCGCCAAGGCGGTGGGGGTGTCACGGGCGCTGGCGGGATTTCACCTGGACCGGCTGGCGGAGGAGGGGTTGCTCGACACCAGCTTCCGGCGGCTCTCGGGGAAGTCGGGTCCCGGGGCGGGGAGGCCGTCGAAGCTTTATCGCCGGTCGGCGATGGAACTGGCGGTCAGCCTGCCCGACCGGCGCTATGAATTGGCGGCGCGGATCCTGGCCACGGCGGTGGATGCGGGCGGGGCGCGGAAGACCCAGGCGGTGCTCACCCAAGTGGCTCGGGGCATCGGGGAGCGGATCGGGGAGGAGGCGAAGGCGCGGGCGGGAAACCGGCCGGGGAGGAAGCGCCGGCTAGCGGGCGCGATGGCCGCCCTCGCGGTGCATGGGTACGAGCCGGCTGAGGAGGGCGGGGAGATCCGGTTACGGAACTGCCCGTTTCACGCCCTGGTGGCGGACCATAAAGACCTGGTCTGCGGAATGAACCTGGCGTTGATCGAGGGGGTGGTTAGAGCGCTCGGGGTGGAGGGGGTGAGGGCGGTGCTGGACCCGACGCCGGGGATGTGTTGTGTGAAGGTGGGGGTGGAGCTGGAGTGATGAGCTCCTGCATTTGACCTCCCAATCGGACTGGCTGTATTCGTCGATCGGGCCGAAGTTGGCGATCCCCGCGTTGTTCACGAGCACGTCGAGTTTGCCGTACGCCTTCACTGCAGTGGCGACCGCCGTGCGTTGGAGCTTGGACCCGAGTCGGCGCATCAAGCCTTGAGGGTCTAGGGCTTCCCTAAGCGTGAGGAATCGCGAAAAGGCTCACGCCGGCATGGGGAGGGGGCTTCAGTCCAGAAGCATGCCCTTCCGGTAAGTGCATTGTCAAAACGGGCCTAACCCCGCTTCCAACCCCATCGTGCGCACCGGCACCATCGCAGTATCTTGTCTGACAGGCGAATGAGCGCCTCCCTGGAGGATCGAGTGGGGCCGAGGCCGCAGCTGCTCCTCACCTACGACTTCCCACCCTTGGGAGGAGGCATCGCCCGCTGGATGGGAGAGCTGGCGCGGCGCTATCCCCCCGGCGCGCTCGTGGTGTCCACCGGCCAGACCCTGGGCAGCGAAGCAACCGATCCTGCGCTACCGAATCCCGTCGATCGAATAGCGGTGCCGTCCCGCCGGCTCCGAACCGGGCCCGGACTGGTCCGGTGGTCGCGACGGGCCGTGAAATTGGCTCGACAATACCAAGTGGACTTCACCTGGTGCGGAAACATCCGACCCGCCGCCTATCCCGCGCGATGGGTCTTGGCTCGCACCGGGACACCCTACGGCGTCTTCGTGCACGGCGGCGACCTGTTGGCACTTCAGGCCCGGGCCGCCCATTCGAAGCTCAAGCGACGAGCCGCCCGGGCGCTCCTCGGATCCGCTTCCGTTCTGGTCGCGAATAGCCAATGGACCCGTGACCTCGCTAGTCAGACCGTAGCCGACCTGGGACTCTCTTTCGCGCCCGATCAGTTCCGTGTGGTGCCGCTGGGCGCTGATCCCGACCTATTCCGTCCGGGGCTGCCGGTGGAGCGCGTGCGATCTCACTACGCTCTACCCCCCGGGCGATGGCTCATCACCGTCGCTCGGTTGGTCCCCCACAAAGGGGCCGACACGGTGCTTCATGCCCTGGCCATTCTGGCCCCGGAGTTTGCCGATCTGCGATATGCGGTGGTGGGACAAGGCGAGCATCGGGCAGAGCTTGAGACGTTGGCGCGGGGACTGCAAATCGAAGACCGGGTACGATTCCTGGCCGATGTCCCGGATCGCGATTTGCCCGGCTTGTACAACCTGGCCGACCTCTACGTCGGCATGTCCCGAAGGATGGGTCGCGACGTCGAGGGGTTCGGCATCTCGCTGGTGGAGGCCTCCGCTTGTGGTCTCCCCGTGGTGGCCCGGCGCAGCGGGGGCATCGCGGATGCCGTACGCGACGGCGAAACCGGTGTACTGCTCGATTCCTCGAACCCTGAACCCCTGGCCGCAACCCTTCGAGCCCTCCTCCTCGACGAACCTCGGCGCCGAGCGTTAGGGCGGGCCGGTCGTCATGCCGTGGAGACCTACTTCAATTGGGACCGGGTGGTCCGAGATCTTCGGGCGATCAGTCGTGAGTTCGGATCGGTGGCCAAAGCTGGGCCGCCGTGATGGCTTGCGTGGGACACGCCTCGATGGTGCCGTCGCCGAGCGGCGACCACCACTGCAACGGATTGTAGACCTTGGCCTTTCGTTCGTCATCCCACTTGAAGACCTGCGGCGAGCGTGAGATGCAGACACCGCAGCCGACACAGCGCTCGCGATCGACGGTGATTTCGACTTCCCGTTGCGGGTGAAGCCCCGGCGGTAAAGTGTCCAGCCGGTCGGGCAGGGCGTCGAGGGCGGCGTGGGTGGCGCGATATCCTTCGGCGATGAGATACGGAGTTCGGTTGAATGCGAACATCGAAACGCGATCCACGTTCGGGCGGACCAACACCACGGGAGGGGTGCTCCACTCGCGCAGATTTTCCGCAATCATCTCCGCCATCACGATTTCGAGCCCCCGGCTGTAGACCGCGGCAAACCCCTTTCGCTCGATCCCCACTCGCTCCCCTCCCGCCCCGCCCACGTCGACCGCAATGATTGGTGCCGCCTGGGCGGCCAGGGCGGCCCGCACCGGGAGGTTTTCCACCACGGCGCCGTCCATACATGTGTGGCCCTGAATGATCCGCGGAGGGAGGATGCCCGGCAGCGCGCAAGACGCGAACACGGCGTCCGACACCCGCACGTTGTCAAAGCCTGGTAAGCCCCAAAGCATCTGTTGGCCAGTAGTCAGATCCGCGGTGTTCACGACCAGCCGGTGGGCCAAATCCGGAAACGTTCGATCCCCCACCAACGACGCAATCAAGTGGTCCAGTGGCTCTCGGCGATATACCGCGGGAGCCAACATCCGACGCAAGGCCATGTCAAGGTGAGCGACGCGAAACACATCTTTCCGCTGGACCCGAAGGGCTCGGTCCTCCATTTCCTCGATCGGCATCCCGGTGGCCCACGCCGCCGCGATCAAGGCGCCAATGCTGGTTCCAACGACGACCGATGGAACCAGGCCGCGTTCCCCCAACGCCCGGAATACGCCGACGTGTGCCAGCCCCTTCAGGCCGCCGCCGCTCAGGACCAGGCTGAATTGGGGGTGGGATGACATCGCGTGATATTACCGTGAGTGGGGGAGGGAGAGAAGTGACCGGTTCGATTAAGTTATCGGGCGGCCGGGATTGGCTGAGCCGCAATCGAGGGAATGGAGATTTCGCATGGTGCATCATGACGTTGTCACCCCGCTCCGAGCGCCGGGACTTCCCGCCATCGCGCATTTCGATGCGGCAGCGGTCCGGGCTGCCGAGTTTCCCTGGGCGGAGAAGGCCGTCTATCTGAACCACGCGAGCATCGGGCCGCTCCCGGAGAGCAGCCGCGCGGCAACAGAAGACTTCAACCGAGATCGCGCGGCCCCGCTCGCCCTGTCGGATGCGCTGCTGACCGGCATTTTCACTGAGGCTCGAGCGAAGATCGGGCAGCTGATCGGTGCGGACTCAACCGAGATCGCGCTCGCGAGCAACACGAGCTATGGCCTCAATCTCGCCGCTCAGATGCTCCCGCTCGAGGCGGGCGACATCGTGGTCGTCCCGAACCGGGAGTTCCCCGCGAATGTCTATCCTTGGAAGCATCTGCGCCGAAAGGGAGTCGAACTGGACCTGGCCCCGCTGACTCCGGAGGGCTGGCCCGATGAGGAATACTTGCTCGATCGCATTCAAGACCCTCGAGTCCGGGTACTGTCGGTCTCGCTCGTGCAGTTCAGCAATGGATACCACGTGGACCTCGCTCGCCTTTCCGCTGCCACGCGCGCAACCGGCACCTACCTCGTCGTGGACGCGATTCAAGGGGTCGGGCAGGTGCCCCTGGACGTCCGACATACCCCGGTCGACATCTTAGCCTGTGGTGCTCAGAAGTGGCTGCTCGCTCCGTGGGGCACCGGCTTCCTGTATGTTCGCAAAGAGCTGGTGACGCGGCTGATTCCCCCCTTCGCTGGGTGGACCGCGTTCGAAGGGATGGACGACTACTCCAATTTGGTTTGCTATGACGACCGGTTTTTGTCGGACGCGCGCCGGTTCGAGCTGATCACTCTACCGTATCAGGATTTCGTCGGTATGCTGCGGTCGCTCGACCTCTTGCTTTCGCTCGGCATCGGCTCGATCGCGGCCCATCTCCGAGGCCTGCATGAACCGGTGCTCGAGTGGGCGTCCCGGTCGGGCGCGAAGGTCACCTCACCGACGGATCGATGCGGCTCCGGAATCCTCTGCGTGGTGCCTCGAAAGATGGACCGCTCCCTGGATGCCCTGCGGGGAGCAGGTGTCGCGTTCAGCCTACGAGAAGGAGCCATCCGTTTGAGTCCGCATTGCTACAACACGATGAACGACATGGAGCGCGTCGTCGACCTGTTGAACCGAGCGGAATAGCGGAAACAAAGCGGCGGAGGATTGCTCCTCCGCCGCTTCACTTGTAGACCGGGCCTTCGGGGTCTACTTGTTGGTGCTGAATCCTTTCAACATTCCCCCAAGTTGGTCGAGGAGGCCACCCGCGGACGGTATTTGCCCGTTGGGGGTGAGGTGGTCGACCATCTGCGGCAGGATCGTAGACAGGCCGTTAGAGAGCACATCCGGGGAAATCCCGGCCTTATGTGCCATCTCTTGAATCTTGTCGTTACCCAGCACATTGGTGATTTGGTTGGCGGAAACCGGAAGGTTTGGCCCGGTCCCGACCCACGATGACACCAAGTTGCCCAGACCCTTGCTCTCGAACGCTTGGACCAGTCCGGCAATGCCTCCGGCCCCTCCGAGCATTTCCACCACTTGGGGAATGAGACCGGCGTGCTGCTGGTCGTTTTTGCCCAGCGCCGCGGTGACCTTCCCGATCACATCATCAAGCAATCCCATGGAATTTCCTCAGGGCAACTGCTTGAGCCACTGCTTCACGCCACCATGGCGGGCGCAGGTGCCGCTGCGGTGCTTACTGTGAGAGTAGGAGCCGTCCTTGCACTCCGCAGTGGCGTCCACCGCAGCGTTCGACGCTGGGGCAACGGCCTTTGCGGCCGGGGCGGCCGGGGCAGGAGCGGGGGCTGGAGCCGCCGCGGTCTTTGGTGCGGGGGCTGGGGCCGTGGTCTTCGGCGCGGGAGCCGGCTTGGTGGCCGGGGCCGTCGCGGTCGGAGGAGCGGCCGGAGTCTTCACCGTTTGATTGGTGGTTCCCTTTGCCGGCGCGGTCGCAGTCTTGGCCATCCACTCCCCGACCCCGCCGTGTTTGGAGCAAGCACCCCGCTTCGAAGTACCATCGTAAAACGTACCGTCCTTGCACTTGGCGGTGTGCGCGGCCGCTTGCCCGAACACCTGAGCCGGGACGGCCACCGCCAACGTGAGGAGACCCGCGAGAACTACACTGCGCCGAATCATGCTGAACTCCTATGTGAGAAGTCGGAACCCTGTCCATTCCCCCCAACTCAACTCTCTTGCTGCTAACCCTATTTTTTCGCGACGGTTTCTTCCTTAAGAACTTTCTTCGAGATGACGAACACTACCCAAGCAACGATTAAGAAATCGATCGTCGCCCCGGCGAAATGGCCTAAACCGAACTTGACCGGCCCCAGGTCCAGAGTCGCGGCTCGCCAATCGCCGCCGGGAATGACTGCGCCGACGATCGGCATCAGGAGATCGTCGACAAACGCCTTCACGAAATCGCCGAGTTTGCCGCCGATGATGACGGCAATGGCGAGGCCGATCACCCCGTAAAGCTTGAGAAACGCGATGAACTCTTTCATGGAGTCTGTCTCTCCCTCAAAATGTGGTTTGCGTTGAAGACGCCTGAGCGCCCCGGAGATGCACGGGCAGACGAGTGCAGTTGAGCACGGGGAGCCAGCACATTGACAGTCGGTCCACCGAAGACGCGCGAAGGTACCGCCACCATGCCATGTGGGCAAGGGCACCGACGTGCTATGTCTGCGCCACCATGGCGAAGTTCCGTCGCCCCTTCTGAAGCACAATATACCGGCCCGCCAACAGGTCGGCGGCGCCCAGCGCGTGGTCGAGGTCGCCAACTTTTTCGCCGTTGACCGAAATGCCCCCTCCTTGAATAGCCCGTCGGGCATCACTCTTGGAGCTCGCTAGGCCGGTCGCCACGAGCGCATCGATCGCCGTGAAACCGGTGGTCACCTCGGATTCCAGTCGCGTCCAGACCGGCACCTCTCCCGCCACGACCGCGAGTGTCGCCCCGTCAGCCTCTCGAAGCTTGGTGTCGCCAAACAGGATCCGGCTTGCGGCTTCGACCCGTCGTACCACGTCACCGCCGTGGACCCGCGCCGTCACATCGCTGGCGAGCAGACGCTGGGCCGCACGCTTGCCCGGATCCGCCTCATGCGCCCGCACGAGGGCATCGATGTGCTCGTTGGGCAAGAAAGTGAAGACTCGGAGCACCCGGACGAGATCGCGATCGTCTACGTTCACCCAATACTGGTAGAACCGGTACGGACTGGTTTTGGCGGGGTCGAGCCAGATATTGCCCTCCTCGCTCTTTCCGAATTTGGCGCCGCTCGCGGTCGTGAGCAACGGAAACACCAATCCCTGGGCCTCGGCCGATTCGCGTCGCCCGATTAACTCGATGCCCGCCGTGATGTTCCCCCACTGATCGCTGCCGCCCATTTGGAGTTCGCACCCCGCCGTCCGAAACAGATGATCGAAATCGAAGGCTTGCACCACCATGTAGGCGAACTCAGTGAACGAAATGCCCGTGTCCATCCGGCTCTTCACGGAGTCCTTCTGCAGCATGTAATTGATCGTGAAATGCTTGCCCGCGTCCCGAAGAAAATCGAGCAGGGATAGGCCGCGAAGCCATGCCGCATTGTTGACGAGACGCGCGGGGCGTGGTCCCTCGAAATCGAGAAACTGGTGCAGCTGCCGGCCGATCGATGCCGCGTTGGCGTCGATCTGCTCGACGCTGAGGATGGGTCGTTCGCTGCGCTTGCCGCTCGGATCACCAACCAGGCCGGTCCCGCCGCCGACCAGCGCGATGGGCGTGCCTCCCAGGCGTTGGAGCCAAGCGAGCCCCATCACCGGCACCAGGTTTCCGACATGCAGGGAGTCCGCCGTCGGATCGAAGCCGACGTAGCCGGTGATCGGACCTTGGGCGAGGCGCGCCGCGAGGGTCGGCGTGGCGTCGTGGACCATCCCGCGCCGGGTGAGTTCGGAGAGCAAATCAGGCATGCGGCAATCGTAGATGGGCCGCCGGGGCGAAGCAACCCAAGCGCCCCGGACCCTGCTGGCACCCGGATGAGACCCTGGCTAGTTTGCCTTCCATGGCCCTGAAGCTTCGATCGACCCTCGGCCGCTGGTGGCACTCGCCGAAACTCCGAGGACGGGTTCTTCTATCGATCCTGGCCTTGATCGCCTTTGGCCTCGCTCTGTTGGCCGGCGCTTGGACTCAGGCGTGCAACGGCAATGCGTGTCCCTCGATCGCCGAGCTGGACAACTACGATCCGGCGCAGGCCTCCAAAGTCTACGCGGCGGATGGTCGGTTGATCAGCGACTTTGGGTTGCAACGCCGCACCGTCATTACCCTGAAACAGATGTCTCCGGCTTTGGTGGCGGCCTTTCTCGAGGTCGAGGACAAACGATTCTATTCGCATCACGGAATCGATTTCATCCGGGTGCTGGGATCCTTCAAGGCGATCCTCCTGCGGCGCCAGCTTCAAGGCTTTTCCACCATCACGATGCAGCTGGCTCGGAACCTCTGGCCTGAGACGATTAATCCGGCGGAGCGCAAGGGTTTGAAAGGGATGATGCGGAAGATACGCGAGGCCCGGGTGGCGCTCGAAATCGAACGCAAATACAAAAGCAACAAAGACCATATTCTCGAGCTCTATCTCAACCAGATCAACTTGGGCAACCGCGCCTATGGGGTGGAGACCGCGTCGCAGCGATACTTCGGAAAGTCGGCCCGCGATTTGAACGTGGCCGAAGCGGCGACCCTCGCGGCCATCCCGCGAGCACCCGAGCGGTACAACCCACGCAAGAACCCAGGATTCTCCGTCCTTCGGCGGAACCTCATCATCGGCCTCCTGCGGGATGACGGGAAATTGAGTCCCGGGTCGTCCGAAGCGTGGAAAGCCTATCCCCTGCGCTTGTCGTCGCGGTCCGACTATAGCGAAGCGGCGGAGTACGCCGTCGAGTACGTCCGCCAGGAAATGGCCGCCCGCTTCGGCGAAGAGGCCTTATACCGGGACGGCCTCCAGATCTATACGACCATCGACCTCGACATTCAGGAGTCGATGGAGCGCAACCTCACGGCCCAACTCGACGCGATCGAGGGTGGCGCATATGGCAAGTTTCCCCACAAAACCTATCGGAACTACATCGACAACCGTCCGGAAACCCCGTCCGATAACTCACCGTATTTGCAAACTGCCGCGGTTACGATCGAAGCGAGGACGGGGGCCATTCGCGCGATGGTTGGCGGCCGCGATTACCAAGACTCCAAATTCAACCGAGCTACCCAGGCCTATCGCCAAGCCGGCTCCACATTCAAGCCATTCGTGTATGCCACGGCAGTGATGTCTGGAATTCCGTTGTCGCAGATCAGTGAGGACTCCCCGGTTTCGATTCCGATTCCCGACCAACCGATTTGGGAGCCCAAGAATTACGACAACAAATTTGAAGGCCAAATGTCGCTCCGGCGCGCGCTCTACATGTCCCGGAACACCGTAGCCGTGAAGTTGGGTCTCAAACTCGGCGAAGATGCCGTGGTCGCAACCGCCGCCAAGTTCGGCATCACGACGAGGATTCCCCACGTCCCTTCGATTTTTATCGGGGCGGCCGACGTGATTCCCCTCGAGATGGTCGCGGCCTTCACCACGTTCGCCAATCTGGGGCGCCGGGTGACTCCGAACATCATCCTTCGGGTGGAAGATCGAGCCGGCACGATTCTGTGGCAGCCGGAAACCGAGCAGATCGAAGTCATGGACCGGCAACATGCCTGGCTGATTCTCGACGCGTTGCGGGATGTCATTCGTCGTGGTACCGCCAACGGGGCGGTGGTGGGTCGGGGCTTCACCCTCCCGGCCGGCGGGAAGACCGGGACAACCAACGATGGGGTCGATGTGTGGTTCATCGGCTTCACGTCGGACCTGGTGACCGGAATGTGGATGGGGTTTGATCAGCGTCAGAAGATCAAAGCCGACGCGCAGGGCGGGCGGCTGGTCGCGCCGGCATGGACCGCGATGATGCGGGAGGTGTACGAGCGCCGAAAGGCCCCGGCCGACTGGGTCCAGCCTGAGGGGCTGATTTCCGTCGACATCGATGAGTCCACGGGAGAATTGTGGACCCAATTTTGTCCGGCCGACCAACGGGCGACCGCCCTCTTTTTTCCGGGAACCGAACCGAAGGAACCCTGTCGTCATTCTCCTTTCCGGGGCGCGGGAACCACCGGAAAGTGACTCCCTGCACCTGACGGACATCCGGTGACCTCGTGTCGGGTGCGCGCGCCCTGGGTTGTTCCGGTGGCCGGACCGCCGATTGCCGACGGTGTGGTCATTGTCGGGACGGACGGGCGCATTGCCGCGATCGGGTCCGCCGGACAATTCGGCGTCGAGGAAGGGCAGTCTCAGAATTTTCCCGAAGCCATTATTCTGCCGGGGTTGGTCAACGCCCACACACATCTCGAACTGACCGGATTCGACGAGCTCGCCCCGGAAGACGAGTTTCCAGCGTGGATCCGTCGCATTCGGGCTCTCAAAGCCGACCGAACCCCGGCCGAATTCCTCGCCGCAGCGCGTTTGGGTGTGAAGCAATGTTTCGCCGGTGGAATCACGACCGTGGCAGATACGGGCGACTCGGGCTCAGTCATCCAAGCCCTCGCCGAGTTGGGCGGAAGCGGGATGGCGTATCACGAGGTCTTCGGCCCCCACCCCGACCAGCTCAAAGAGAGTATGGCGGCACTGCGGGACCGGGCGGGAGAGCTCCGCGCGTTTGCCGGATCGCGAGTGCGTCTTGGGGTCTCCCCCCACGCCCCCTATACCGTGAGCGGGCCCCTGTATTCCGCGGTAACGCGCTGGTCCGAGGACATGGGATACCCGCTTGCCGTCCATCTCGCAGAATCGTGGGCCGAACAGCAGTTGGTGGTGTCCGGTGACGGTCCATTCGCAGAAGCGTGGGCCGCCCGTGGAATCCCTTCGATCCGGAAGCAAGCGCTGGCGCCGGCTCCCCCCCGCTCCCCGGTGGATTGGCTCGATCGCCTCGGGGTCCTCACCCCCCAAACCCTCTGCATTCATGCCGTTCAGGTCGATCGGAAGGACATCGCCTGCCTTCGGTCCCGCGGGGTTGGGGTCGCCCACTGCCCCCGGTCCAACCGGCGGCACGGACACGGCTCCGCCCCGCTCGCGGAGTTGCTTCAGTCCGGCCTCCGGGTCGGGGTCGGCACCGATTCGGTCGCGAGCGTGGCACCCCTCGACCTCTGGGCCGAACTCCGAGCCGCGCAATCCCTGGCGGGCCAGAACGCGGAGGAAACGCTGCGGCTCGGGACTCTCGGAGCGGCTGCCGCGATTGGCTTGAGTGAGGAAATCGGGAGTCTGGAGCCGGGTAAGTGGGGTGATCTCATCGTGATCGATGGCGGTGATTTCCCCCAAGGGGCGCTCCTGGATCGAGTGCTCGAAACCAAGCGGCAGGAGGTCCAAGCCACCTTCGTTGGGGGCCGCGAGGTCTTCCGGCGCCCGGCGAGGGTCCCTTGATCACAACGCAACCCCAAGTTACGATGAAAGATCCGCTATTTCCGGAGTTTGGCGGACCGACTAAAGCCTGGAGCAAGATCGTGCGTTGCCTTGCGCTCAATGCCTCATTTGAGCCACTGACTATGGTACCGATTCGGCGGGCCCTGCGATTGGTGATCGAAGGGAAAGCGGAAATCGTGGAAGCCGAGCATGGTGAGCCGGTTCGAAGTGCGCACCTGTCCCTTCCTCGGCCTGCCATCATCCGCCTGGTCAAGTTCGTCCACGTGCCCCGGAAGTTCCGCCGCCAGGTGACCAACACCTTCTTGTTTGCCCGGGACGGCTACCGGTGTCAGTTTTGCCACCGGACCCCACTGGAGTTGCGCACGCGCGAATGCCTCACGCGAGACCACCTGGTCCCCCTCTCTCGCGGCGGCGGCAACGAATGGACCAACGTGGTCACCGCCTGCAGCTCCTGCAATACGCGGAAGGGAAATCACCTCCCCGACGAATGCGGAATGCATCCGCTCCGGCAGCCGCACGAACCGCACTTCGTCCACCTGGCCTGGGCGGTTCGACGTCTCACGACGACCCAGCAGAAGTACATCGGACTGTTTTACGGCGAGGATGCGCTCCGCGCCTTGGGTGCCGGTGCCGGCCACCGAGTATAGGATGGAGTCCAGCGAAAGAACGGCGGGGTGCTTACAGCGCCCCGTTTTCTTTTTTGGGGCCTTAGCGCGGAGGAGGGGATCGGACTAGGAAAGTCTCGGTGCGTCGCTCCAGTTCGGTCGATGGCATGCCCGCGACGCGGAGCAGGAAGCGCCGCGCGCCTTGACCCATGCCTTCCGGTAGCCGGTCCTGGGTGTTCGTTGCGGAATCTGGAACGCCCTGAATGAAACGCTCGAGATCTTCGAGGTCCGTGTTGGAGAGCGTGGTGATGTCCACGGAAATAGTGAAATAGTATTTGCCCACGCCGCCGGGTCGGACCCGAATTAGATACGTGCTTCCCAGAGCGGCACCCAGCGCCTCCAGCGAGTTGTATTGGGTTTCGGGCCGGCGGTTGCGATCGTACCGAAAGACGGTGTACTGGTCGAAAAGCGCCTCGCGGCGGACGACCACCTCCCATTCCACCGCTCGCTCGAATTGATCGATCCAATTTTCGCGCGATCGCCACACCTCCAAATGAAAGTGCAAGCGAAGCGGGAAGGAGTGCTGAAGGGCATCCTGCCAGCGCGAGTCTTCCAGCAGGCTCCGGAGGCGCACCATCGGCCACCGAACGCCGGAGGCGGCCGTGTCGGGGGACAGGCTGACTTCCAGGCTCACCTTGCTGTCTTGGGCCACGGCCCCCCGGGTCCAACCCGCGGTGAATGCGATCCCCCACAGCATCCAGGTCGGCCGCCGCACTAGAATCGCCTCTGCAGCCGAAAGGAAAGTCGGATCGGCTGGTGGCCCGTCAGAGCCTTCGCCGCATAGACACCCCAGGAACCGGTGTCGATCCCAAAGCCCACGTCTTTCGCCCACTCGTTGAAATTCGGAACCCGGTCGTTCGGTACTCGGCCTGGTCCCACGCCGCTGAGCCAGGCGTCGCCCGCGTTACCGAAGAGGACGAGGTCCGCGTGATCGATCCCGATGACGCGGTCGAGGTCGTAGAGGTCCGGATTGCGGAATCGGTAGGTGAGCCCGAGATTGACCCGCCGTCTGAGTTCCGCTTGGGCGACTACGCTTCGGTCACAGAAGCCGGCTGAAGCCGGGTCGACGAAGCCGGTAGGGGCGCACGTGAATTGCCGGAAGTCATAGCCGGGCAGGAGTTCGGTGCCACCGAGAGAGAGACGGCGTTGGATGGGGAGAGGATCGCCCGTGACCCACCCGCCGCCGACGATGCGCAGGTTGAAACGGGTTCTCGGATCCAAGCGAGCATAACGCCGAGCGTCCACCCACAGCTTTCCGAAGTGGTACTCCCGCCCGGTGGGAATCGGCGCCCGAATCGTTCGGGGGAGAATTACCGGCGACGCGTCATCGCTGTTGCTGTACTCATACTGAGCCTGCAACAGCCATCCATTGGTCGGTGACTCTTTGTTGTTTCGCGAGTCGAGATCGAACCGCAATCGGAACGTCCGGAAATGGCCGTCATCGATCAGCGGGTTGGGGCGCCAGCGATCTGCGTTGCGGAACAGCGAGATGGGGTCGTTGGCTCCCACGGTGCGTTCTTCGTCGTCTCGGTAGGATGCTTCGAGGCGAAGCCCCGGCCGGGGTTGAGCGAAGGCGTACGCGCCGCGGCCGCTCGTGAGGAAATAGTCGTGATAGTCCCGCTGAAACAGGAAGGAGGCCAGGCCGGACTCGCCCCGTGAAAGCGGCTGGTCCTCGATGGTTTCGATCACATCGTACACCCGGGCCCCGAAGCCGAGGTTGTGTGACGCCCCCAATCGCCATTCATGCCGGACGAGGTACCCCAGGTTCCCTCGGAGCTTCGACTGATCTTGGGCCGTTCGGAAAATGCCCCGCACATCGAGGCGCAACTCAATTCCGGGCGTCGCATCTCCGAGGAACGTGGGGCCGAACACAACGGGAAGGCCTTCGATGCGGTTATACGCTCGTGCCGTCTCCAGGCTCAGCGTCGTCCGGATCTGTCCGGTCTGGAAACTCGCTCGCGCCGAGGAGAGATCGGCCAGCGAACGGCGCCGATCCCGGACCACCAGGAGCCCATCGGAACCGCGAGAAACCGCCGCGCGCTCCGCATACCGGCGCGCGGTCCCTTCATGCCGGCCGCCGGGGAGTACCTGGAATCGGCCGCCAATCAACACCACGTCGCCTTGAATCACCCCACCGGGGGCCACGATGAGGTCGCCATTGATGACGACGACCGGACCGCGCACCCTTCCATACACCCGCAGCACTCCCCGATAGAGGCCGAACGACCCTTGCCATAAACTTGCGGCGGGCAAGGTGAGGTCGCCGACGAGGCGAGTGGTGCTGGAATCGTTGAACAATTTGAGCGCCGACCGGAGTACCTCCGGTGGCGGCCCGAATTGAGTGAGGCTGTCGGGGGGCGCCGGGGCATCAGGATCGATGACGATGACGCTATCTTGGGCCGCCATGAGGCGCGGCCCGAGCGCTTCGCACGAGACGAGTAGAACCAGCAGGGGTGCGATCGTCCGCCCCATTCCGCGGGTTCCGCCGATCGCTCTCACGTGCCTCCCATGGCCAATCGCTTCATCCGGCGGTAGAGGTTCGCCCGGTCGGTTTGCAGCGCCCGGGCCGCCTCCGCCACGTTCCCGTTCGCGCGCGCGAGCGCGTTGGAAATCAGCGCGCGCTCATAGTCGTCTAACACGTTCGATAACGAGCGGCCGTGTAGGTCGGATCCCGGGTGGGTCGAGTCAGCCGTTCCATGAGGGGCTTCATGGCGGCCGCTGCCTGAACGAGGCAGGACCTGCCGGACTCGGGCGACATCGATTTCCGGACCGCCGAGGATGTGTAGCCGCTCCACGATGTTCGCGAGTTCGCGCACGTTGCCCGGCCAGTCGTACGATGCGAGCAGAGTCATCGCGTCGGCGGTGAAGGTGGGGGTGTTTCGCGGGTTCACCCGGCTCGCAAGATGAGGCACGAGTTCGGGCAGGTCGCTCAGCCGATCGCGGAGCGGCGCCACCTGGATCGGGAAAACATTGAGCCGGAAGTAGAGATCCTCGCGAAACGTTCCGGCCGCCACGGCCTCTTCGAGAGCCTGATTGGTCGCCGCGATCACTCGCACATCCACCGTCTGGACTCGTTCGGCGCCGAGTCGTTGAATCTCCCCGGTCTCCAACGCGCGGAGGAGCTTCGCCTGCGCTTCGAGATTTAAGTCGCCGACTTCGTCCAGGAAGAGGGTGCCTCCATCCGCGAGCTCGAAACGGCCCAGCCGGCGATCGGATGCTCCCGTGAATGCGCCGCGTTCGTGGCCGAACATTTCGGACTCGACCAGATCGCGGGGAATGGCGGCGCAGTTCACTGAAATGAACGGCCGGTTCGCGCGGTGGCTGGCGCGATGAATCGCTCGGGCCACCAATTCCTTGCCGGTTCCCGATTCGCCCATGATCAGGACGCGGGCGTCGCTCGCGGCGACCTGTCCGATGAGGGTGCGCACCGCCTCGATCTCGGCACTCGAGCCCACCATATCGGGTTGAGCGCCCAGCTGGGAACGAAGGACGCGGTTTTCCGCCTGCGTGCGCGTCAGCTCGAGGGCGGAACGCAGCGTCACCAAAACCGCCTCGGGGGCCAAGGGCTTCTCGAGAAACTGGAACGCGCCGAGTTTCACCGCTTTCACCGCGTCGGTGAGCTGGGCTTTTCCGCTCATCATGATCACCGCGACCGTTGCGTCGCGTTCCCGAATCCGCCGCAGGGTCTCAATGCCATCGATTCCGGGCGGCATCATCAGATCGAGCAACACCGCATCCGGGCGCGCCTCGTCGAGGGCTAGGAGCGTGGCGTTGCCATTGGGGGCCTCAATCACCTCGAAGCCTTCCGAACGAAGCAGCGCCGCCAACATGCGACGGATGTTGGCTTCGTCGTCAACGATCAAAACATGTTCCTTCACCGTGGAGTCCTCCGCCGATCGGCGATCCGACGATCTGGGTGTTGAGTCCCATCGCTCTCGAGGTAGGCCTGGTTGTCGGTCGGTTCCGGGCCCCCCTCCGGTTCTCGGCGCGCATCGAGCGGAATCCACACCTCGAAAGTGGCCCCGCCGCCTATCGTTTCCAGGACATCGACGCGCCCTCGGTGCAGATCGATGGCCTGTTTCACGATCGCCAAGCCCAATCCAGTCCCATCCGGTTTGTTGGTGAAGTACGGCTCAAAAATCCGGCGGCGTTGCGCCAGAGGAATGCCCGGACCATGGTCCATGATGCTGACGACTACCCCTTGCCCGCGCGGCCGCACTCCCACGTCGATCGGTCCCACACCTCCGGAGGCTTCGGCCCCATTGCGGATCAGGTTCCCGAATGCGCGCCGGAGTGGATCATAGTGCCCTAGTACATTGGGCGTCGATGGTTCACGATGTAATGTCCATGTCATTTCTGGCGGAAGCGACGTGCGAAGGATTTCCTCCAACAACTCGGCCAGGTCCACCTCCGCCGATGGGCCTTCCGGTAGGCGACCCAAATTGGCAAACTCCCGTGCCATCTGCTCCAATCGGCTTGTTTCGGCTCGCAACACCTCGAGGGACTCCACCTGGGCGGGCGAAACCGTACGCTCCAGTTGGCTGAGGGCGAATCGTACGGGGGTGAGCGGGTTCTTCATTTCGTGCGCGACCCGCCGGGCCACCTCTCGGAACGCGCGCAATCGCTCGGCCTCCAGTTCGGCTGAGCGGGCTTGCTGCAACCCTTCCGCCATTTCCCGAAGCGCAATCCGCAGATCGGCAAACTCCGGCGCTCCGCCGCGGGCGGTGTGGTCGGGGAGGGTTTCTTGACGCCGGATGTGTTTGGTCCAGCCGATTAATTCTTCGATCGGCTGGCTCAGCTGCCGGGACAGATTTCGGCCAAACACGATGGACAGATAGACCAAGAGGCTGCCGACAAATAGCACGACCAGGCTCCACCCGATCGTGCGGTACCTGCTGTAGACGACCGCCCGGCGGGCGAGCCCCAGCGCGTCATTGAGCACGATCCGGTGCCGATCACGGGCGCTTCGCTCGGCGGGCGAGAGGCGCGTCGTATCAATCGCTTGGAGCAGAATGCGCCCGGAGGCCGCCACCTGTTCGATCGTCGCTTGTCCGGCCACCGCCGTCCCCCGCCGGAGAGACAGGGTCCAACCAATGACCGCCACCCCGGTGGGCAACGCACCGAGGAGCAGCAAGGCGAGAAGGATCCGATTGCGAAAGGAAAGGCCGACCATGCCGAATTATACGACGGGTCGTCTGGTGGGCGCCCGCGAAGCCATCGGATGGGTCCTGTCCCAAATACTGTTGCATTCATGCGACACCCCAAAAGTCTTGATGGGGACCGATTCACCCCGGAGTCCGTCATTGGCGCCAGTGGTCCCTCCCATAGTTGTGGCACCTGTCCTGCAGTGGTTCACCCAGGCTATAGTTTTGTGTGAACCCCAAGTGCCAACCTGAATGCGTTTTTGGGAGCTCTATGCGAGGCGGCGGTCAGTTGCGGCTGGGTCCCTTGGTGACGGTTATGAGTGCGGTGTTCGCGGTTTTGGTCGGTACGTCGAATGCGGCGGCCCAGAGCCTCACCTCTGGTTCTCTGCGAGGCGTCGTTCAAACAGCCACGGGTGAGCCCCTGGATGGTGTTCAGGTAACCCTGGAAAACCGAGCGGGTGGAACGGTCAAGCTGCTGGAGACCGATCGGAATGGGGCTTTCAAGATCCCGCTGATGTCTCCGGGGGAATACCGCCTTCTGGTTGAGCAGGTCGGCTTTCAGCCGGTGCGCCGTAAGGGTATTCAGGTCACGGCGGGGCAAACCACGAACGTCCTGTTTGTTCTCGAGCGGCACCCGCCACCGATCACGAGCGTCGTCGAAATCGAAGGCGCGGTCTTGGCTTCGGGTGCGGCGCCGGGCCGCCAATTCATCGGGCGTGAGTTGGAAATTCTCGATCGCCGCCGTGACCTCTCCGATCTGTCGCGCGGCAGCTCCGAAGTCCTGCAACCGGGAGATGGTCGTAACGGCTTTGCTTCCAGTACCCTTGGATTACCCGCGAATCAAGTGCGCCTATTCGTCGATGGGATCGAAGAAACGCTCCTGCGGCATCCGGGATTTCAGAGCGAGCCGATCTCGTCGCCCATTTTCGGTCGTGACGGCCTGGAACAAGCCCAGATCATCTCGACCGGGATCGACGCGGAGTATCGCGGGGTGTTGGGCTCCATGGTGATGGCCCAAACCCGGCGCGGCTCCAATCTCCTCACATTTGCGCCGTTCGTGCGGTATAGCGGGGCGAAACTCGGCGGAGCCACGACGGACAATCCGACCGACAGCGTGGGGTCTTCGCTCCAGTTTGGGGCCGTTCTTTCCGGCGCGATCGTTCCGGATACCGCGCACTTCATGATTCGGGCGGACTATCAGTCGCTCGAAGTACCGACCGCCTTTCCGTGGCAGGTCGACACCGCGGTGTATGGCGGTCATCCGGTGGCCTTTCGGCCGGCGCTTCAGCAGGTCGCCCACGACTCCTTTGGGACGAACATTGCCGGCGCAATTTCCCCGGTGCTTCGGCGCTGGAAGGGTGGCAGCGGGCTGGCCAATCTCGACTGGCAAGTCTCGAAGAACAATCTCCTCATAGCCCGCATCGGCTTTGCGAGTTGGAAAGAAGAGCAGCCTCAGCTCGGACTCGGCCTCGAATCCGGCTCCGGCACCAACCTCGATGCGCGTGACGTGAGTTCAGGGCTGTCCCTCACGACCGCCGGCGATGGCGCCTCCAATGAGCTTCGCATCGGTTTCAGTTCCTCGCACCGGGAATGGGGCAGTCTGACGACCGCGGCACCGATTCCTTCCACGGCGCTCGCAGCCGAGGGAGTCGCGTTCGGTTTCTCTGGTGGGTTTCCCGCGACGTTCGATCGCCAGTTGATCGATTTCTCCGATGCCTTCCAGGTTGCATTTGGTTCGCACCTTCTGAAGGCCGGGCTCAACGTCGGGGCTGATTCCTACGACCAGGACTACCGCTACGGCACCTCCGGAGTTTTCTCCTTCGGCGATCTCGACCACTTCCGGGTTCCTCAAGGCGATTTCTTCCAGACTGCCGGCGCCCCGGGGTCCGCGAAGTTCACCGCGACCAATTTGGGAGTGTTCATTCAGGATGCGTGGTCACTCCTTCCGGAAATCCAGGTCTACCTCGGCCTGCGCTATGACCACCAAGCTCTGCCCACCGGGAAGCTGAGTCGGAACGTCGCGTGGCTGAACGCATCCGGCATTTTCAATGATCACCTTCCCAACGAAAAAAAAGGCCTCTCGCCCCGATTCGGGTTCGTGTGGAACGTCGAGAATCGGAGTGAGTGGTTCGTTCACGGTGGCGTGGGGTCCTATCAAGGTGCTTTGGATCCCGCCTCCTTCGCGGAAGCCATGCTCTATTCCGGGACGACCACCATTCACCGGGCGCAGGGGACAATAACCGGCTGGCCGAATGCTCCAACCGGCACGGCCCTCACGGATTTGGGGCCGCGGCTGACGATGTTCACGTTGGGCTATCGGGCCCCGCGGAGCACCAAAGCGGAATTCGGCGTCACTCGATCGCTGGGCAACTCCCTCACGCTCCGGGCCAATGCGGCGTACGCTCACGCCGACTACCTGCTGAACCGGCTCGATCTGAATCGCGAGATCAGCACGGTGGGAACGACCCAGGAAGGCCGTCCGGTTTACGGGACATTGGTGCAACAGGGTGGTTTGGTATCCTCCCTGCCGGGGAGTAACCGTCGGTTCACCACCTTCGACATGGTGAGTGCGCTGGTCCCGACCGGTTTCTCGGATTACTACGAAGTCACCCTTGGCCTCGAGCGTCGGGTAACCCAATCGCTTTCGCTGATGGCGTCGTACACCTATTCCAAAACCACGGACAATACTGTGGGCTCGCTCTCGCCCAATCCGGCGGATCAACTCTCACCGTTCCCGGATGGACTCAACGGCGCGGACTGGACGCGCGGGCGCTCGGACTTCGACATCCCGCACCGGGTGGCAGTGACTGCGGAGTACCGCACCACGGGCCGCAATCCAGTGACCTTTTCCGGTCGCTATCGGTGGCGCTCCGGCTTGCCGTTCACGCCGGGATTTCGCTCGGGCGTGGACGTGAACGGTGACGGGTCGGGCAACAACGACCCCGCGTTTTTGAGTTCCGCCGTGTCCGGACTCTCGGCGCTGGTGGGGTCCTGTGAATCGGGTGTCACCAATACGTTTGCCGTGCGCAATAGTTGTCGCGATCCCAGCGTGCAATCCCTCGATCTCGGATTTGCGGTCGGGCTACCAGTTGGTCGGGGCCCCGGGACGGTGTCCCTTACGGTCGACGCGTTCAATGTGGTCGGCACCGCCACCGGGCTCATCGATCACGCGCTCGTATTGATCAATCCCAATGGCGGGCTCTCGGTGGATCCTGCCGGCAACGTGACGCTCCCTCTGGTGGCGAACGCTCGCTTTGGCAATCTCTTGAGCCGACGAGGTGAACCGCGGATGGTTCGCATCGGGTTGAGGATGGACTACTAAATGAGACACTCTGCTATCCGGCCCTTGGCCGTTGCGCTCGGCATCATCGTTGGGATGAGCGCCTGTGACAATGCGGGTTCCAGCCTGGGAATCAACCTCACGAAACAAGGGATTGTTGGGGTGCTGGTCTACCTCGATCGAGACGGCTCTCATTCGCTCACACCGCTCGATACACTGTTTGTCGGGGCGAAAGTTTCCCTTCGGATCCGAGATGGCGGGGCGATCTACAAGACGGTGTTCACCAACGCGCTGGGCCAAGCCGTTTTCGACAAGCTGCCTCTGGGCCATTATCAGTTCAGTGTGGACTCGGCGAGTCTCGGCGATTCCGTCTTTGTGGCCGCGGTGGATTCATTGGGGAAGGTCGAGCTCACGGCGCAAGACTCGATCATCGGACCGCTGCTCGTGCGGGTTGCGTTTCCCGAAGTCTCGATCCGTAAGGCGAGGTCGCTCCCTCCAGGTAAGCGGGTATTCCTGCGCGGCGTCGTCCTGGCGGGCGTACAATCATTCCGGGATACGACCTCCTATGTCCAGGATAGTTCCGGAACCGTCCGGTTGACTCGCGTGACACTGCGGGGGGCGGTGGGCAGCACGCCTGGGGATAGCGTCAGTATTTCCGGGGTCACTTCCGCGCGGCTCGGTCAACCGACTCTGGATTTCGCGGCCCTCGCGCGCTTCGGGGCCCAACCCCAACCGATTCCGATTCCGGTGACCACGGGGAGTGCCGCCACGGCGGGGAACGGGGCGCTGGACGCCGCGTTGGTACTCATCAGCGATGCGATCATAAGCGACACGCTGCCCTCCGCTCCTGACTACAAGGTCGTGGCGAGTGACGGCAGCGGCTCCGTGACGATTCTGCTCGACGGAAATATCAACTTCCCCCGCGCCCAGTTTCGCCCCGGGCATTCCATGAAAGCGACCGGTGTCCTCGTGCCCACCGGAGCAGGGACCTGGGTCCTGAAGCCGAGGGACGTGAACGACGTGATCGTGTTCTAGGCGCTCGCTGGCGAGTATGGATGGGGATGTAGTCAGGTGCTGGCGGAAACGATAGATTACAGCGAGCGGTTGGCCTCAATCACCGGATTCTCGGGAGTGGCATGAGCCAGAGTCGAATCATCGTCAACGAAGGTCCGGCGCAGGCCGGCTCTAGGCGGGGCTTTTCGCTCGGCTCGGAACGGGGTTGGAAGACCCTCATGGGGTTCGCCCTCCTGTTTGCGGCCATCGGAGCCCTGGACGTTGCGCTGGCGTTCTACCCCACCGAGTTCACTTCCGTGGAATGGCGATTCAGCACGCTCGCTGCGGTGAGTTCCGGGCTTCCGCTCTTGGGGGTAGGACTGATCGGCTGGCAGGTAGCGGCGATTGGGCTCGCGGATCGAGGCGCGGTGGTAAGCGCCGCCATTGTGAACGCCGTCGCCTCCGTGGTGATGCTCGTCGGCATGGTGAGCTTCGTGTTCACGATTGGCCCGGTGCTCGTCGCTGCTCCAGAGGTCCGGGTCGGTCTCGAGAAGGCGGCGCTGAAGTCCATCGTATTTTGGCTTCTTTTCGGTACCATGCATGGGTGGGCGAGCTTGGTAGGGTTCCGTTTCGCAAGAAAGTAAGCGGACCGCTGTGGCGCTCGTGCAGCGGCGCTGCAGAATGCATGCGGCAATTCGGCGGGTTTTGAAAAGTTAAAGCGTTTTGCTAGAATGACTTAAGACATCTCTCTTTTCGCGAAACCAGGGCATGACTATTGCAAACAGCGGTAGTGCGCAAGAAAACCTAGGATCCGTGCCAGATTCTCAGGCGTCGATTGACTCGATTCTTTGGGCTACTGGGTGGGGTCTGCTGGGGGCTGGAGTGGTCAGTCTGGTTACCACCTTCATTCCCCTTGAGTTGGGCAATATTGATTGGGAATTCGGCACTTTTGGCGAGTTTGCGGCCACAACTAGCCTACCGTTAATGGGGATTGGGCTGGTTGCCGCGATGGCTCTTCGCCGCGGGACTCGTTGGAGCGTGGTTCTTTGCGCAGTCTGTCTGGTGGTGCTCAGTCTAGCGTCAGCGCTGTCGCTGTTTATATTGATGACAGATCTTCCGCTTATTTGGAATGCAACGGCCCCGGCTGGTGGTTTGCAGATTACGGCCCAGGCCTTCTCGGTTCGCATAGCGTTTATAAAAGCGGTTGGTATTAGTGTTCTTCTGGTCACGGGTGTGACTCTCAGCGCTGGCTATCAGGTTCGGAATCTTCTGTTACGCGAAAGGTCTCGACATGTTTAGGAAAACATTTGGATTGGCGGTCGCAACCACTGTATTGGCCAGCTCCCAGGCCAATGCGAGCGTGTATTGCTTCCACAGTGGAGCGTTCTCGGCTTGTGCCAGCGCGATCGTGTTGGTGCACCCCACCTTCACCTCGTTGAGGATTCAGGTTCAGAACCTGAGCGGGATTCAGGGGAACACCGTGTATTCCCTGACGGGCGTGGGACTCTACTACCTCGGAGCCACCTCACCGTATACCGGGAATCTCACCCTGACCAGCCCCCTGACCAATTGGAAGAACGGGTTTGGGTTTATCAAGAACCTTGGGGGCCCTTCGGGTGGTGCCACGTTTCTTGGAGGGGCCGGCAAGACCGGACCGAACTATGCCGGGCTCTTGGGTTGCGGTCTTGGTAACATCCCCGCTGCTCAGGGCACCAATACGTGCAGCACCCCTCAGACGTTCGTGTTCAGCCTGACCAATACCTCGAATTTCTCGCTACAGAATCTCGACATTGCCTTCGAGGGGTTCCGATGGCAGAAGCAAACCGGTGGATTCTTACCTCAGGACGGCTTCCGTTGCTTTCAGAGCGATCCGAACTGTGTGACGGTGCCGGAGCCCCTGTCGATGACCCTGCTCGCCACCGGCCTCGTTGGCTTGGCCGGAGCGGGCGCCCTCCGCCGCCGTCGTCGGAGCAAGTAGTCCGAACCTAGTTCCAGCCTCACACCCCAAAGGAGCCCCGGTCCATCTGGACCGGGGCTCCTTTGCTTGCCCCCTTTGCTGAGCATGCCCTACACCATTGATGTGGGCAGGATACACCATCGCTGCACTCCTTGACATGTATAATAGTTATATGGTGTGTTTGTAAGTAATTATAAATCAATTATATACATGTTGATAGACTGACCAGATGTATTTCGGCATGCCAGTTGCCAATGAAGGTGGGTGCCCTCAGTACGCCGACAATCGAACGTGCCTCGACCGGGATTGGGCTTGGCAACCCCTTCCGACACCCAGAATTGCTTCGGCGCACCAACGCCATTGGAGAGTCCGATGATTCGACGCATCCTCGCTATTGCCACAGTTGCCACCGCCCTGACCGGCACCCCGGCATCCGCGACCAAGTACTGCTTCCATACCGGTGGGTTCAGCGCGTGCGCGAGCGCCACGATTAGCGTCCAAAACAATCTGACTCAGCTTACGGTTCAAGTGCAGAATCTGAGCGGCGTCGTGGGCAACACCACCTACTCTCTATTCGGCCTTGGTCTTTACTACCAGGGAGCCCATTCCCCCTTCAGCGGGTCGTTGGGGCTATTGCAGGGCCCCACGTCACAATGGATCAACGGCGTCTCGAGCCTTCTTAAAGTTCCTGGGCCTCAGGGGGGCGCTACCTGGCTTGGTGGGGCGGTTATCAAGAATCCCTTGAGCGGCACCCCCGTCAACCATCCGTTGAACGGCAAAGGGTATACCGGCCTGACCGGGTGCATCACCCACTTCATCGGGACCAACACCTGTAATACCCCGGCGAGCTTCGTGTTCACCCTGTCCAATACTCAGAATTTTTCGCTGAACAACCTCGAGGTCGCTTTTGGCGGCACTGATTGGCAGGACCAGAACGGCCATTTGATTCCGAAAATCGATGTCTTCCGCTGCTATGCCACGGATCCGAACTGCGTAACTGTTCCCGAGCCGATCTCGATGACGCTCCTGGCCACCGGACTTGTTGGTTTGGGTGGAGCGGGCCTGGTGCGTCGCCGGCGGAAACCCTCGCAGAAGTAGGCCTCCCCCCCCGATCGTCCCCCGCTGAACTGGAACCGGCCCCTTCTTGGGGCCGGTTTCAGTTGCGTTCCGGCCGAAACCCCATCCACCTCCACCCGCAAATCATCCCCGCCGTGGTGGAGAACAACCACGAGACCCATTCCCTCGGCGCGGCCTGATGTAGGTGGCTGAGCGCCGGAATGACGGAGAGGCATGTGATCCCGGTGGTGACTGCCGTAGCAAGGGCCAAGGTCCGGTCTACACCGAATAGGGTTCCCGCCAACAGTGCGATCGGGAAGAAAACAATCATGATCCAGAGGGCGTCGAAGATCCGGCCTTCCGGGCCGAACGCATGCTCGATTGGAACCAGTAGACTCCACGCGCTGGTGGGTGACACGTCTTGGTAGGCTACTTTTGAGCCGCCCCGCGCCTTAAAAATGGTCTCGAGGCGGCCGTCATGGAGGAGTCCGCGGACGACCACCGTGTCCTCCGCGCGGGCGGCGCTGAAGGCGCCGTCCAGCCGAATCCCTGGGCTTTGGAGGCCCGCGGCGCTCGCGCGGAGCCAGGTGCGGAACAACAGATCCTCCCCATCGCGATCGAGTTGAGCGACTGGGTGGCCGATGCCATCGGTTACGATAATGATCGGGGCCGGGCCCGAGGAACGGGGACCAGCCACAATCACGGCGCGTAACTCGATGGGGCCACTCTCGTATGAGTCCGGGATTCCGCTTGCCGGCAAGATCGGGCCATCCGGGATAGGCCGGCCTTGAAAGCTGCTGGCGAGCAGCTTTCCCTCGAAAGGCGCCGTGTAAGGAAGGTGGTGGGCCCACAGGCTCCACCAGAACGGAGTGGGTGGGGAGACCGGGTGAAGGAGCCAGCCGGCGATCGCCCAAACCAATGTGACGCTCGCAGCTGTCGTCCACATCAGCCGCCGTGCTCCTGCCGGCGAGATGTGCTCCCATCGTCGTAGATTTCGGGCGACCCAGAGTCCGATGAGGCCGCCGAGGGCATTGCTCAGGACATCTCGCGCACTCGGATCCCGGCCGGGAATCCAGATCTGAGCGATCTCGATCATCATCGGACCAAGACTGAGAATGGCGAGCGACCACCACGCCCGGAGGCGCAAAAGTGCGAGTCCCAGCCCGAGTGGCACGAAAAGAGCCATGTTGAGAAGAACGTCTACAGTCGCCAAATCCCCGCACCGCATACACCAGTGCCAAGCATTTCTGGCGCCGAGCTGGGTGCCCGACATAGACTTCAGGGTGATCAGAAGGATCAGCGCGGCGTAGGCGATCGTGACAAAATGGAGAATCCGGATTCGAGCATTCCAGAGCGGCACACGAATCTCCCACGCATGATATGAACGGTTCGGGGAAGATAGGCCGCACCCATGCAAAGGGAAGCGCGCTAGCGGAGGCGCTAGACGAATCGAGGAGGCCCGGGGGGCTTTTGCATACGTGAACAAATTCAAACCGGTCTCGCAGTGGCTCCTCATGTTCACGCCCGTAGCGGTGCTGATCGCGCGCCATTGGAGCTATCATCCATTGGTCACGCATACTGACTACGCTCAGTATTTGATGCACGCCGATGCCCTGGCCCATGGCCGGGCCTACAACGACATCGGCTATATTTTCACACCGCTTCGGGCTCTCGTCGGCCCGTCCACGCTGCCGCCCGGCCTTCCCCTTACTCTGTACCCTATTCTGCGTTGGTTCGGACCCAACCCGGTCCTGCTGAAACTGCTGATGGCGGTGTGCCTCACGGCCTTCCTCCTCGCCGTGCAAAAGTATTTTGCCTCGCGCATTGGTCCGTGGCGCGCAGCCCTCGTGTGCATGTTCTTAGGGCTGGCATTGGAAACGGACTACGCCACCAATGCGGTCGGGAGCGACCTGGGGTTTTGCGCCCTGGTTTGGGGAGTTGTGCTACTGGCAGGGGAGGCCGAGGCGTCGTGGACCTGGGCCAGGGCAGCGGAAATCGCGGTGCTCGGATCCGGTGCGATTCTCTATCGCTTAGCCGGCGCTCCACTGATCGTTGGCCTCGGCCTGTTCGGGTTACTGCATTTCAAGCGGCTTGGGGTTCGGCCGTTCGTGATAGTACTGGTCTGGTGTGCCGTACTCTACGCGACTTACCTGGTGGTGGAATCCAAACCGTCAGAAAGCGCCGCGCTCGGTCCAACGGTTGCCGCCCGGGCCGCGCGCGGAGTTTTTGGCCTGCTTCAGGGCATCTGGAACCATATCTACGAATATCGGTTGGCAGTCCTGGACAGCCATCTGTACCCATTTCATTGGAAATTCGCCAACTCGGTGTACCACGTGGTGTCGCTGAGCTCATTGCTCTTCGGTCTTGTCCTGTGGGTTCGGCAGAATCGTAGCAGCTTCCTCCTCTGTTTTCTGCTCGCGTACCTGTCGATGTTGTTGGTGGTCAAGGTCCAGGACCCTCGGTATCTCTGGCCGGTGTATCCGCTACTAACTGCCTGCCTCATTCTCGGCTTGGAGGCAATTCTCGCTCTCGTTATCCCCGGCCAGGATCGTGACGTGACCCGCAAGGTCGCTTTGACCAGTCTGCTCGTGTGTGGTGCATTTGCGTTCGGCGAAGGTCTTGCCGACAAGCCACCCAAGAACTTGCTTGGTGAACCGGATGTCCAGGCACTCTTCACCTGGTTCCGTCACGTGCAGGGTCCCGAGACTCGCGTGGCCTTCCACAACCCTCGCGTCTTTGCGTGGGAGACCGGAATACCGTCGATGCCGGTCGTGAGAGGTTCGTACGATGTCGTCCGGGCTGAACTGACGCGGAATCGGATTACCCACTTCGTTGCGGGCGACCTTGGGGTACATAAATTTTTGGACGATTCGGTCCGAGCGTTTGCCCAGCGCTTTCCGGGCGAATTCCGGGAGGAGTTTCGAAACTCAAGCTTTACCGTGTATCGCGTCCTTTCGTCACCGGCGCCTTAAGGCCCGCCATTCCTTAGCCGGGGCTCACCAGAGCCTCCGGTACCCATACCCCGATTCTAGGGTCCTGCCAGCGGTCGCGCGCGCCTCATCCCCAGAGCCCCCCGCCCCTCCAGCCTGGCGTGCGTCGCGCAAAGGCGACCTCGAGCACCTTTCTGTCGAGTGCCGGCATTTGTTCGGTATGGCACGCCTGTTGCTTGAAATTTGAATTAAGTTTAAGGTGCCTCATCATTTGTGGCCGGCGCCCGGTCCTCGCCAGGGACATCCGTCCGCTCACGGACGCGACCGAGGCCCGGTGGACCAAGATCGAGGGTGGGCCGGATCTTCCTCCCCGGATTCGCGGCGATTCTCTACTGGAATGGCTGGAAGTTCCGGTGATTCTTACCATGGCGACCTCAGAACCGCCAATGTTCTCGATGATTCGATCCGGCCCTAAGGTCAGTCGTTATCCCGAATGGTCTCACGAGGATTCACCAATCAGGGGTTCCCGGTGTATCGAGTGTTTCCGAGCCGGTCGTCGCACGCAACGTTGGTTGTTCATTGATTCCCTGCGGCTCGGCCTGCTCTGGGGACATCGATTGGACGGCACGCTGCGAGCGAGCGAGTCCTAAGCGTCCTGATCGCCAGTGAATCGCATGCGAACTCAATCCTCTTCCTCCGGTGCCGCACTAGTCCGGGTTCTTGCATGGCTACCGGTCGGTGCTCTCACCTACCATCTGAAAGACACCGTTCTGCTTCGATCGGGTGGGTATGACCTAGTTGCGCAACTGCTCCACATTGAGCGGTCCGCCGATCTCTCCGTCTGGTACAAATTGGCCCTTTTTCGTAAGGAAGCATTGCTCGTCGGATTACTCCTCCCCCTGTCTCTCTTCGCGCTGGTCCGTTGGATGTCACCCAGGCATGGGCGGGTGCTTGTGGGGACTCTCGGTACGGTGGCACTCGTCATTCTCTACCTTGAGCTCAAAACGTTTTGGGAGGTCGGCACCTTCCTACCCTTTTCGATTTTATCGGGGGGGATTTGGCAGGCGGGTAGGCAGTATGGGAATGACTACATGAACATCGGATCCCTGGTGAAGTTCTGCATTCTGATTGGGGCGACGTTTCTGTTTCTCTGGGCCTCGGCCCGTTTTGATCGAATTGATCGGCGGTGGGAGGGGCGACCCCGACGTGCTGTCTACCTCGCGAGCGTCGGGCTCCTCGTGGGGTTGGCTGGTGTGACCTGGCTTCCTCAGGTCCCGCCGAATCCCTATCTCTCCAATGTGTTCGTAAGTAGCATGAATTCGTTTCTCGGCCTCTCGTCAGAGGCGGCGACGACTCGAGAATATGAAGGGAGGAGCCCGCGTCAACTCCTCGACCAGTATCGAGACCTGACTAGGTCACCGCTCCCCAATGCGAAGAGCGCATATTGGGCGCAAGCTGCAGGTTTCGACGTTCTCTTCTTCGTCCTCGAGACGGCTCCAGCGGAGTGCCTCGACCTCACCGCTTCGACCGGAAAGTTCCCGAACTTCGAGCACCTCCGCGAGCACGCGTTCGTGGGGGTGCGACATTTCAGCACGTACCCCTATACCGTTCGGGCCGTCTTCTCGATCTACAGCTCGTGGTACCCGTCTCACTCAACCCATGACTTCATCGAAGCTTTGACCGAAGTGAGTCGGGATCTCAAGGCTCCTGGAGTGATCCGGAGTTTGGCTGATCAGGGATACTCCACGGCGGTCTTTGTCCCGGAGGTGACCGAGAACTTCGACAATGACTACGCCAGATTCAAAGCCCTCGGGTTTCAGCGCCAGGTCGTGCCGAAGGACGCCGATCCACTCGCGGAGACGTCCCCCGTGGCTGGCGACCAGCGTCGCTCCTGGCGGCGTACCAAAGACCTCCAAGTGCTGGGGCTGTTGGAGTCTGACTTGCGCCGCACCATTCGCTCGGGCCATCGATATGCCTACGCCTTTCACCCTCAATACAGCCACGGGCCGTGGCCGAACACGTCCGTGCATTCCACCCTGGATGCGATCTGCCAAGAGGGCCGGGCAATTTTCCAGGAAGAGGATCGGTGGATGGGCCGAATTCTCCAATTATTAGAAGGGGAAGGGGCTCTGGACCGTACGCTGGTGGTTGTGACGGGAGATCATGGCTTTCGGACCAGTACGGAGTACCCTGAGTTCCTCGGCGGGACCCTCAACGACGTCAGCTACCGAGTGCCCCTCCTAATCTCCGCTCCGGGTGTGCTGTCCTCAGCGGTCCCGATTCAATGGATGACCTCTCATATTGACATTGCTCCCTCCGTCCTCGACTTGTTGGGCGTCAGTCGGGAACGCGATCTGGAGCTGGGGAGTCCAATCTGGAACCCGCAGCTCGGAGGTCGCACTACCTTCTTCTATGCCCAGGAGTATCTCGGAACGGATGGTTTCTATTCCAACGGGAACATTTACATGCTCAAGTACATCTTCGGCGGTGTCGCCGCCGCGAAGTGGACCGGGAAATTGGAATTCGCGCCTTCCGACTTGGGCAAACCCGATCGTGCGTTGGCGGACACAATCCGGGCGACGCTGGTTCGCGCCACCTCCATCCAAGCTGGAATCGCCCGCGCCATGATTCCGTCGTCGTTCGATTCCGCCTTTAGTACGGCCCCACGGGCTGGGAGCCAGAAGGGGGAGAATTGAGGGCGCGGCGCCTCCCACTCGATGAGGCGTCGCCCGCGCCTCAGGCCGAGTCAAAACGGAGATCCCCGGTACGTCGCAGGATTGTGGCGAACGCCGGCTGGGCCGATCCGTCCACCTGGCAGAGAACCAAAGCGACACCTCTCCCGGTCCAGGACACGCAAGGTCTTCTAACGCCTTATTCGACTTGGCAATACGGTACGTTTCTTGCTAGCGGCAGCTACATGAAAGCGTCTCTGTGACCTGGATTCCCGATAAGGTGATTGACCGAATGGAGAAACGATGACGAGTCGAAAGACCTTGGTTCTGGTCACCGGCGGTGCTGGGTTCATCGGTTCCCATGTCACCGAGCGAGCGCTCCGGCTCGGGTACCGAGTCCGAGTGGTCGATAATCTCTCCACCGGTGACGAGCGGAACCTCGCCGCATTCGCAAATCAAATCGAATTCATCCGAGGTGATCTTACGGATCCCGCCGTCTGTCGAAACGTAGTGCGGGGCGTGGACACGGTTTTTCATCTTGCGGCGCTACCCAGCGTGCCACGATCAATGGCGGATCCTTGGGGCTCGCATCACCACAATGTCAACGCGACCGTGCAGCTGCTTATGGCCTGCCGAGATGCCGGAGTGCGCCGGCTCGTGTATTCGAGTTCGAGTTCGGTGTACGGAGACACTCCGGTCCTCCCCAAAGTTGAGTCCATGGAAGTCCAGCCCCGCTCCCCTTATGCGGCAGCGAAGCTCGCTGCGGAGCAATACGTGCTCGCCTTCGGTCGGGCCGGCTTGGTGGAGGGTGTGGCTCTCCGGTACTTCAATGTTTTCGGACCTCGCCAAAGCCCGCATTCCAGCTATGCCGCCGTCATTCCCGCCTTTTTCGCCGCGGCTCAGGAGGGCCGAACCGCATCGATCAACGGGGATGGCCAGCAAACCCGCGACTTCACCTATGTGGAGAACGTTGTGGCGGCCAATTTTCTCGCGGCTACCGGTCCGAGCGAACGGGTCAACGGGAGTGTAGTTAATATCGGGGCGGGCGATCGGACCTCGTTACTCCGTCTCGTCGAGTTGATCTCGGAAGTGACGAACCGTGAGGTTCGCGTTGACCACGCCCCACCTCGATCGGGCGATGTTCGCGATTCCTTGGCCAGCACGGATCGGGCCCATGCCGTTCTGGGTTATTCTCCCATGGTAGATCTGCGGGAAGGACTCGGTCGCACGTGGCAGTGGTTCCAAGAAAGTCTCGGAGAATTGACGCCAACAACCATTGCCCGCTGAGCGCGTGGTGTTGCTACTGCAGCAGTCGGGCCACCGGCCGGCCCACTATTGAGTCCAACGACTTACGAAATGCAGTCAGTTCAGCGGCCGAGGGCCGGGTCGCTACCATGTTCTCTGCTTCACTCGGGTCCGTTCCGAAATCGTAAAGCTCCTCCTTCCCCTTGAACCAACGGATATAGTGCTTCCCGGCTGATATGACCGAGAACGGGCCATCGGCACCTGCGTAGGAAGACCGGACGGGTTCGGCGGGGTGCAGGCCGGATAAGCCCCAAAAACGCGCGAGAGAGCGTCCGGGAAGTCCTTGGCCGGCTTCGAGACCAGCCAAATCGAAGATCGTTGCGGGCAGGTCGCGGAGGCTAATCGGGCTCGTGATGCGGGCCCCGGCCGGCACCCGGCTGGGAAACCGAATCACCAGGGGCACCTGCAGCAGTGGCAGATACAGGCTGTTCCCGTGCGATACCAGCTGGTGCTCACCAAACTGCTCCCCGTGGTCTGCGGTGATGATGACGATGCTTTGCTCTAGGATCCCGAGCCCCTTCAGGTGGTTCAGGAGGTCCTCGACCTGAGCATCCATGTAAGCGAGGATGCCGTCGTACTGCGCCTGGTTCCACGCGATCTCGTCGGCGGTGAGGTCGCTAAATTTGTGATCCTGCCAACGGGGATGGTATTGTCGGCCGGTGGCGGCGCCGAACTTCCGCTCGTAGCCTTTGGTGGGAATGTACGGGGAGTGCGCATCGAAATAGTTCAGGAACGCGAAGAACGGCCTCTGCTGCTCGTGCATCTGCCCGGCCCAACGAAAGAAACCTTCGTTGACCTCGGCTGCGTTGCGGCGATCGGGGTTATCGTAGTACTTGAAAAGGGTTCGGAGCGAAGAGCGGTCCAGGAGGAGGCGGCCAATGGACGAGCACTGGACCATTGCTCCCCAGGAAACAACGTAGTCCTCGTAGTGCTGGAACCCCCGGCTCAGCCCCTTTTCGTACGACGTGTAATCCAGGTTCGCCACGAACCCACCGGTGGCATAGCCAAGGGCTGAAAGCCGCTCCGCCACCGTCGGATAGGTGCCATCCAAAGGCTTGAGGAAACTGGTTCCCAATTCGTGGGCATAGCGGCCCGTGAACATTCCCGCGTGGGACGGCAGGGTCCACGGGGCGGTCGCGATGGCCTCGTCAAAGCGCGCCCCCGATTCGGCCCAATGAGCGAGGGCCGGGGAGGTTTCCCTGGCGTAACCATATAGACTCAAGTTCATGCCCCGGACCGTATCTAGCACCAGGAGGACAATGTTGGGGGCATTGCGGCCGGCCCGAGCAGCGCGACCCGCATCCGAGGACTCCCGAAACGACCCCCACGCCGACCCACCAAACAGCGCCACGACTAAAAGGCCCAGCCATACCAGGCTCTGGTTTACGAGTTGCGTGAGACGACGCGCATGCGCCACCATGGTTACCGAAGTACGCGCGGCGAGACCCAGCGAGAGAATCATGGTCGCTTTAAATCCGATGCTCGGATAGAGGTGCACCAACGCGACATACGCAATAAAGGAGAGGACCATCGCGACAACCCGCAGGGTAGTTCGGGAAGGCCATACCCTCGCCATCACAGCGAGGATCACGCCTGGAATGCCGATCCAAGCGATGTTTGCGATCGGAATGAGCCAAAAGAGCGAAGGGGCGGTGTGGATGACCCGGTGTAATACGACCTTCTCGAAAATTCGAACGAGCACCTCGGCTAGGCCCGTCACGAGTGCGATCCACAGCGCCAGGCGTATCGGCTGTAGCCCCTCCGTGGGTCGGGGTACCGGCGTTGGCGTAGTCATTCGAACCGTGGCCTCCGTTTTTCTGCTCTGGGCGATCCCTTGGGCCGCTCGCACTGCTCGGTCACGCTGTGGCTACACGCATGCCCACCGGGATCTGTAACCACCGAGTCATGCCCGTGAGGGGAATCGAAACAATAGCCTCGTCCTCTCGGGCGCAAGGTTTCGCCGTGGCGTGCCCGCGCCGGCACCACTAGTTTTCACGCTATGCCGATGCGTCTTTCAGAGGTGTCATGAAGCCTGGTTTCTTGATTACCATCGATACCGAAGGCGACAACGAGTGGTCCTACCCCAGAGTGATCACCACCCACAACGCGGCCTATTTGCCGCGCTTTCAGTCGCTCTGTGAATCCTACGGATTGAAGCCAACCTATCTGACGAACTACGAGATGGCGCAATCCAGCGAGTTTCAACAGCTGGGCCGGGAGGCCTTGAAGCGGCGCACTGCCGAAATCGGCATGCACCTGCATCCGTGGAGTTCGCCGCCACTCCATTCGTTGACCGATGACGATCTGGGGTGCCATCCCTACCTCATCGAGTACCCGGTGGAAGTGATGCGAGAGAAGATCACATGCCTCACGGATCTGCTCGAGGCCACGTTTCAAGACGCGATTGTGAGTCACCGGGCGGGCCGATGGGCCTTCGACGAACGGTATGCCCGACTCCTGGTTGATCGCGGGTACTTGGTTGATTGCTCGGTGACCCCGAACGTATCCTGGCGCCAGCACGGTGGCACGCCGGGTGGAACCGGCGGGTCCGATTTCACTCATTTTCCGTCGACCCCATATTTCGTTGATCTCGACGACATCAGCCGGCCCGGATCTTCGCCTTTGTTCGAAGTGCCCATGACCATCGTGCACCGCCGCAAGCCACTCGTTCCCGTCGCCCGATTCCTTGGCCTTCGACGGTCCACTCTGGCTCAGCGCATCGGTCGAAGGCTGGCGCCGATTTGGTGGCTGCGCCCCAACGGCCGGAATGCCGACGCGATGATCATGATGCTGCGAGAAGCGGTGAGCCAAGGTCGAGGCTACGCGGAGATGATGCTCCATTCCAGCGAGCTGATGCCGGGCTGCAACCCGACGTTTCGAAACGATGCCGCGATCGAAAAGCTGTACCAGGACTTGGCCACCGTTTTTCAATTTGCGCGGGATACATTTGTCGGGTTGACGCTCAAGGAATACCGGCAGATCGCTATCGCCGGGGCCACTATATGAAGCTTCTTGAAGCGCTCGAAACTCTGAAGCGATCCGCCGCATCAGGCGGGGCCGCGCTCCCGGTGTATCTGGTGAGTGGTTTTGAGCCGCTCCACCTCAAGACCTTTTTGGGAGCGCATCTCGCATTGCGTCATCCGGCGCGACCGGTCACTATCGCGACCGGGCGATACGATGATGTCGTCGGCAACCTGGGCCGGGCCGCAAGCGCCGGACCGGAGGCCGCCGCGGTGGTGCTCGAATGGAGTGACCTCGATCCACGATTGAGCGTTCGTCGTTTAGGGGGCTGGAGCCCAAGCGATTTGCCGACCATTCTTACGGCTGCCGCGCTCCAGTTCCAGCGGCTGGGGGATGGGATCGATCGGTTGGCTCTGACCACACCGGTGTCGGTCGCGCCGCCGACTCTTCCGCTCCCCCCCGTGGCGTTTACTCCGCAGGGCCTTGCGGGTGAGTTCGAGCTTGGTCTTCGAGATCTGGCCCTCAGATTCGCGAGCGCCTGTGCGGTGCGGCCGAACGTTCGCGTGCTGAGCCCACAATCGTTGGACGAACGCTCCCCGTTGGCGGACCGCTTCGATATCAAGGCCGAACTCTCCTTTGGATTTCCGTACCGACTGTCTCACGCCTCGGTGCTCGCTGACCTTCTCGCGGGCAGTCTGTTTCCGGTCCCATCCAAAAAGGGCCTCATCTCGGATTTGGACGACACCCTCTGGTCGGGGATTCTAGGTGAAGTGGGCAGTGCCAACGTGACCTGGGACCTGGCCGGGGGAGGCCAGGTTCACGGGCTCTACCAACAAACCTTGCGCTCGCTCGCGGATACCGGCGTATTGA
>JANYKV010000106.1 GCA_025358055.1 Gemmatimonadota bacterium
CGCGCGACCAAATATCGAACTGGAACTGGTGTACCATCTCGTGCTGCAGCACATGTTCGTTGTCGGCGTAGGAGCCCAGGAGCGTAAAGACGTTGCGGTGCCGGAGGTAATCGGTAACGCCTTGCTCTCCCTCGCTTACTCCGGTGATGTTCGTTTGCTGAAACTCGGAGTGGGATCCATAGATGATGATCGGCTTGCGCTCGGCAAACTGATGATTGAGGACCCGGGAAAGCCGGGCATACGACCGTTCCGCCAATCGGGCAATGTCCAGCGCCGCCACCCGCTCGTCCTCGTAGTAGTGGACATCGAAGTGTTCGGTTTGGACGATCTTGAATTCGAACTGGCGATACTGAACTTTGTTCCGCCCGAAATACTGCGCTCGGAGCAAGGTCGGCAGTACCGCGAGCAAGAGGAAACTCGTCCGGAAGGCTCGGAACATATCGCGCATCCTTTCAGTCATGGCCCACTCACGAGAGCCGGCGCATCGGCCCAAAGACGTTCGAGTTGGTAAAACGACCGAGTCTCCGGGTGAAACAGATGAACCACGAAATCGACAAAATCCAGTAGGACCCACCGGCCGCTCGGCAGCCCTTCAACATGGTGGGCATGAATGCCGCGCCCACCCAGTTTCCGAACCATTGACTCCGCGATGCCGCGGACGTGGGCGTCGGAGGTTCCCGAGGCGATCACGAAATAGTCCGTCGCGTCGGTGAGCCCTCGTAAGTCCAAGACGATCAACCGGTCCGCCTTCAGATCTTCCGCGGCTTCGATGGCCAATAGAATTTGGTCCGGCAATGCCTTCTGCTTGATAGTCATCCCGTCTCGGCGTCGAGTTGGGTTGGCGTGCCATCCTTACAATCTCGAGGCTGGTAGGCCCCCATGAACACGACGTGCACTCGCTCGGCGACTTTGGGCGCTTCTGCATGAACCACGCCGAACCGAAGAGGGGTTGGGCGGGGCGCTGACCGCCTGTCGATATGCAGAAGCATACGCTTATTCACGCTCTCGCGTCCTGGAATTCGGTTCACGGGACCACTCGTGTATTACGATCCAGACCTGGCATCGGATTGACGTCTAACCTATCAGCCAGCCACACTTTGCCCCGGGGGGCCACGCCCCACCGGAACCGGTTGGTATGCGAATCCGGGGTCCGAAAGATCCCCGATTGGTCCCGAACCCGCAACAGTTGATGTACGATCGAACCGGCGCCCTACCCGGACCTGGCGAGTTCGGCGTCCCCGGCAGCCAGTATTCCAAGCCTAAAGTGACCGTTCGGGAGTCCACCAGGTGTACCCGATTGAGGTCAGCCGTTCCCCCGGCCCGAGCGGTCCCCCCTAAAGGCGCATCGCCGAGCGCGTGAAGCGCATCGGCGAGGGGTAATACCTTGGCTCGATTGATCTGATGGCGCCCGGCAGCGCCCCATTCGGTTGTGGCCGCCCTTGAACGGGCCAGCCGGGGCCCCCGCCCGCCGGGTCGAGGAACGCAGGGGGGATTGCCTGCGAGGGACTACTCGGCAACCACGTGGACTCGCAGCTCCGCGTGGACATCCCCATGGAGCCTGATCGGGATCACGTGGTCTCCGATGGACTTGATCGGGTGTTCGAGGTCGATCTTCCGTTTATCGATGGGCTGTCCGGCCGCGGCCATGGCCTGAGCGATGTCCTGCGAGGTGATCGAGCCGAACAATCGATCGCCCTCCCCGGCTTTCGCTTTCAGGGTGATCGAAAGCGCGGCGATCCTCGTCGCGATGCCTTGGGCTTCGGAGCGTTCCGCCTCGTGCCGAGTGGTCCGGGCCTTGGATTGCGCCGCGATGCGTTTCTTGTTTCCCTCGGTGGCTTCGTAGGCCAACCCATGGGGGAGCAAGAAATTCCGGGCGTAGCCGGGCTTGACCTTGACCAAGGTGCCCGCCTTGCCCAACGTTTTTACATCTTCGCGTAGAATGACTTCGATCATGATTTTGCTCCTCCAGGAATCGGGGGCGGCATGCGCCGCCTCACATCGAGCCAAGTGTCCGCTAGGCCGAGCGCGAGCAGCCCACCGGTGGTGAACGGTTGCATGAAGAGCGCGATCAGGGTGAGCAGGACCTGGATCGGAACGGTCATCACCGCGAGATACGAACTCGTCACCGCAACCCCTCTGATCGCATAGAGGCCGCCCCACACGAGGAGGCCGTTGCGCGCGATCAGGTGCATGCCCGGCGGTAGGGGTACCACCAGCAACGCCAACGTAAAGATAGCACCCCAAATGAGGTGGTCGTTGAAGCGAAAGTCGCGGAATCGACCCGGCGGTGGTGCGATGGGGCGGCTCGCGATATGGTGATAGAGCAGCCCCGACAGACCCAAACCGGCTAACCCCAACAGCACCAGATGACCCGGGTACAACGCACCGATCTGCGGGGCCCAATTGACTAGCCCCTTGATCATCTCGCGATACTCCGATGTCGCGGCCGGGTCGGTGAAGGTCACCTTCATCATTTCCGTCGCGGCTGCGCGAAGATCGGCCGCCACCTGGTTCTGCAACGTCGCGAACCCGATTCCCAGCGAATAGCACCAAGCAACGGTGGCCACCACGGCCACGGCGACCGCCACGCTGGCCCGTTGGAACAGAGGCGCGGGTCGCACCAGGGTAGCGATGAGGTACGCACCTGACCCGAAAACCGCCCCGCTGAGTACGATCTGGCTGGGGAGGTCGCCCCGAGACGCGACGGCGAGGCTGATTCCCGCGATGGTGAAGAGCAGCCACACCCACTCCCGCGCGGACTGTGGTCGGGTTGCCAGCAGCGTCACGCCAAGAGGGCCTAGCACGAACACGGGGGGAGCCAGGAGCAGGTAGCCGGCAATCACCACGGCGAGGCCCCAAACGGCGCGGCGCCGAATCGGTGGCGCCGCTGGTTCGGTGGTCAGCCGGAGTACCCTTTGATGTACGGGATCAACGCGAGGTAGCGGGCGCGCTTGATCGCGACGCTGAGCTGGCGTTGGTGACGGGCTGAAACCCCGGACAGTCGGCGAGGAAGAATTTTCCCCCGCTCCGAAAGAAAACGAGAAAGAAGCCGGTCGTCCTTGTAGTCCACGACCCGGATGCGGAGTTCCGCCATCGGGTCACCTTTTTTCGCGCGCATTATTCGTCCTCCTCAAATTCGCTCTTGCCCGCCGTCATGTTCGCCGGCGTCGGCGGTTCATCATTCAGCACCACCAGGTAGCGCAGCACGCCGTCATCGAGCCGGATGGCGCGCTCGAATTCCGGCAGAGACTTGGGGTCTGCTTCGAAGTTTGCGATGACGTAGTAGCCGGTCTCGCGCTTCTTGATCGGGTACGCGAGCGAACGCTTGCCCCAATGATTGAGGGTCGGCGCCGCATCTTCGGTCACCTGGGTGAGCTTATGGAAGTTGGTCAGTTTTTCATTGATGGCGGCCTCTTCGAGAGCACTGTCGAAGATATAGACCACCTCGTACGGACGGGTCATGTCACCTTCCTTTGGTCTGGAGCGCCCCGGGGCTGGTGTGGGCCCGGGGAGGACGATTTTGCGAAGCCCAGCAAGATAACCTCGGGACCAACCCGGAACCAGCCCCACGCTGGTCCTGGCCCCAGCCGGACCTTGGGGCCACGGGCCCGACGGAGTTTATTTCAGCGATGCGCATAGACTCGATTCAAATTGGACAACCGCGAAGCTATGGGCGCGAAGGCGCCGAAGATCCCTTTGAGCGGCGATGGACCAGCGCCATCCGCAAGGAATTGGTGACGGACCGTATTTGGGTGGGTGCGTTGGGGCTGAGTGGAGATCGGGTGGCCTCGACGAAGAATCACGGCGGCCCCGATCGGGCCCTACTGATGTATTCCGCGGAGCATTATCCCAAGTGGCGCACTGAATGGCGCCGACCGGAGCTCGCCGGGGGAGCCTTTGGGGAGAACCTTACGGTCACGAGGCTCACTGAAGGGACTGTGTGCGTGGGGGACGTATTTGGGATCGGTGAGGTGCTAGTGGAGGTCAGCGCCCCTCGGAACCCTTGCATCAACCTCTCCCGCCGTCACGGGATGCGCGACTTAGTCGACGTCATCAACCTGAACCATCGGTCGGGATGGTACCTGCGCGTCCAGAAGGAAGGGTGGCTCGAGAATGGAGTGTCGATCGACATACTCGACCGGCCCTACCCGCAGTGGACGATCGTCCGGGCAGCGGAGGTCATGCAAGCCCGCCGGGAAAATCCGAGCGAGGCCATCCTGCTCTCCGATTGTCCAGCCCTAATTCCTGGGTGGCGCGCCAAACTCACAGGCACATCGTAGAGGTTTGTCGTTCGTGGGAGGTCGGGTGAACCAACGCTAGTTGTTGAATCGAAACAGCATCACATCGCCGTCCTGAACCACGTATTCTTTGCCTTCCGCGCGCGAGAGCCCCTGATCGCGGGCGCTCTTCCATCCGCCGACTCGCACGAAATCTTCGTAGGCGACGGTTTCCGCGCGGATGAACCCCTTTTCGAAGTCCGAGTGAATGACCCCGGCGGCGGCCGGGGCTTTGTCACCGCGATGAATCGTCCACGCGCGGACCTCTTTTTCGCCCGCCGTGAAATAACTCTGCAGCCCGAGTAAATGGTAGGCCGCCCGGGCCAGGCGATCGAGGCCCGATTCCTCGAGGCCGAGGGAGACGAGGAACTCTTGGCGATCTTCGGGCGGCAGCTCGGCCAGCTCCATCTCTACCTTCGCCGAGAAGATCACGATTTCCGCCGGCTCCCCCGAGGTCTGGATGGTGCCTTCCAGCGCCGTGACGAACCGATTGCCGGCGGTCACTTCGTCCTCGCGGACATTCGCCGCATAGAGCACGGGTTTGGCGGTGAGGAGGTTGAAGGCCCGAAACGTCGGCAGCTCTTCCGTCGTTGGAATGACGGTCCGCGCCGGCTTTCCCTCGGCCAAGGCGGCTTTTGCGCCTTCCAAGAGGCGGGCCTCGACCTTGGCTTGGGCGTCGCCCGATTTCGCGACCCGCGCGGTTTTGTCGAGCCGCTTTTCCACCGCGGACAGGTCCGCGAGGGCCAGCTCGATATTGATGACCTCGCGATCGCGGACCGGATCGACTGCGCCCATGACGTGTTGAATGTCGTCGTCCTCGAAGCATCGAACGACGTGGACGATCGCGTCCACCTCCCGAATGTTGGCGAGGAATTGATTGCCAAGTCCTTCGCCTTGACTAGCTCCTTTGACCAGGCCGGCAATGTCAAGGAACTCAACGACCGCGGGAACGATCTGTCGTGGATTGACGATTGCGGCGATCGCATCGAGCCGCGGGTCCGGGACTTGTACGACGCCGGTATTCGGCTCGATCGTCGCAAACGGATAGTTCGCGACCAGAGCGCCCGCGGACGTGAGCGCGTTGAACAGCGTCGACTTACCGACGTTCGGAAGGCCGACAATACCGAGTCGTAGCATGAGTATACCGGCGTCGAGCTCAGCGTCCCAAGGAGGCAAACCATGGGGCGAAGACGAGCGACACTACGCAGATGACCTTGATGAGGATGTTGATCCCCGGCCCCGAAGTGTCCTTGAAGGGGTCGCCCACCGTATCACCAACCACCGCGGCTTTATGCGCGTCGGAACGCTTGCCGCCGTGGTGGCCGGCTTCGATGTATTTCTTGGCGTTGTCCCACGCCCCGCCGGCGTTCGCCATGAAGAGTCCCATCATGGCCCCGGTGACGGTGACTCCACCCAGCAGGCCGCCGAGTGCGTGCACTCCCAGGGTGGAGCCGACAATGACGGGAACGAGGACCGCGGTGAGGCCGGGAAGCACCATCTCGTGGAGCGCCGCGCGGGTGGCGATATCCACGCAGCGAGCGCTGTCCGGCTTTCCAGTGCCTTCCATGATGCCAGCGATTTCGCGGAATTGCCGGCGTACCTCTTCAACAACCGCACCCGCCGCACGCCCGACGGCCGTCATCGTCATCGAGCCGATCAAAAAGGGCAGGGTGCCGCCGATGAAAAGGCCGATCACCACCTGGGGATCGACGAGGTCGAGGACGAGGGTCTCGCCCGGCTTGCTGACCGCCGTGCTATACGCGGAAAAGAGGGCGAGAGCGGTGAGAACCGCGGATCCGATGGCAAACCCTTTGCCGATCGCCGCCGTGGTGTTGCCGAGCGAATCGAGAGTGTCCGTGACACTCCGAACCTCGGGTCCGAGATGGCTCATTTCCGAGATGCCGCCGGCGTTGTCCGCGATCGGCCCGTATGCATCCACGGTCATCGTGACGCCGACGGTGCCGAGCATGCTGACGGCGGCGATGGCGATTCCGTAGAGACCGACGGCTTGGAAGGAGACATAGATGGTCAAGCAGATCACGAGCAGCGGCAGGGCCACGGATTTCATTCCGACGGCGAGGCCCGCGATGATATTGGTCGCGGGGCCGGTAAGGGACGCGTGAGCGATGTCACGGACCGGGCCAGCGGAGGTGTAGTACTCCGTGATGAGGCCAATCAGAATGCCGGCGACGGTCCCGGCGATGACGGCGTAAAAAGGCCCCATCGCGGAGTGGCCCGGCATGCCAATCGGCAGCGCGGTGACCAGGAAATAGGAGACGCCAACAAAGAGCACCGCCGCGATGATCGGCGCAATCCGGAGCGCGGCCGCGGCCGATCCGTTGGAGAGCCATTTCATCGCGGTCATCCCGATCATCGAGGCTCCGAGCCCGATGATAATCATGCTGATGGGGAGGGCGATGGCATTCGCGCGGAACGCGAGTGGAATCATGGGGCTCGTGGCGGCGATCGCGACCGCGGCAACGACCGCATCCACGTAGCTCTCGTAAATGTCAGCCCCCATGCCGGCCACGTCGCCGACATTGTCACCGACGTTGTCCGCGATAGTCGCCGGATTGCGGGGATCGTCCTCGGGAATGCCGGCCTCCACTTTCCCCACCAAATCGGCGCCGACATCGGCCGCCTTGGTGAAGATGCCGCCACCGACCCGGGCGAACAGGGCGATGGAGGAGGCTCCCATCGCAAAACCGCTCATGATTTCGCTGAACTCCTTGAACCGTTCGGCCGAGATCGACGTTGCGGCGTTCAGGTCGAGCAACAAGTTGACCACGATTCCGAGCCCGAGCAGGCCGAGGGAGGCGACGGCCAGTCCCATGACAGAACCACCGCCAAACGCGATTCGCAGGGCCCCGGCCGGGTTACCCCGCCGGGCGGCCTCCGAGGTTCGCACGTTCGACTTTGTGGCGGCCTTCATGCCGATGAAGCCGGCGCCGATGGAGCACAGGCCGCCGAAGATGAAGGAGAACGCAATGTTGCGGCCCACGGTGACACTCAGAAGAACCGCAACCGCCAGCAGCACCGGCAGGAGAACGAAGTACTCTCTTTTTAGAAACGTCATCGCGCCCTGTTCGATCAGACCCGCGATTTCGCGCATCCGATCGTTGCCGTCCGGCTGTCGCACCAAGAAGAGATACAGGACGAGGGCGGCAAGGAGACCGAACCCTCCGACATATGGTGCGTAGTAAGTCAGTTGGATCACGAGAACGTCCTGAGCGGTAGTGAAGGTGTTACGAAAAATCTCGAACGTCTGCTTGGCCTCAACCGGCGTTACTCCCCATTCGTCAACGGGTCGCTGGTCCCCCGTCGGTTGAACCGGGCCATGGCCGGTTCAATGCCGGACTCAAGCCAGCATTCGACGGCCTCCGCCATCGGCTCCATCATGGCGAGGACCACCTCGTACTCGGCCGGGCTCCACTGATCCAGGACGAAGTCGGCGAGGTCGGCGACTCCGGCGGGGACCGGTCCGGCTCCGACCCGCAGCCGGGCGTAATCTTGCCGGCGTAACTCCGCCTCGATGCTCTTGAGGCCATTGTGGCCGCCCGGCGACCCAGCTCCGCGGAGGCGGAAACGTCCAACCGGCAGGGCGACATCGTCGACCAGGACCAAGAGATCGGTCGCGGGATCGAAGGCGACGGATGTTCTAAGCGGTGCCAGCGCGGCACCGCTTCGATTCATATACGTCAGGGGCTTGAGCAGGGTGACGTCCTGGCCCTGCCGCGTACCCCGAGTGATCCTGGACGGGGCTTCGAGTTTGAACGGGCCGAACCCCCAGCGGCGGGCCAGGTGGTCGGCCAGAGCAAACCCCGCGTTGTGGCGGGTCGCCGCATACTCGGGACCCGGGTTGCCCAGCCCCAGAATGATCCGCAGCGTTAGCCCTTGGTCTTGGTCTCGGTCTCGTCCCCGTCCTCGTCCGGCTTCAGCTTCCGGATGAGTTCCGGTTCGGCCACGGCCACCGCCTCCGCGGCGGGCGCCACCACCTCTTCGGCTCGCGGGGCGACCACGGAGCAGATCGTGCGGGCGGGATCCTCGAGGATCTTCGCCTTGGCGATGCTGACCGCGCTCACGTGCAGTGACTGGCCGATGTTGAGGGCGGTGACGTCGACATCCACGTGGGGCGGGATGTCGCCGGGAAGCACCTCGATCCGGATCGAGTGCATAGCCTGGTCCAGGATGCCGCCGAAGTTCCGCACCCCGTCCGGCGTTCCGACGAAGTGGAGCGGGACCTCGACCGTCACAACCTCATCCGCCTTGATCTCGAACAGGTCGATGTGAAGGATCGTGGAAGAGCGCAGCGGATCGCGTTGGATCTCGCGAATCAGCGCCTTCACGGGGGCCCGATCGTCGACGGCGACGTCGACGACGGTCGTGGCGGCTGAGATCGTGGCCAGCAGTCTGGTCAGGGTGCCGGTATCGACACTGAGCGGCTCGGGGGAGCGTCCGTGCCCATAGATGACGGCGGGCACTTTGCCGGCCCGGCGCAACGAGCGCGCGGTACCCTTGCCGGTGTCGGTGCGTGCCGCCGCGTTCAAGCTTGCTGTGGTTGTCATTCGTCATTCCTTACGGCTTCAGTCAAACAACGAGCTCACCGATTGGTCGCTGTGGGTGTATCCGATTGCTTTGGCCATGAGGCCGGCGATGGAAAGCACCGTGAGCTTCTCGAACCGCCGCTCGGGCGGCAAAGCGATTGTGTTCGTCACCGCCACTTCCTTCACCGGGGCGTCCTGAAGGCGCTGGACGGCCGGTCCGGACAACAACGGGTGCGTGGCACAGATGTAGATGTCTCCGGCACCCAGGCGCTTGAGCGCATGGGCCGCTTCGGCCATCGTGCCACCCGTGTCGATCATGTCATCCGGAATGATGCAATCCCGGCCCTCCACCTCGCCCACTACGTTCAGGACTTCCGCCACGTTCGGCGACGTCCGCCGTTTGTCGATGATCGCGAGCGAGCCATTGAGCCGCTTGGCAAATCCGCGCGCCATCTTGGCCGATCCGACATCGGGCGCGACGATGACGAGGTCCTTGAGTTCCTTTTGCCGGTAGTGGTTCACAAACACCGGCGCGGCGTAGAGGTGGTCGACCGGAAGGTCGAAGAACCCTTGGAGCTGATGCTGGTGGAAATCGATGGCCAATACCCGGTCCGCACCGGCCATCGACACCATGTTCGCCATCAATTTCGCGCTGATCGCAACCCGCGGCTGGTCCTTTCGGTCCTGCCGGGCATACCCGAAATACGGGATGACCGCCGTGATGCGCGCGGCACTGGCTCGCTTTGCCGCATCCATCAGGAGCAATAGCTCAATCAGGTTTTCAGCCGGCGGGTTGGTGGGCTGGACAATGTACACATCCCGCCCCCGCACATTCTCGTCGATTTTGACGAAGATTTCGCCGTCGGCGAAACGCCGCACGGTAACCTTGCAAACCGGTTGCCCGAGGTGGCTGGCCAACTCCTCAGCGAGACTTCGGTTCGCCGAGCCGCTGAGGAGCAGCATCGGACTGCGAGAAAGCGAGATTTCCGCCATGGCGATAGCCCGCAAAAATAGCCTGAAATGGGGGTGTCCGTCAACCGGAACTACCCGCCAATCCGGCCAAAGTAGAGGTTATGCATCCGGGCGCCGTCGAAGCGAAACCCCGCGAGGCGTTGATTCGTGCGCCGGAACGTCAGGGTGCCCAGAGGGCTTCGAAATGCGTCCTTTCGGGCCGGGGTAATCGGAAGCCCCGGGCGATTGAC
>JANYKV010000098.1 GCA_025358055.1 Gemmatimonadota bacterium
TCAAGCACGAAGGCCACAACCCAACCGGATCGTTCAAGGACCGGGGTATGACGGTCGGCGTCAGCCAAGCGAAGCGCATTGCGGCGTCGGCTGTGGCCTGTGCCTCGACGGGCAATACGTCGGCGTCGCTCGCCTCATACGCCGCCCACGCCGGTATTCCCGCGTTAGTGCTGATTCCGGCCGGCCAAGTAGCCTTGGGAAAGATGACGCAGACCATGGCCTACGGCGCCCAGACTCTCCTCGTGCGCGGAGATTTCGACGATTGCCTACGGTTGGTTGAAGAGGCCAGCGCCAAACTCGGCGTCTATTTGCTCAATTCGGTCAATCCCTTTCGGATTGAAGGCCAGAAGACGATCATCTTCGAGCTGCTGCAGCAATTGAGTTGGTCACCTCCGGAATGGATCGTGGTGCCCGCCGGCAATCTCGGCAACACGGCCGCGTTCGGGAAAGCGCTCCGGGAGGCACACGAGTATGGCCTCATCGATCGGGTGCCTCGGGTCGCGGCGATTCAGGCCGCCGGCGCGGCCCCGTTCGCGCAGAGTTTCGAGTCCGGCTTCACCACCCGGCCGCGGGTGAAGGCGACCACGATTGCCACCGCGATCAAGATTGGCGATCCCGCATCGTTCGACCGGGCGGTGCGCACCATCCAGGAAACTCGGGGCGTCGTGACCAGCGTCACGGACGAGGAGATTTTGGAAGCCAAAGCCCGAATCGACGCGGCCGGTGTGGGCTGCGAGCCCGCGAGCGCGGCCACATTGGCGGGCATCCGTCAGCTACATGCGAAAGGCACCATCGCCCGGACCGACCGGGTGGTCGCGATTCTCACCGGGCACATCCTGAAAGACCCCGGTGTGTTGGTCCACTACCATCAAGAGCGGGAACCCCCGCCCCCGCTGGCCAACCGGCCGATCGAGATCGACGCCTCGCTGAGCGAGGTAGAGCGGGTCTTGCGCCGGACAGCCGGTCGCTAAGCGGAGCGCACGATGATCGAGGAGCATTGAGTGAAACTCCAAGGGAAATGGGCGAAGGTACGCCCCTGGCAACTCGCGGACGCCGAATCGGTCGCCCAGCTCGCGAACGACCGAGATATCTGGCGCAACCTTCGGGACGCTTTCCCACACCCATACACGGTGGCCAACGCCGAGGAGTATCTCACCCTGGCGAGCCAGGCCCTACCTCAGACCGCGTTCGCCATCGACCTCGACGGGCAAGCAGTGGGCAGCATCGGGCTCCGCCTCAATACCGATGTCCACCGATTTACGGCTGAATTGGGATATTGGCTTGGGCGGCCGTTCTGGGGACGCGGCATCATGACTCAAGCGGTTGCCGCACTCACGGACTACGGATTCGAGACCCTCGGGCTGCAGCGGATTTATGCGGAGCCCTTCGCCCACAATACGGCGTCGGCGCGAGTACTCGAGAAAACTGGCTACGTCTTGGAAGGCCGTCTCCGGCACAGGATGGTGAAGGAGGGGGAGGTGCTCGACCAGTTGCTCTACGCAAAGATCCGCGGGCCCGACGCCCGCACACCCAACGGTGAAGGTTCACGCAGATGACCCACGCCACCACCGAGAGTGATCTCTGTTTTCTCTCCGCCGTCGACCTGGCCCGGCGACTCCGCACCAAAGACCTCTCCGCTCGTGAATTGTTGGCGGCCCACCTCGATCAGATCGAGCGCATTAACCCCAAGGTCCACGCGATCGTCACTTTGGTGGCGGAACAGGCCCGCCTGGCGGCGCAACAAGCAGACGACCGCCTGGCTCGGGGAGGACCGGTGGGCCCGCTGCACGGCCTCCCAGTGGCACACAAGGACCTCCAGGATACCCAGGGCATCCGCACGACCTACGGCTCTCCCATCTTCAAGGACCACGTCCCCGGCGCCGACACTCTCGTGATCGAACGACTCAAGCGGGCCGGGGCCATCACGATCGGCAAGACCAACACCCCGGAATTCGGGGCCGGCTCCCAGACGTTCAACCGTGTGTTTGGCGCGACGCACAACCCCTACGATCTCTCCCGCACTTGCGGTGGGAGCAGTGGCGGGGCGGCGGTGGCCCTCGCTTGCGGCATGGTCCCGATAGCGGATGGCAGCGACATGGGCGGATCGCTCCGCAATCCGTCAAGTTTCTGCAACGTGGTCGGCTTCCGGCCTTCCCCCGGCCGCGTGCCGAGCTATCCGTCACCCGCGGCGTGGCTCCCACTCGCCGTCGATGGTCCGATGGCGCGGTCGGTCGCCGATGTGGCCTTCCTGTTGAGCGTGCTGGCCGGCCCGGACTCTCGTTCGCCGATCTCGATCGAGGAATCGGGCGCCAAGTTCGCCGGACCCTTGGAACGGAGCTTTCGCGGCGTACACGTCGCATGGGCCCACGATCTTGGCTTTCCGGTGGAGCCGGAGGTCAGCGCGGCGTTGGATTCCCAGCGTCATGCCCTGGAGTCCCTCGGCTGCATCGTCACCGATGCGACCCCCGATTTTTCTCACGCAGACGAAGTCTTCAAGGCGTGGCGCGCCTGGAGTTTTGAGCTCAAACTGGGCTCGCTCCTTCAGACGCACCCCGGCCAACTCAAGGACACCATCGTCTGGAACCTTACGCAGGGTCAACAACTCACCGGCCCCGAACTCGGGCGGATCGAAGTGCTGAGAACCGAGCTATATCACCGCGTCCGCCGATTCATGGAGCGGTACGAGTTTTTCGTACTGCCGGTCGCCCAGGTCTTGCCGTTCGACGTTCGGACCCCGTATCCTACCGAAATCAATACCATCCGGATGGACACCTACATCGACTGGATGAAGTCGTGCTACTACATCTCAGCCGTGGGAAATCCAGCGCTCTCAGTACCCTGCGCGTTCTCTCCGGAAGGTTTGCCGGTCGGCCTCCAGATCGTAGGACGGCATCATGATGACTGGGGTGTGCTCCAACTCGGTCATGCCTTCGAGCAGGCGACGGGCGTCGGGAAACGAAGACCCGCCGTCCTGGGCTAACGGATGTCTCGAAGGAACTGCCTCACCGCTACGAAGCCAATCCTAGGGAGAATCCATGTCGAGACGTGTCGCGGCCCTTGGCCTCCTTGTCCCTCTGATATTCCAGCGAGCCACCGTGGCGCAGACTCCGATCGATTCGAGCCTGTACGCGTACATTCAGAGCATCCGGGCGATCGACAACCATGCGCATCCGGTCTCGATGGCCCCGCTAGACTCCGACTATGATGCGTTGCCGCTCGATGGCATCCCCGCCTTCGATTTTCCAATCCGGCTCCGCGCGGACAATCCCGAACTCTTGACGGCATGGCGCGAGCTTTTCGGCTATCCCTACACCGATCGTACCGAACCGCATCTCGCGGAGCTACGCCGACTCAAGGCGCGGGCGCGGGCGGACCAGGGCGAGCGGTACCCGGCCTGGATCCTGGACAAGCTGGGGATCGACGTGCAGCTGGCGAATCGCATGGCGCTCGGTCCCGGCATCACCGCCCCGCGCTTCCGGTGGGTGTCCTTCGTGGACGCGTTGATCCTGCCCCTCGCGACCAAGGCGCTGCAGACCACTCCCGACCGGGCGGACCTTTACCCGAGAGAGACGCGGCATCTGCGCCGCTACCTCAGAGCCTTGGGTCTATCCACGCTGCCGAACACATTCGCCGCCTATCTGTCGACGGTGGTCACCCCCACCCTGGAACGGATGCAACGGGAAGGCGCGGTGGCAATCAAATTCGAGGCGGCGTACCTGCGGCCCTTGTCGTTCGACCCGGCATCGTTGGCCCAGGCCCGTGCGGTCTACGAGCGGAACATCGGGGGGCGGGGCCCAACGATGGCCGTGTACAAACCGCTCCAAGACTTCCTGTTTCGTTACGTGGCCAGGGAAGCGGGCCGGATCGGCCTCGCGGTCCATGTCCACTCGGCCGATGGGGCCGGCGGGTACTTTGAGGCCGCCGGGAGCAACCCGATACTTCTCGAGTCCGCGTTCAACGACCCCGCGCTCCGCCAAGCGAAGTTCGTGATCGTGCATGGTGGCTGGCCCCACCCCCGCAACACCATCTCGCTATTCGGCAAGCCCAACGTATACGCGGACTTTTCGTTCCTGGGCAACCTTCTCACCGCGCACATGCTCGCCGAGGTGCTTCGGGAGTGGCTCAGCACCTACCCCGAACGTGTGCTCTTCGGCTCCGACGCCTATAAGGACAGCGAGGAAGTGGGCTGGGAAGAATGGGGTTGGATGGGTGCGACGGTGGGGCGCAAGGCGCTGGCGATTGCGCTGACGGGCATGATGCGCGATGGTGAGATCGATCGCGACCGAGCCCAGGAAATCGCTCGGATGGCGCTGCGCGACAACGCGGCGAAACTATACGGAATCCCGTAAGCCCTCACGCCCCAAAGGCGGAGCCGACTATCGGCGTCGCCTTTGGGCGTTTAACCAACACTCACCAAGCTATTTTTCAGCCGTCACCTTGTCTAACGCTTCACCAAGCTCCGTGTATGCGGTCGGATCGATTTCGCGGAATGGCGCCATGACCTTGGCAATTTTGCCCTTCTTGTTCACGATGAAGAGCGTCCGATTGTCGAGAACGATTCCGTCCTTGAGGGTGATCGTCGCACCGTACTTCGTGCCCATCACCGCGCCAGGATCGCTCAGGAAAGTGACTGGATAGCCCTTATCTTTCGCCCACGCGGCCAGCGTATCTGCAGGGTCGATACTGACGGCGAGCACAACGACGTCTTTTCCGCCGTGGAACACCTTCGCGTACTGATCACGGTACGCGTCCATTTGGATGGTTCAGCCCTTGGTCCGCGCCTTATAGAAGAAGGCGATCACCACTGTCTTATCCTTAAAATCCTTGAGGCGCACCGTCTTCCCCACGCCGTCCTTGGTGGCCGCGATGAGGGAGAAATCCGGGGCCTCTGCGCCAACGGCGATCGGCGTGGCGTTCTGTTGGGCGACCACCCGCGTCGCCAACAACCCACCCAAGCCTGCCACCAGCGCGAGCGTCCTTCGGGAACCCATGGTGCCTCCATATCGTGAGTCCAATTCTGCGCGACGCGTTTCGTCGCCCACCATCACCCTCCGTGTCCTGCGCAATTACTCCTGCGTATTCTCGTCCTCTCTTCTTGTCCTACTTTGCACTCCTCATTACCCGCCACACTTTCCCTTGCGCA
>JANYKV010000109.1 GCA_025358055.1 Gemmatimonadota bacterium
GCAAGTTGAAGCGAAAGCACCGGCGGAGGTCAAGGCCAGGCCGAAGGCGGAGGCTAATGCGCCACCCGCGGGCTTGGTCCACGTCGATACTCCAGAAGAAGAGCAAGCGGTGGATACCACGCCCCTCTTTCCGCGGCGCAGATCCATGGATGCCGGGGAAGCCCTCCGGTCGTACCGGGTGCAGGTCTACCGCCCGCTGCGTCGCACTGAGTTCTACTCGTCTGGGTTTCTCACCGAGGGCCAGTCATTGCCATTTGGGGAGTTTCTTGGCGATGTGACACCGTCGCAAATTCATGTGATGTCTTTGGTGAGCACCTCGCAGCTTTCCTCCAAAGTCGCCGTTTCCCCTCCCGCCGGTGCCGAGTACCGAATTGGGGATAGCCTGTTGGTCGCGCGCCTGGTCGATGGTCGTGAGGCGTGGGGGAACATTGTCGTGCCCACCGGAGTCATCCAAATCATCGCGAAGAACAACAACCAGTTCCTAGGGACGGTTGTGAGCATGTTCGAAGCGATGCGGACCGGCCAGGTGGTGTTGCCCATGGAAAAGTTTTCTCCGGGGGGCACTCGCCGTGCGGAGCCGGTGAAGGACGGCGTCATTGCGCATGTGATCACGTCGCGGGAACCCCGTGAATTGTTCCTTCCCCAGTTCATTCTGTTCCTCGACGCGGGCCGGAAGCAGGGGGTATCCCAAGGGGATATTTTCGAGATTCGGCGCGATGTCCACGCTCGCCTGGGTGTGGCCGATACGGACGCAGAGTTGATCGCGACGGTGCAAATCGTCCACGTGGGTGAGCGGACGGCAACCGCGAAGATCCTGACCATCGTGTCGCCGGACCTTCCTAAGACAGCGATCGCGCGGCAAGTAGCGAAACTGCCTTCGTGAATTGTGGCGCCTTCAAAGGCGCTTCATCGCGGCTCTCGGCGGCCTCCATTCGACTCGACGGTCGGATGGGGGCCGCCTCGATTATGTTTCCGACCAAGATGAGCCCGTCGTGTGCTTTGGGCACACGAGTTCGTCATCGGATCGACGACGGGCCAAGTTTCGTGATCAAAGATTTGCCAGAGGAGGGTCATGCTTCAGGTCAACGGGGCGATTCCCACATCTTCGCTGGAGCTCGTGCTCAACTCGAGTCTCGAGACGAAAGTCGTGCTCGGCATCACCGCGGTGTTCTCTCTGGTCTCGTGGTTCCTCATTGGCCTCAAGTCGTGGCAGATGCGACGAATTCGCCGACAGGCGACCCGGTTCTTCGCCGAAATTGCCCGAACTCATCGCCTTCAGGATGCCTACCACACGGTCATGAAGCTCCCGCCGTCGCCGTATGGACGCGTTTTCCGCGAAGGCGTCAATTTCTTCTCTGAGCTCCGGCCCGGGGCGCTCCGAGACCGCTCCGAAGCGCGCGACAGTTTATCGTCCGCCCAGCTCGAAGCACTCAAGATGGTTCTGGGCAAGGAGGTATCTGCGGAGCGCGAGGCCGCCGCCCACTATGTGTCCTGGTTAGCGACCATCGGCGCCGTCAGCCCGTTGCTCGGATTGTTGGGGACGGTGCTTGGTGTAATGGACGCGTTCTTGGGCATTTCCCGCGGCGGCTCGGGCAATATCGCCGCGGTGGCGCCGGGTGTTGCCGAGGCGTTGGTGACGACGGTGGCTGGATTGGCGACCGCGATCCCAGCCGTCATGGCCTACAACCATTTCGCCAATCGCGTGGGGACCCTCGAGGGCGAGCTCGAGGGCTTTGGATGCCAACTGGTGGGTTGGATGGCGCGCGAGGGACTCCTTTAAATGCTGGGCGGAGGATTGGGAGGCCGGCTCGCGAGCCGTCGGCGGCTCGTCGTCACGGCGGACATCAACGTGACGTCACTGGTCGATGTAGCGTTCGTGCTGCTCATTATTTTCATGATCACCGCGCCCATGATGCAGGGTGGCGTGGACGTGCAGTTGCCGAAAGCGGCTGCTCGACCCCTCTCCGCCAAAGATGGCTTAGTGGTCACGGTCGACCGTCGGGGGAAGGTGTTTATCGACCGCACCGAAGTATCGTTCAACGATTTTCGGGCCACATTCCGCGGAATCGTTGCCGCGCGGAAACCCAACGGCGTCTACCTCCAGGCGGATGCTCGAACCCCATACGGCGATGCAGTGCGGGTTCTCGCCATCATTCGCGAAGCGGGCATCACGGATGTCGGACTCGTGACCGCGGAGGAAGACAAGCGGTGAAAGGGCCAACAGCCGATCGTCGCGGTATGATGGCCGGTGTCGTGGGGACGGTTGCGGTCCATGGGTTGGCCGTGACTACCCTGCTCATTGCGGTGAGACAGTCGGCCACGCCGACGCTCGGAACGGTCTACGAGGTGAAGTTGGTGGCGGCCCCCGCGCCGACGGAAACCAAGCGACTCGCGACCGAGGCCCTGTCTCGACCCGAGGAGATGCTGGCCCCCGCAGCCAACCCGATCCTCAAGGCCAAAACGGTGCCGGTGCCGAAGCCCAAGCCCAAGAAGGCGCTCCCGGACGACCATCGAGAGGCGGCGCCACCCACCGCCAATCCGGCCAAGCCGCTCCCCGGCGAGACCCCGGGGAGCGGAACGAGTGTCGCGAATGTGGATACCCCGGGCTTGAAGTTTCCGTTCCCGGAGTACCTGCAGAACATCGTGGAGCAGGTGTACCGTCGTTGGACCCGGCCATTGAGCAGCAATGCGCTCCGCGCAGAAGTGTCTTTTCTCATCATGCGAGACGGAACCGTGAAGGATATTCGTTTCACCCAGTCCTCCCGGAACTATGCCTTCGATGTCGGGGCCCAAGGGGCGATCGAGGCGGCCGCCAACGCGCATGCATTTGGGGCGCTCCCGGGAGGATTCGGAGCCGACGTCCTTCCGGTGACCTTCTTCTTCACGCCGAGGTCACGGTGAGGGCGCGCTGGTTGGGGCTGGGACTGCTTTTGATAAGCGCGCCGGCCCGAGCCCAGGATTCGACCACCCTCGATCGGGTCCGCGTCGGCATCGTGTACCAACCTGGGGTCCGGCCAGGCATCGTCATTCTGCCCGCCCAGGGCCTCGATTCTGTCCGCGCCATCATTGCCCGTGATCTGGACTACAGCGACCGGTTCGAAGTCATTCCCTTGCCCGACGGGGGGGCGTCCTCCGCCCCAGTGACCGGCGGGAGCGCGGCGGGGACGCCGAGCCTCAACTATGCCCTGCTGAGTAAGCTCAACGCCGTGCTTGCGCTCGAACTGGTCCGTTCAGCCAACGGATCGATGGTGACGGTTCGGTTGCACGATCTCGTCACCAGCCGAGTCCGCAATGAACGCGGAATGAGCCTCGACCCCTCGGGGCTGGGTGACTCTCGGCTGGGAATCCATGCAGTTGCCGATGAGGTCGTCCGATGGGCAACCGGCGCTCCGGGCATCGCGGCGACCAGGATGTTGTACCAGGAGCGGGGTTCCGGCCGGATTTACCGGATCGACAGCGACGGCTATGGACCGACCGCGGTCACTCCGCCGGGCCAGCATGCCCTGTCCCCCGCCTGGTCGCCCACCGGCGATAAGTTCGCGTTCGTTGCGTTTGGCGAGGGAGCGGCCTCCATCGTGGTTCAGACGATCGGCACCGGAACTCGGGTCACCATCCCGACCACCTCGACGGGGATGAACATCACCCCGGCCTTTTCCCCGGATGGGAAATCCTTGGCGTTCGCCCGGATCGGCGAGCAAGCGACCAGCATCTACACTGTCAATGTGGCGGATTTGTGCTGTGTCGAGCGGATTGCCGGTGGCCGTTTCGCCCACAATCTCTCGCCGGTGTATTCCCCCGATGCCCGTCGGATGGCCTTTGCGTCGGATCGGACCGGGTCACCCCAGATTTATGCGATGGCGGCGGACGGCACGGACCAAGAGCTCCTGGTCCCCGGTGGGTTCGGCGCCGACGGTCCTGCCTATGCGCCTGATTGGTCCCCGGATGGTTCCGCGATCGTGTTCCACCGCGAGGTGTCTCGGTCCCCGCAGGTGTTCGTCTACCAATTGAGCGCGCGGCGGGTCAAGCAGATCACCTCCTCAGGTCGCAACGAAGATCCGAGTTGGGCTCCCGATGGACGGCATATCGTTTACGTTTCAGACCGGGCGGGTCGCCCGCAGTTGCACATCATCGATCTGGAGACTGCCCGGGTGCGCCAATTGGCGGCGCCCGGTGTTGCCCGGCTTCCAGCGTGGTCGCGGGCGTTGTCCGCACCTCGCTGAGCCATCACTCCTTTGGGGAGCAAAAGCATGCGCGTGAGAACCCTGTATCCGGCGCTCGTGACCCTGGGACTGACCCTGATGGGTTGCCACAAGCAGGCCGCTCCGGTGACGACTCCGTCGACCTCCCCAGGCAACTCTGGGACGGGGACGACGCCGACGACCGCCACGTCGGGTGCCGGCAACCGCACCACCCCGAACGATCCAAGCGCGGCCGCTGAGGCGGAGCGCAAGATGGCGCTGGCGACGATGGGGGAAACGATTCACTTCGAATACAACCGGTTCGACATCCGGCCCAGCGATCAGGTGATTTTGGATGCGAAGGCAGGGCTCCTCACCAAGTATCCGTCCCTACGCATCCGGGTGAGCGGTCACGCGGACGAGCGCGGATCGGATGAGTACAACCTGGTGTTGGGCAACCAGCGGGCGCTCGCCGCCAAGGAATATCTTCAGCGCAAGGGGATCGATGCCTCGCGGATCGATATCGTATCGTATGGCGAAGAGCATCCCGCGGATCCCGCATCAACCGAAGAAGCCTGGGCGAAAAACCGCCGCGACGAATTCGAAATCGTCGCAGGACAAGAGGCTATCGGGAAGCGGATGTAGTTGATGCGACGCCCCCTTTCCCTCGGATTGCTCCTACTGGTCGGAGCGTGTGCGACGAATGGCGCGTTGCGCCGGGTCGAGACCCAGGTTGTCGTCCTCCGGGTGGAAACCGCTCGTCAAGACTCGATTCGTGCCGCGGAGTTGGGACGCATCATGGCGGTTCAAATGCGCATCCTTGACTCCCTCGCCGCCAGCCGGCTTGCCGTGCGGCAGTTCAAGAGCGAGTTGGGGGTCGATTTGACGGAGATTCAGCGGCAGCTCCTCCAGATTCAAGAATTGACCGGTCAGAGCACCAAGCGCTTGAGCGAGTTGCGTGCGGATATGGAGACCCGCGCCCAGCAAGTCGCGGACACGGCTCGTCCGATCGCGGCCGCTTCCCCGGTTTCCCCGGTGGTCCCGGACTCCGGCGCTGCGGCCAAACCTCCGGCCGGCGCATCCGTCATGTATGAGACCGCACGGACGCAGTACCGTCAGGGAAGCTATGCCACGGGTCGGACGGGATTCCTTGAATTCCTTCGGTGGTATCCGACCGATGAGCGGGCCCCGGATGGGTACTATTTCGTGGGAGAGTCGTATACCACATCGGTTCCGGATTCCGCGAAGAAGTATCTCGAGATGGTGGTGGCCCGGTACCCAAGTCATAGCCGGGCGCCGGGCGCCCTCTTCAAATTGGGGTTTCTCGCCGAGCAGCACCAAGACACGGCTGGGGCGCGGGTCCTGTATCAACGCCTCCTCAAAGAATACCCGCGCTCCGATGAAGCCGATGTCGCCCGGGATCATCTCGCGAAGCTCAAGCCCTAGGATATCGCCGATCAGATGAGCGAGAAGGCCACGGGAGAGATGCCGTTCCTCGAACACCTCGAGGAGCTCCGGGTGCGGATTCTCCGGTCGCTCGGCGCGGTGATTGGCGGGATGGTCCTTGGCATTTTCATCGTCGACCGCTACGCGTTGCTCACCGTCCTCAAGCAGCCGATCGCGAAGTACCTCCCGAATGGTCAACTCACTGTTCTGGGGGTCACCGAGCCAATCATGATCGAGCTCAAGATGGGAATGATCGTCGGCCTCGTACTGGCCAGCCCGATCATTCTATGGCAGGTCTGGGAATTTCTCTCTCCCGCTCTCTACGCCAAGGAGAAGAAGGCGCTGGTGCCGGCTCTTTTCGCGGGGCTCCTTCTGTTTCTGCTGGGCGGCGTCCTCTCGTTCATTTTCTTGGTTCCCCGCGCGATCGATGTCCTGTTGAGCTTTCAGAAGGGCCAGTTCGCTACCATGATCACGTTCAACGAGTATTTCTCGTTCGTGATGCAGGTGGTGCTGGCCATGGGTCTGTCATTCGAGCTGCCGCTCATCATTATTCTGCTGGTCGCCTTGGGTATCATCACCCCGGCGATGCTCCATAAGTTCCGGCGCTACGAAATCGTGCTCGCGTTCATCGCGGGCGCCGTGCTCTCCCCCGGGACGGATGTGCTGTCGATGTTCATGATGACGATCCCGCTGCTCTTCCTGTATGAGGTGGGGGTAGCGGGCGCGGTGCTGGTGTATCGCCGCCGATTACGCCGGAGTGCGGTGACGGCCGCCCTGCTGCTGCTTGGATTTCTGGCTCCGCGTCAACTCTCGGCCCAGCGGCCCGGGCAGCCGCCACCCCGGCCACCCATCACCCGCCCCATCCCCGGCCGGCCACCGGGGCGGTTTCCGGGAGACTCGCTCCGGGATTCGACTCGCTCCGCTGGCTCGCGACTCGACTCTCTCAGCGCCAAACGCCTCGGAATTCCCACCGCCCCCAAACAACAGTTCGCCTCCCCCGATTCCATCATGTCAGAGTTACTCGATCTCGAGGGATACGAGGTGACGCGATATCTGGGCGACACGGCCACGGTGTTCGCTCCCCAGAAACGAATCGAGCTCCACAAGAATGCCATGATGGATCACACTGGTTCGGTCATGGAGGCCGATGTGATCTCGTACGAGGAGCGCAACTGCACGTTCAATGCGAGCGGCGAGCCCCATATGTTCGACAAATCCGGAGTGGTGATCGGAGACACCCTTCGGTACGACACCTGCGTCAGTCGTGGGGTCGTCATCGGGGGCCAGACGACGGTGTCGGAGACGGGCGCGAACTGGATCGTGCGCGGCCATATCGCGGTGGACTCCAACTCGACGCGCACCTATGTCGCTTCGAGCAACATGACGAGCTGTGATTTACCCAATCCGCACTATCATTTTTTCGCGAAGGAAGTGAAGTTCATTTCGCAGACCGTGATGGTAGCGCGTCCGGTGGTCCTCTATATCCGTGATGTACCCATCCTATGGCTCCCGTTCATTTTTCAAGATACGAAACCCGGTCGTCATTCCGGGATCCTGATTCCCCAATTCGGGATCAACGATATCGTGCGACCTCAGCCGACGTATAACCGGCAAGTCACCAACGCCGGCTACTATTGGGCGCCCAGCGAATACTTCGACATTGCGTCGCACGTGAATTGGTATGCCAACCGCAAATTCGACCTGAGCGTCGCCGGGCAGTACCGCTGGATCAACCGGTTCATCAACGGAAACATCAGTTACACGAAGAGCCTGGAAATCGGGCGAGAGGCGCTCACGGGCGCCGCCGGAAACGGCTATTCGATTGATTGGAACCACCAGCAGCGTTTCGATATCACCACGAGCTTGAATCTTTCGCTTCACTACAACAACAATACGCGCCTGGTACAGCGGAACTCCCTCAATCCCTTTCAGGTGACCTCCACGGCGCGAAGCGCGCTCAATTTTCAGAAGCAATTCGCCTGGGGGACCGTTGCCGTCGGCGGAAGTCGGGACCAAAGTTTCTCCGACAACTCGACCCACCTCTCCTTCCCGTCCTTGACGATCTCGCCCAAACCGGTGGACATCGGAACCGGCGCGACGTGGTCACCCAATCTCAGCATCACCAACGACCGGAGTTCCGGTAGTCCGGATCTGGCCGGCACCATCTTGATTCCCCGGGCCGGTGGCGGAATCGACACCGTGAAGGCCACGTTGGCCTCCCGGGTCAGCTCGCTCCAGCTCCAAACTCCGTTGCGGATTGGGTCGTTCAATTGGGCGAACAGCATCTCGGTAAACGACCAACAGAATACCCGGCGGGAAGTGGTCACCTACAAAATCCCGGATCCGAAGCACCCCGGGGACTCGATCACGGTGAGCCGGGTCGTCGGGGGGGATTTCCAGACCGCGGTGGACTGGGATACCGGGATCAACCTTCCCATCCTGTTCCGGAACTCCTGGAAGCTGACCCCGACCATGGGGATCACGAACGCCTCGTCGGCGGGAGCGTTTGCGTTGCGCAACAATCGCACGGGCGGATCGTTTGTCCGCCAAGGCAAACGACTCCAGTTCACCTTGTCCACCAGTCCGACCCTGTTCGGGATGCTGCCCGGCTTTGGACCGTACCTGAAAATCCGTCACTCAATCGCCCCGAGCTTCAGCTTTCAGTATGCGCCCGGGTCGAGCATCTCCCAGGAATATGCGCGGGCGGTGGCGCAACCCGGCCAGGTGGTTAAGCTCACGACCGACACCCGAAAGACGTTGAACTTCGGTCTCAATCAGGTGTTCGAGGCGAAGGAGCGCCCCGCCCCGGGTGACACGATGCCCCGAAACGCACGAAAGGTCCGATTGCTCAGCATCTCAACCAGCGGGTTTTCCTACGATTTCGAACAGGCCAAGCAGCCGCATCGTACGGGGTGGACGACGTCGTCGATGACGAACACGTTTCAAACGGATTTGCTGCGGCAATTCACCTTCTCGGTTACGCACGATCTGTGGCGCGGGCAGGTCGGGACGGACACCGCGAAGTTCGAACCGTTCCTGTCATCGCTCAACGCGGGGTTCACGCTCTCCTCCGCGACCTTCCGCTCGATTGGAGCATTGCTCGGCCTCACGAAGGAGGCGCCGAAGGACAATCGCCCACCGGTGGGCCAGTTTGACCCAAATGAGAACGACTTTGGGGCCGCGCAACAAACCGGGATGCCGTACGGGCCCTATGGCGTGTCGGGCATGCAGGGGCGAGGTGGCGGAGGTCGGGAGTTTACCGCGCAGCTCAATTTCACTTTGAGCCGCCCACGGCCGATTCCAATCGTCACCGGGCCACTGGGGTCGGCTGGGGGGAGGGCCACGAGCTCGGCCGGCACGAGCCAGGTGAAACTCAGCACGGCGTTTTCCCCGACGCAGTTCTGGTCCTTGAGTTGGAATACGCTCTATGATCTGAAGAAGAGCCGGTTCCAGGACCAGTTGATTTCGCTGACCCGAGACCTTCATGAATGGAGGGCCAGTTTCAATTTCGCGAAAACCGCGACCGGGAACTTCACGTTGTTCTTCTCCGTGTATTTGATTGATCTTCCGCCGCTCAAGTTCGATTACAACCAGAGCACCATCAACCGATAGTGTCCGGGTCTGTGGACGGTAACGAGGTGGGGTACTGCCACGTATATGTTTGGCAGCACAACAGTTCGGTATTTCCCCGCGGTGGCATACAGCATGCATTGCCAGCCACCATCCGTTTTCCGGAGCCCCTCCATGCGCAGGACCCTCAGCGTCGCCGCTGCAGCCCTGATCCTCGCCGGCTGCAACACGCAAACCACCAACCCGAGCCCGGTCACGGCGCTCTCCGCTCCCACAAATCTGACCTACGAAGTCGAGCCCAGCGGCACCTCGGGCCAACCCAGCGGCGTCTTACTCCGATGGAACTCAGATACGAGCTCCTCGCTCAGTCATTGGAACGTTTATTCGCGGGGCACCTCGACGGGTGCGTATGTTCTGAGGGCTTCGACCACGTCAAACAGTTTCCACGATACCGGCCAGCCACAACTCGACTACATCGTCACAGCGGTCGATGGGATCGGTAGCGAAACCGGCCCGAGCAATACGGTCGAAATCGATGAGCACCTGGTACTCTCCACCCCCGTCTCGTTGACGAGTGTTTCGCTCAACGGGTCGGTCGGCCTGTTCTGGTCTGACAACGCGTATACCGCAAATCCAACATCATTCAAGAATTACCGCGTATACAGCACTTCGTACGACCTCGACCACAACGTCTGTGGCACTACGTGGCAGCTCGAGGGAACAACTGTCGCACCGGAATTCCGGGTTGGCGCACTCGTCAATGGAGTTCCCAAATGTTTCGGCGTGTCGGCCATCAGCCTCCAGGGGTATGAGAGCCTTTGGTCTCCCCTACGGAACGACACGCCCCGCCCCGACGCCCGCAACGTCCTCCTGACTACGGAGCAGTCGGACAACTCCACGGCAGGATTTCGGTATTGGGATGACCAAAACGCCGACCACCTCGCCCAAGTCGCGGAACTCGGCCACGTTGGCTCGGCGAATTCGAACGCGGATTTCGTGCTCGAGCGTGATGTCACCGGCAAGCTCTTTCTCACCCCGACGCGGACCGGGACGAGCGTCGCAGTCTATGGCAGCGCGCCAGTCGAGGATCTGACCAGCATCGATATCGCGCCCTCGACTGGCTTCGCGACTACGGCCGTCGAGGCGGTGCCGGGATGGGGGTACGTCTTCAAGATGGATGGTGGGGATGCGTTCAGCCGGTTCGGCGCTCTCCGGGTCTCACACGCCGGTCGCGACATCATCATTTTCGACTGGGCTTTCCAGACTGATCCCGGAAACCCCGAATTGAGTCCATCCGGCCGATAGGTCTTGGTGGCGGTCCAGGAGGAGCGGGGGGAGTTCCGCTGAGCGGAGCCCCCCTCTCCCCTATATATCAGCGGATCATCGATTTACGTTTCCAGGATGATGACTTCCCTCATGCTGGACGGCCAGTGCCTCACCATTGAGGGGGTCGTCGCCGTCGCGCGGGATGTCCAGATTCCGGTCACGATCGCACCACATGCCCTCGAACATCTCGCCCGATCCCGTCGAGCCGTCGATGCCGCCATCGCGAGCGGCGCGACGATGTACGGGATCAATACCGGATTCGGCAAGCTGGCAAATGTACGGATTGCCCCCGGCGACCTCGATCGACTTCAGATAAACCTGCTTCGCAGCCACGCGGCCGGCGTCGGTGATCCCCTGCCTCCGGATGTCGTGCGTGCCGTGATGTTGCTGCGAGCCAACGTTCTGCTGCGCCAGACGAGCGGGGTTCGGCCCGAGCTGGCCCAGGCTCTCGTGGCCTTGCTCAATGCCGGACTCGTGCCGTGGGTGCCGGAGCAGGGCAGTGTAGGCGCGAGTGGCGATTTGGCTCCCCTCAGTCATTTGGCGCTCGTTCTCATGGGCGAGGGATGGGTGCTGGGCCCAGGCCGCAACCCGGAGCTGCGGCCTGCGGACACGGCCCTGGCCCAGGCGGGGTTGCGGCCGTATCGATTTGCCCCGAAAGAGGGCCTCGCGTTCATCAACGGGACGCAAGCCCAAACCGCCATCCTGGCGCTCTTGGTCCACGACTCCTGGGTGTTGTGGCGCACGGCGCTGGGCGCCGCGGCGATGACTCTCGAAGCGCTACGAGGCACGCCGACGCCTCTGGACCCCCGGATTCATGCGGCCCGTCCCCATGTAGGTCAGGCGCGGGCCGCTCGTCTTATGGCCCACCTGCTTCGGGATAGCGCGATTCGGGAATCCCATCGTCACGGTGATCCCAGGGTGCAGGATGCGTACAGTCTCCGCTGCACGCCTCAGGTCCTGGGGGCGGTGGCCGATACTCTTTCGTTTGCCGAGAGCACTGCCCGGGTCGAACTCAACGCATCAACCGACAATCCTTTGGTGTTCTTGCTGCCCGACGACACAGCGGAGCATCCGAGCGGCGAAGTGCTCTCCGGGGGCAACTTTCATGGTCAGCCGGTGGCTCAGGCGCTCGATTTTCTCGCTATTGCCTTGACGACGCTCCAGGCGATTGCCGAACGACGGGTGGAACGATTGGTGAACCCGGATCTCTCCCAAGGACTGCCCGCGTTTCTGACCGCGTCGCCGGGCCTCAGCTCGGGCCACATGATGGTGCAGATTACCGCCGCAGCGTTGGTTGCCGAATCTCGGACGCTGGCCTATCCAGCCAGCATCGGCTCGATACCGACGGACGCCAATCAAGAGGATTTCGTTCCGATGGGGATGGCCGCGGCCTGGAAGGTGCGTCGTATTTTGGCCAACGCGGAGCGCGTGGTCGCCGCTGAGTTGCTCAGTGGGTCCCAGGGGCTCGAATTTCTGAAGCCGTTGACGCCCGGGAAGGGTGTGGGTGAGCTACTTCACCGCATTCGAAATCTCACTCCGCCGATCTTACCGCTGGTGGAGGATCGACCGCCCTCCCCGGATCTGGAGCAGCTGAGCCAGGCGATTCATGCCGGCTTGCTGGATCCGGGGGAGCCGTGAGCCTTTCGGAAGACCAGAACGCCCACTTGTCTTGCTCCTCGGTTCGGGCCTTCCTATCTTCCTATCTTCCGTAATGGCAAGCTGTTTCGACCGTTTCCCGCTACCTGATGAGCCGCATGAATCTCGATAAGCTAAAGGAAGCGGCTCGGAAGTTCGAGCAACGAGAGGAGTGGCGAAAGGCCATCGAGGTTTACCTCAAAGCAATCCAGGAGTTTGAATCCGGGAGTGATCCCGTACCGGATCCGTCGATCTACAATCGCGTCGGCGACCTCGAGATGAAAGCGGGAGATTCTCCCGCCGCCCTCAAGTGCTACGAGCAGGCTGCGGAGCTGTACGCGGAACAAGGGTTTTTCAACAACGCCATCGCGCTTTGCGGCAAAATTCTCCGAGTCAACCCAGGCCGGACTCAGACCTATCTCCGGCTGGCCCAACTCCACGCCCGCAAGAACGTCGTCAGTGAGGCCAAGCGTAACCTGCTCGAATATATCGAGCGGATGAATTCGCTCAGCCAGCTCGAAGAAGCCTTCCGAGCGGTCAAGCTTTTCGCGGATCAATTCGCGGCCAATCAAGAAATTCGGCTCATGCTGAGCGAGTTGCTCCGGGCCTCGTCCCGGACCGATGAGGCGCGGGACCAACTGGAGCGATTGGCGCTCGAACTGGAAGCGCGGGGCGATTCCAGCGGGGCCCGTCGCACTCGGGAGCGCCTCCATGCGATCGACTCCGAAGAGCGAGACCCTCCAGAAGTGGCCGCCAATTCAAACGATCTTGTGTTCATCGACACATCAAGGTCTGGCGGGGACCCGCTGGTAGGGGACAAGGCGAACGCCATCGTTCCGGAGGACGATCAGCCGATCGAGTTGGTCCAGGACCCAGAGGAAGATTGGGGCGTCTCGGACCTTCCGATTATCGTGAGCGAGACCGCCGGACTCGAAGATCACGCGGTCGATGCTGTTCCCGGTCTTCTTCGCACTGATCTTGATCCCGCCGTGAGGCCGGATGGATCCCCGTTCGACCTCGATCCGATTCCGATGGAGATCGAGGAAATCGATCCGGCGAAGCTGACCGCCGAGGACGCCCCCCCGTTGGAAGGGTTGACGCCACGGGAGTTCGATCCCCCAGGCACCCCGACCGAAATGGTGGAGGGCATCGAGGTCTTCGAGGAGTCGGTGTCTTCTGCAGAGACTCCCGCCGAGTCTGGCGTTACGCCAGTCAAGGGACTCGTCTTCCTAACGGTCGACGAAAACGCGGAGACCTCGGTTGACTTGCTCGAGGAGCGAGTGCATGAGACCCCCGATAACGGCGCCGCGCACCTGACGCTGGCACGGGCCCTGTTCGACACTGGTGCTCGAGAGCGGGGCCTGGAAGAGTTCGAGCGAGCCCTCGCGACATTCGAGTCACAACAACGGTGGGAAGACGCACTGCAAGTCAGCGCGGATCTGATCCGGGTCGATCCTGATGCTATTCCGCGATACCAGAAGACGGTCGAACTCGCTTACCGTTCCGGCAGCCGCAAAAACCTGGTGGATGCCTACCTCCAATTGGCCGATGCGCTCGTGCGGGTTGGAGTGCTCGAAGCGGCACTCAACGTTTACTGGCGGGTCCTCGAACACGATCCCGACAATACCCGGGCGCAGTCCGCACTCGCCACCCTAGCTCCCGCACCACCGCCTCGGGCCGCCCCGTCAGCCTCGGATGGGCTACCTCTCCATGACTTGCCGGAGGACACGGCGCCACCCCCTCCGGCGGCGGCAATGACTCTCCCTTTGCCCCCGCCATCCGCGCCACCCGAGTCCGGTTTCATCGATCTCGGTGCGCTGATCCTCGACGATTCGAAGGTTCGCGATACGCGGATGCGGGTAGAAGCCGAGACGCCGGTCGGCGATGAAGACAAAGATTTCCTGGAGACCCTAGCGCAGTTCAAGCGGGGAATCGAAGAGAATTTGGATTCGGAGGATTTCCAGGCCCATTACGATCTGGGTATTGCATTCAAGGAGATGGGGCTGCTCGATGAGGCGATCGCGCAATTTCAAAAGGCCCTCCGGTCTCCGGATGGCCGGTTGCGCTCGTCCGAAGCGCTCGGGATTTCATTCTACGAGAAGGGACGGCACGCCATCGCAGAGGCTGTGTTACGGCGAGCGGTGGAGAACCTTCCGGGGGCGGACGATGAAAAGATCGGCCTGATCTATTGGCTCGGGCGCGCGGTCGAAGAGCAAGGTCGGATCGATGAAGCGGTGGCGTTCTATGAACGAGCGCTCGCGGTCGATATACGCTTTCTCGACCTTAGCGACCGCATCCAACGGCTCTCGGATCGGCAGCCATGATATCCGGAGCGGCCCGTGTCACTCTCACCGATTTGCAGGCGATCATCGCGCCCCGCTTGGACACGGTGCGCGGGGAGATCTTGCGCCTGGCCCAGGCCGATTTCGGACTCGTTGCTGAGGTCAACGCCCATCTCCTGCGGATGCAAGGCAAGATGTTCCGTCCGACTCTCCTGTTGCTGGCGGATGAGGCGACCGGCGTCGGCGATCCCCGGGCCGCCACCTTCGCGGCGGTCATCGAACTCATTCACCTCGCCACTCTGGTTCACGATGACTCGGTGGACCATTCCGTGATGCGCCGAGGCATGCCGACGATCAATTCGCTCTTCAGTCATCAAGTATCCGTGATCATGGGTGACTACCTCTACTCGCGCGCGGTGATCGAGCTCGTGCGCCTGGGCGACCTCGAGGCGCTTCGCGTTCTGTCGCGCGTTACCAACGAAATGACGATCGGCGAAATGCGTCAGCTGTTGGCCCATGATCCCTTGGAGTTTTCGGAAGAGAGCTACGACCTCCTCATTCGCGCCAAGACCGCTTCGTTGCTGTCAGGCGCCTGTGAGGTCGGCGCGTTGGGGGCACCGGCGGCCGAGCGGATGACGCTCGCGCGGTTCGGGGAATACCTGGGGATGGCGTTCCAGATCGTGGATGACCTGCTCGACTTCACCGAGGTGGAATCGGTCACCGGGAAACCATCTGGACTGGACCTTCGTGAACACAAGGTGACTCTCCCGCTGATTTACTCCCTGTCCAAAATGAGCGACGGCCAGCGCGGCCAAGTGACGGAGTTGATGGAAACACCGACGCCAACTGATGAGCAAATCGCGGCGGTTGTCGCAAGTGTCGCGTCGACGGGCGGCCTCGACTATGCCAGGGCGCGGGCGCAACGTTTTGCGGCGTCCGCTGAAGCGGAACTGGAGACCCTCCGGCCAAGTCCGGCCCGGGAGACGCTCCGGTCAAGTCTCTCCTACGTGCTGGAGCGGAGGCGCTGATGGCCGGTGGACCCCGTAGGCCTCGATTCTATCTGAGTGTCCTGGTGGCCGGGTTTCTCGTGGGCGGCTTCCTCAACGCGTTTCTCAAGCGGGTCCTCCCGGAAAGCCCAACCAAGGCTTTCTTCACGTATTCCGTGTCCCCCAGTCTAGGGCCTGTTCCGATCGACTTGCTCGTAGTACACTTCACTCTCGGTCCGGTGGGGCTGGAAGTGTCGTTGTTGAGCTTAATCGGGGTCGTGATAGCGTATCTGGTGGCGCGGTCACTGTTCTAATTGGAACGAGGGTCTATGGGAAATCTTGGTTTTAGTGAGATCATGATCATCCTGCTGGTCGTCCTCGTGGTCTTCGGGGCGAAGCGGATGCCGGAAATCGGGGCGTCGTTCGGTAAGGGTATTCGTGAATTCAAGCGAAGCCTGTCTGACGCAGGCGAGGCGATTACGAGCGGCGAAGATCGGCACCAGCCGAGCCGGCACATCGATCCGCCGGCGCAGGCTCCGCCGAATTCCGGAGACCCGAAGCGTCTATCGCAATAGTCGGTGGCGGTTCGGTACGCAAAGCGGG
>JANYKV010000123.1 GCA_025358055.1 Gemmatimonadota bacterium
CGTCTGCGGGGCCATCATCTTGTAGTAGCTCTGGAATTTCATTTTCCCGTCGACCAGCGTAAATAGCGCATCCGCTCCCCACTCGGGCTTGTCGGTAGCACGGCACTTTGGCGCACCGCCGCCGCCCCACTCATCGGTGAAGAGGATCTTGGTGCCGTCGTTGTTGAACGTAGCCGAATGCCAGTAGGCAAAGTTCGAATCGGATACCGCACCGATCCGGACGGGATGCGCCGGATCGCGGATGTCGAGGAGGAGTCCGTAGCCGCCGCAAGCGCCGCCGGCCAACCCAATCGCCGGATAGACGGTGATGTCGTGGCAGGAAGTCGGCCCGGGGCGGGGCCCGCCGGCATTGGGGCCGCCACCACCCATCATCTTGGCAACCATCGCCGGAAGCGCCGTACGCAGCGCAGCGCTGTCGGCGCCCGTCGGCGCTCCACTCCCGCCCCGAGCCTTGACGATGCTGTCGAGCATCGGCCGGCTAAAGCCACCGGGCAGGACCATGTCCTCGCTGCCCATTTTCACGACGAACGCGCCCCTCGCTTTGGCGGCTTCGATCTCCGCCTTATCGGCTGCGCCCGGGCCGTGCGTCGGGGGGCCCACCAGGTCATTGAAGATGCGCGGAGAGCTGACGATCGCGGCCTGTTCGGGATGAGCGAGCGGGACCTTGATGACCTCGATCCGGAACAGGGCTGAGTTGGGATCCTTGTCTGGCGTCGTGTTCACGCAGCCGGCGAGTTCGTTCGGCGACCGCACTCCGGCTGACCCGGAGATATAGACGTAGACGTTTTCCTTGTCCTTGGGGTCGACCAACACCGTGTGCGTGTGCGAGCCGCGGCAGGTCTGGACGTTGCCGACGTTCCTCGGATTCGCGATGTCCGTGATATCAAAGATTCGGATGCCGCGCAACCGCTCGTTGCTGACGGTGTCCTTTACACCCTGGGCTCCGCAATCGAGCCGGCCCGTGAGGCCTTCACCCGAGACAAAGAGCAGGTTCTTGTAGACCGACACATCGCTCTGGGACGCCGGGCAATAGTAGGCCGTCTTGAGGCTCGGCCGGCTTGGGGTTGAGATATCCCAAATCTGGTAGCCGGCGTAGCTGCCCTGAATGACATACTGGCCGGTGAAGGCCAGGTCGGAATTAGTGATCCCCTTGAATTTCTCCGACGGCTGCGTCTTCGAAACTACGCGGAGGTTCCAGATCGCTTCGGCGGCGTCCATCAGGCCGGCCCGAAGACCAACGCGCGGATCCGGGCTCGGTGCCTTGGTCGACATCGCAAAGGTCGGTTCGGGCATCGGCGCGGCAGCGCCCGCCGAGGAGGTCGAATGGGAGCACGCCGCTACGGACAACAGACCGATGACGAGAGACAGCTTGGATAGTGGGGGTGCCATGACTGATTCCTTTAGTGGGCGGAGTAGGGTAAGCGGATTTTCGATGAGAGTATGATCACGGAGCGCGGGCCCCGGTGGTGACCGCCACGAGCATCAGCTCCATACGCGCGATCTCGGTGGTCTGATCGATATTGACGTCGGAGGCGAATTTGAACACGGTGTCGTCCTGACCGGCGCCGAAGGAGCCAAACAACTCCTGCACCATGGAGACGGCACCCTTGTGGTGCTGGATCATGAAGGTCAAAAACCACCGGTCGAAATCTGTCCCCCTCGCCTGGTCCAGCTCGTGCATCTGGGCCTCAGTGAGCATTCCGGGCATCAGCATCACATGCTCCGCCCCATTCATCATCATCTTCATCCCGTTGGGCGAAGGCTCCGGTACGGGCTTGTGGCGGTCACCGAGCCAATGTGACATCAAGGCGATCTCGTCCTGTTGGGCATTGATGATCCGCTCGGCCAGTCGGCGCACCGACGGGCCGGCGTCGTGGCTCGGCGCCCAGCCCGCCATCTTGATGGCTTGAGCATGGTGGCTGATCATACTGGACATGAACCGTATGTCCGCCTCGGTATATGGATTGCGGGCGCTGTCGGCCTTCGCTCGCGCGATGGCCGCGAGCTCGCCTTGACCGCCACTGGCGGGCTGGGGCGAGGTCTGGACCGGCCCCCCCATGGGGCCGCTGCAGGCCGCGGTGATACACAGCGCTGCGAGAGCGGCGGCGATCCGTCGGGAGTGTAATGGTAGCATTGCTGGTCGCTGTCCTGGCCAAAAGGGGGCCCAAGGCCATACAAGGTCTGCGGTGGACGATAGATACTAGCATAGTACGAGCGGCCTGTACATTCTGTTTCCGGAACCTGAATTGGGCGAAAGGGACATTCTCCCCCGGGCGGACCGGCGAGGGCCGGCAGAGCCTAGGGCACCCACCCCTTGGTACCGAGCAGAATGCCGTGGTTTTCCCCTGCGGCGTTGAGTCCGTAGACTTGCTCGGCGGACCAGTCGAAGCGCGAGTTCAGCTCGGCCAAAGAGCCAGGATCGACCGTTTCGTGGACCTGGATGGCACAGAGGAGACGGTTCTTGTCGAAGGTACGCAGCAGGAAGTCCACGATCTCGGTGATCGGCGGCGTGGTACGGCGTAGGTCGAGACCGGTGGTTGGGCTGAGCGCATTGCCCCAGGGCGGCGCGATGAACGCAATCAACAGTTGATCCTCCGCCACGGATACGCCGGTTAGTCCGGACCTGTAGTCGGTGTTGAGGATGTCGATCGGCAACGCCAACTCCGCAAGATTTTGCTGAGTGACCCCGAACACCCCCGCATCCAACTCGAAACCCAGCCCGTGAGCACCCGGCAGGTGGCGGAGCAGCCAATACAAGGTGTTGCCGGAGCCGGCGAAGGGGTCGACTACCAACGCCGTGGTAAGGCAAGGCGCCGTTCCGGCTACGGCTGCGACATCCTGGCCGATCGCCTGCCCAAGTACATCACGCGTGCACTCGACCGCGGTCCTCCCCAGGAGTCGGATGCCCTTCGCATACCACGTGGCCGGCCGCATCCCGTAGACGGAGACATAGTCCGCGTCGCCATAGCTGTCGGCACCGTAGCGTTCGACCTCCCACAAGTCCAGAACCGTGCTACGCAAGGCGCCGCCCAACAGCAGCTCGCGGTCATATTTCCGATTCCGGTGCCGCGGTTCGTGGCTATTCATGAGATGACGACGTGGTGATCCCACCTGGGTGATTCAGGCAACCGGAGAGGCACACTGGGAATTGCCCCTCGTCGGCCGAAGGGTGTTGCGAGCCCCAAGCGGTCGTTGACAGCGATGCGACCATCCTTTAGTCTGTAAAGCACTTTAATCTGGATGCCCAATGACCCTGTTCGACCTGCTCTTCATCGTGCTGTTCCTCGCGGGCGTCATCGTTCTTTGCCTAGCCGCCAGCATGGCTCTCCGAGGTCGCCGGCCGCGCGCCCGAGCGATCCTCAGGGGTGCTGGAATCTGCGCGGGGCTCTACCTCGCCGTGATCGTCGCCGTATCGCTCCTCACCCCGCAGCGATTCATCAAACTCGGCGATGACCAGTGCGCCGATGACTGGTGCATCGCGATCAGCACCCGCGGGCGCAATGTAACCCCCGAAGGCACGCGCTTCGAGGTGACATTTCGCCTCTCCAGCCGCGCTCGTCGGGTCGCTCAACGTGAACGCTTTGTCGCAGTGTCCCTGCGCGATTCCCATGGGGCTCGCTACGACCCCGAGGTCGATCCCCATGCGATCCCATTCGACACGCTGTTAGAGCCGCTCCAGGCAATCACTGCGTCGCGACGGTTTCTGGTTCCGCAGACTGCCGAGATCGTGGGCCTGGTGGTTGAACGAGCAGGCGTCGGCTCGTTTCCGGGCTGCTGCATCATCGGCGACGAAGGTAGCCTGTTGCACAAGCCGACAATCGTGCGATTGGACTGAGTGACGGACGGACTGATGGACGGACGGACTGACGGACAGAGTGACGGACGACTGACGGACGGCCACCGGCCCGATTCTGTCATTGCGAGGCCCCGAAGGGGCGGTCACAGCTGATCACCGGCCTGGCAGGGCGTTGACCTCGTGGGCTTGCACGATGACCCATTTCCCCTCGCGACGCTGATAGACGAACGTCCAGATCTTGCCATCGACCCAGAGCGGCTTGCCGGCGGTATCCACCATCTGGGGCCGGAAGATTCCCGTGAACGCGCCCGAGCTGGGCGACAGCGGAAGAATATGCGCTGACTCCCAGGTCCCGCCCGCTTTGCCGATTTGTTTGAAGAAACCACCCGCCGCGTTCGCGAGCGCTTCTCGCGAGGGATAGATCCGGCCGTTGTCCACATAGACCAGGTCGGACTCGGTGGTGAACAGCTCCATCAGCCGCTCGATTTTCCTCGAGGCCAGGGCGGCGATGACTCGGTCGGCCTGTTGCCGGATCGTATCGGCGACCGCGCGGCGCACCGCCGGTGTCAGCTGTTGGGCGCGTACGGTAGTGGGGAAGGCTACCATCCAGGCGGCTCCGGCGAGCCGAAGCCCCAACCGTGAAAAGGTCTGTCGCATCATCGTTCCCCACTAATGGATCGGGTTATGCTCCGAGGCTTTGGAGCGCGCTTGCATGGGACGCTCTTCCGGCGTCCAATCCCTGACAATCAACTGAGGCGTGCGGCGGTGTCCACGCGGTCTTTCCAGGCAGCCAACGCCAGCCGGAGAAATGCTTTCACCTCCGGACAACCAACCTGCCGAGGCTCCGTGAACGGGATGTAGCGGTGCACCTTGCCGCTTCCCGCCAGCAGGCCGTTGGGATCCGGAAACTTGGCGCCTCCAACGAGACCGAGTTTCACTCCCTTGTTGCTCAGGATGGCCGTGGCCACCATGTCCCGATATCCTTCTCCGTAGCCGTAGCCGATGACCCGCGCCCTCTGATCCGCGGTCTCGACGACCTTGGGGAGGGTGGCCAAGACGAGTGTGCGTCCCCGCTCTACCACGGTACGGACATCGGCTGGAAGCGGCTCGAGCAGCGCCTTGACATCGGGCGGCAGGTTTCGTGGAGGCATTGGTCTCTCGTCTTGAAACTTCGCGGACTCTGCGTCCTTGCCGTGGAAATGCTGTTTCCCCTATTCAACCCGAAGGAGCGCCACCATCCCCATCTTCGCGTGCTTGGGGAGCGAGTCCGCGTTGCGGAACTCGCAGACCAAGGCATACAGCTCACCATGAACCAGCGGAACCATGATTTGCGCAACCGCAGTTTGGCCGGGAGAGGCAATCAATACGCTACCCCACGGATCCGCGTCTTGGTCCGGAATACTATCCCGCGCCAGTAACTTTCCCGCAACCTCGGCGCTCATCCCCGCTCGGAAGCGGAACAACTGCACCTCATGGAGAACACGCCCCTCATTGATGAAGCGAAATGCCGTCAGCCCCGGGGGCAGCGTCGCCGGAACGCGGAATGCATAATCCAGCGCATGGATATCCACTTCACGGAAGGACGGCGCCCCGGCGCAAGAGAGGCTGGGAACCGCGAAGAGGCCAAGGAGAAGGCACGGAAGTCGCGATGCCGCATGGAGCATGAATGGGCCCGCTGGTCTGAGGAAACGAAGCGTAAAGAAGGCGACCGCGACTCACCCCACTAGGAGATAAGCCATGCCGCAAACCGCTGCCAGCCCGCGGTCCCCGCGAGCCCAACTCGAAGCGGCACTGAAATAACGACGAAGAGCAGGCTCCAGCCGAAGGCCGGGTGAAGGCGACGGTTGCGCCAGGTGTCATACGCGACGCAAGCAGCCGCGCCGAAGAGTACCAAGCCGAAGATCACGGGGAGCCCACTCCGATCGATGATGGGCAGGCGGCCAACTGCCGGAGCGAGGATGCCGACGCTCCCCATCAACATCAGGCGGCGGTGAATATCTGGGCGACGGCGAAACCAGAGCGCGGCCCCGGTCAATGCCGCGAACACGAGGAGATCCATCAGCGGGACCACGAGGAACACGAGCGGTGGCGGGCCGGCTGGGGGGGTGAAGCCGCGCCGGGCCGCGTGAATGGCGGTGGCAAAGCCCACCATCAACACGACCAAGGCCCAAACCGCACCGAAGATGCCGAGGCGGCGGTGGACTGCCGTGCGGTGCGTCGCGATGAGCCGGGCCTGAATGAAAAGAAGCGCGAACCAGCCGGTCATTACCGCACCATGGAGGTGCACCAGGAGAGGCAAGACCGGGGTGTCAAACAGCGTCTTGAGATAGTACGTCCGCGCGAATCCGGCGAAGATGAGCAGGAGGGCCAGAAGGACCACGAGGGAGTAAAACGGTCGGCGTGACGTGCTGGGTAAAGGCCCGACTGCTGTTGCCACGTGGGCTCCTTGGAGGGGATTCGCCAGAGTTCCGTTGCAGCGGTACGCCTCCAATCTACCCCTCTTGGACTCAGCCAGGGCCGCGGCATGCCAAACTCCCTTCCGAGCCGATTCCATCGATCAACATGGGACACACTGAAGCGCAGCGGGGACTCGGGATACACGCGCGTGACCCGGCAAAGGATTCGCTGGTCGGGGCTCAGACCGGTGTGGCGCTTTGATCCGGATCGCTGAGTTCCACCGATCGCTCTGGCCGACCGGCAGGACTTGGAGGTGCGCCGAGCTGTCGCGCGAGATGCTGTTCGGTCGCGTCTAATCGTTCCGTGACCTCACCGATCATCTGGCGCATGGCCGCGAGCTCCCCGAGCAGCTCCTCTGAAACCTCCGCGTCGCGGCGGCGCTCCCTCAAATGCCGGAGCAGGGCGTTGCCGAGTGGGCTCCACGAAACAATTGCGAAGACCACGCCGCCGCTAACGAGCCACGGAAGGATTGTGACAAAGCGAAAGAGAAACTGCGAGACCAACCACTTGGCGTCCAGATAGACCTCGAGTCGTGTGACAATCGTTCCCCTCCTTGGACAATCACCGTGTCCTGGACCGTTGGGTTGTTGCCTGTGTGGTGAAACCGAATGACGACGTCGCCGACGGCAACGGCTTTGAAGCGAAACGCTTGCGTGACTCCGGCCGGGACGGCGATGCCCGGGTCGGAGACCTCGAGGAATTCCACCGCGGAGCCCGTGAGTGTCGGCGGGCTGGAAAACTCTCCGGGTCCAATCGACTGGAGCCTGATGCTCAGCTCCTCACCCACAACGAGGGAGAAGGTGCGACTGGGTGCGCCGTACACTTCCAGCAGCCCACTGCTGCAGGCCCCGAGGAAAAGCGCCGCCAAGATCGGTCAGGCCGGCTGGCAGATGTAGCCCATAGCGTCGGTCTTGCACCGGGCACCTCTCAATATTGGCCACTCGATACGTGGTCTATGCCGACCAATATATGGTCGATAGCCAAAGAGAGCATGAAGATTTGTGATGCCAGGGGACACTCCCCGCTTACGAGACGCCGCGGAGGAAGGGGGGGCGATCCACTGGGAACCAAACCTCAGCCTTGCGCGTTCGAATGAGACGAAGCTCAGCAGCCGAACACTGCCCCCAACCGAGTAGGTGCTCCATGACCCGCACATATCACTTCAACCGACCCCGCCTCGCCCTGCCGTCCGGGGCGGATCGCGCCCAGCAGAACCGCCCGCTCTGGGCCCGGATTGGCCGGCAGTGGGAGCGCCGACCATTGTCCGAGGCGTGTTCGAGGCCCGGCCTAAACGGAGCGCCCCGGGGCGTGCCGAGCAACCAACTGTGGTGCCTCGCGGTAGAATGGTAGATCAGGCGTGGCCACCCTTTCCCCATCTTTGACCGAACGAGGCAGTCGTGTCCGCTTCTACCCACTATGACGTGATCATCCTCGGCTCCGGTGCCGGCGGCGGAACCCTGACGCACCGTCTGGCCACCACGGGCAAACGGATTCTCCTGCTCGAACGCGGCGACTATGTGCGCCGAGAGAAGGACAACTGGGACCCGCGGCAAGTGAACGTCGAAGGCAAGTATCAAACGAAGGAAGTGTGGACCGACCGCGCGGGAAAGCCGCTCCACCCGCACACCAACTACAACGTGGGCGGGAACACGAAATTCTACGGCGCCGCACTTTTCCGGCTCCGGAAGGAAGATTTCGGCGAGCTCAAACACGCCGGTGGCCTCTCCCCCGCGTGGCCGCTCAGCTACGAAGACCTCGAGCCGTTCTACACCAGGGCCGAACAACTGTACGAGGTCCGGGGTGAGCGCGGCATGGACCCCACGGATCCGCCCGCCAGCGCGCCCTACCCGTTTCCCGCGGTCAGTCATGAACCACGAATCCAAGAGCTACACGACGATTTCGCTGCGATGGGGCTCCGTCCCTTTCACGTTCCCTTGGGCATCCGCCTTAACGAACAGGATCCGGTTAGGAGTCCTTGCATCCGCTGCAACACCTGCGACGGCTTCCCATGCCTAGTGCATGCCAAAAGCGATGCTCAGGTGATGTGCATCGACCCAGCATTGAAACATCCAAACGTCACCCTGCTCACCAACGCCTTTGTCTCTCGCTTGGACACGGACGTCACCGGACGCACGGTCCGCTCGGTCCAAGTCGAACGCAACGGCACTCGGGAGACCTACTCGGCCGACGTGGTGGTCGTGGCGGCCGGCGCGATCAATTCAGCGGCATTGCTACTTCGATCCGCGAACGACAAGCACCCTCGGGGGTTGGCCAATGGCTCGGACGTCGTGGGACGCCACTATATGGGACACACTAATTCCGTCCTCATGGCGGTGTCCAAGTGTCCGAACCCCACCGTGTTCCAGAAGACACTGGGACTGAACGATTTCTACTTTGGCTCCCCGGATTGGGCCTTTCCGATGGGACACATCTCGTTCGTCGGCAAGCTCGACGGGATTACGCTCTCGGCCGGCGCGCCGGCCATCGCGCCTGGGTTCACGCTCGATATGATGGCGCGCCACTCGCTGGATTTCTGGCTCACGTCGGAGGATCTGCCCGATCCGGACAACCGGGTGACGCTCGACCTCAATGGAAAGATTGTGCTGAGTTACACGCCCAACAATGAAGAGGGTCATAAGCGGCTCATCAAGAAACTGGAGTCGCTCCTCCAGGCGACCACGAAGTGCGGCATTCATGGCCACGAGTGCCACGAGGGATTGTTCGCCCGGAGCCTCTTCGTCGGACAACGGATTCCGCTGGCCGGCGTGGCGCACCAGAACGGCACCATCCGGTTTGGTAACGACCCGAAGATCTCGGCACTCGATGTGAACTGCAAAGCGCACGAACTGGACAACCTCTATGTGGTGGACGGGAGCGTGTTCCCTTCGAGCGGGGCGGTGAACCCGGCCCTTACGATCATGGCCCTCGCGCTGCGTGTCGGTGATCGGATCGCGGAGCGTCTCCAATGAAGTGGTCCAACGCGTTCCTAAGGAAGCTACGCACAAGCGGGCCCAGCCCTTGGGTTCCGTCATTGCTTCGTGCGCCCTTCGGGCGTCTGGGCAATGACAGAAGAGCGATGAGCGACTCGTGCAGAGCCTCCCTAACGTCTGGGTCGAGTGGGGGAGTTGGCGCCTCACCGCGACTCTTCGCCCGCTTCGGCGCTTTGGCGTGGAAAGCTATTTCACCGCGAAGGAGCAAAGAGCGCGAAGGAACTAGAGCGCTATCGCAGTTGTTCTCTTTCACTCTACCGCTCGCGCCCTCCCCGAGTGGGGTAGTGGAAACGTGGATCATCATGATCCTTCGCGCCCTTCGCGTCTTCGCGGTTGTATGCGGTTGTATGCGGTTAAACATTTCCCCCTGGTTCCTGGGCGGACTTCTGCTTTGCTCATCGGGGAGGATGGCAGGGCAAGGCGCGCCGCTAAGCGCGATTGGCGGCGTCGGCCTCACGGTGTCGGACATGGAGCGGTCCCTGGGGTTTTACACCCGGGCCCTGTCCTTCGAGAAGGTGTCCGACAACGAAGTGGATGGAGAGCCCTCTGAGCGGCTCACCGGCGTGTTTGGCGTTCGGATGCGAGTGGTGCGGCTGCGCTTGGGGAACGAGTTCTTGGAACTCACGGAATTTCTAGCGGCGGAAGGCCGCCCGGCGCCCGTCGATTCCCACAGCAACGACCTCTGGTTTCAGCACGTCGCGATCATCGTGAGCGACATGGATAGCGCCTACCGGGTTCTCCGGGCCCATCACGCCCGGCACGCGTCATCGGGGCCGCAACGTCTCCCGGACTGGAATATGAGCGCCGGTGGAATCCGGGCGTTCTATTTCAAAGATCCTGATGGCCACCCGCTGGAAGTCCTCTGGTTTCCGGCCGGCAAAGGCGACCCGAAGTGGCACCAGAATTCCAAGCGCCTGTTCTTGGGGATAGATCACACGGCAATCGCAGTGCGCGACACCGAACGGAGCCTCAAGTTCTATCGAGACCTCCTCGGCATGCGGGTAGCGGGCGAGAGTCGCAACTATGGAACAGAGCAGGCGCATCTCAATAATGTGGAAGGTGCGAGCCTCCGAATCACTGGGCTCCGGCTCGCTGCCGGGCCCGGAATCGAATTCCTCGAGTATCTAACGCCCCGCGGCGGAAGGCCTATTCCTGAGGACGAACGGCCGAACGATTTGGTCCACTGGCACACGATCGGCCTTACCGACGGTGGGTCAGAGACCCTGAACCGGCTCGCGAGTTCAGGAATTCCCGTCGTCTCGAAAGATGTCACGCCGCTGCCGAGCGGTTGGCCGGACTATTCTCGCGGTGTGCTCGTCCGGGACCCGGACGGCCACGAACTCCTCTTGGTGGATGCGAAGAAAGGATCGAAGCCAGATGTCGACCACGTTTCGGCAAATCAAAGGTGACGAGAGCGACACCCTGATCGACTTCATCCGCCGGTGTCACGCCGACGAAGGGGTGCACTTTGACGAGCCGGCGGTACGCGCGACCGTTCGACGGGTCATCCGCGATGATCGGATTGGCTACGGCTGGATGATCGAACGGAGCGGCGAGCAGATCGGATACATGCTCCTCGGCATCACCGACGCGGCCGACCTTCTCGCTCGGAAAGGATATGTGTATGGGCTGTTCATCCAACGCCAGTTTCGGGGCTCCGGGCTTGGTACCAAGGCTCTGTCGCTCGTGTCACAGTTAGGCCGGACGTTCGGATTCCCGATCCATCATTTCGGAACTGATACGGAGGACAAGCTACCGAGCACCGCTTTCGAGCCCAGAAGTTTTCGCCGGCGCGAACATCTATCCTACCTCGCACCTGACACGATGACGCTGCGGACTTAGGAGGCCGGGCCGTAATAGTCGGACCCTTCGGCGTTGTCGCGGCTCAAGTCGCGCGTGGAGGCCGAGGCTTCCATGTTACAATTCTGTCCCATAAGCATTACTCATGCCTGATCTGGAGGATACCTGCGACGAATTGTCGTCATTGGTGCGGGAGCTGCAGGGTCCATGGCGGCGATCTTCGCCGCCGAGGCCGGAGCTGAGACGCTCCTTCTTGAACGCACGAAGGACGGCGGCAGGAAAATCCTCATCAGCGGCGGCGGCCGCTGCAATATCCTCCCCGCCCGGCTCGACGAGACCCGGTTTGTCACCGACTCCTCCGTGAACACCCTCCGCAAGATCGTTCGCGCTTGGCCGCTGTCCGAGCAGATTCAGTTCTTCGAGCGCCGCCTCGGCCTTCCGCTGGCGGAGGAGGCAGAGTCCGCGAAACTGTTCCCGGTGTCGAACCACGCGCGCGACGTTCGCGATGGGCTGCTCGCCCTGGCTCGGGATAGCGGCGCTCAGCTGTTCATGAACACCTTGGTTACTGGGTTCAGGCCGGTTGCCGGGAAATGGAGGGTCGATCGCGATGGCGCGGCGCCCATCGACGCGGATGCGGTCATCGTTGCGACCGGCGGCCTCTCGGTGCCGAATTCCGGAAGCGATGGACGCGGGCTTTCCATTCTCGCGGGATTGGGTCACACCATTCACCCCACATATGCCGCGCTCACGCCGCTCACCGCGAACCCGGCCTCTTTCGGCGCACTGGCTGGAATTTCGCTCACGGTTACCATCACAGCCGAAGGCGGCGGGCGGACCGCGCGGGCAACCGGCGGGTTTCTGTTCACCCACCACGGCTACAGCGGGCCGGCGGTGCTGGACGTGTCGCATGTGGCGGTGCGTACCTGCGAGGAAGGCGCGGGAGGGCCGCGCGCTCGCCTCACCGTGCAGTGGTCGGAGTTAGGAGCGGCGGAATGGGAGAAAATGCTCCGACCCGAGGGCGCGCGAGGGCTCCTCGGTGTCGTTCGCGAAAAGCTACCGGATCGATTGGCGGAGAAATTGATCCGCATGGTGGGGATCGACCCGGCGGTTCGTCTGGCGCAGCTCCGCCGCGAGGACCGTCGCCGATTGATTGAGATGCTCACCCAAGGCGAGCTGCCCTGGACCGGTCACGAGGGCTATAAGAAAGCGGAAGTCACGGGTGGTGGCGTGAGCCTCGCGGAGATTGACGCGAGAACCATGGAGAGCAAGAAGCATTCGGGATTGTTCGTGTGCGGTGAAGCACTCGATGCGTTTGGCCCGATCGGCGGCTACAATTTTCTGTGGGCGTGGGCCACTGGGCGGGCAGCGGGTATGGCGGCGGGGCAGGGGAAAGGCTAACAGGACTAGACTCGGGGGGGCACCTTTGGTGGTGGCTGGATCGCTGGCCGGGCCAGGTGGAGCCTTTGATTGTCTGCGGCTATGCAACCACATTGCCCTAGATTCCGCAAGACCTGCCCCAAGCGATGTTGTTGGATCCAAGAAATTTGCTTTCCTCAGCATAGCCGCGCAGCGAACCCACATTCGTGCAAGGACAGACCAGGGCGACGTCCTTATGCGGCGGGGCGGCGCGCAGACGAACGAATCCTTCACTCGACAAGGATCAATCATGAACCAAACGCATAGGTTCACCGTCGCCGCACTTCTCCTGGCGGCGGCCTCGTTGCTCGTAGCCTGTGGCCCTCCGGCTTCGGTCACCGCCAACGCTGCGGATACCACTCCGCCCTCGGCTGTGTGGCTGCAGGCCGACCTTACTGGCCGCCCGCTCGTGAATGTCATGTTGGGCGGCGGGCCGGTGGCGACCGAGTTGTTGGCAACCGACAGTAGCACCCTGACCGCCCGGGCCGACGACCCCGACGGCGGGCTCCGCGCTCTCCGGATCATGGTCCGCACCCGTCGTCCCCGGATTGGGACCGTATCCCTCGCCCAGTTCACGGTGGCCGCCGCCACCAACTCGAGTGCGGGCGCAGGGCAGCCTGCCTCGCCCTCCGCCACTGTCTCGTGGAAAGTGTCGGCGGCGACTTTCGCGGGCGGCAGTTGGGATGGTGGACTCGAGGTGATGGCGGAGGCCGAGAACTTCGCGGGCCAGATATCCCGCACGGCGGTGTTGAGTCTTTGCATCCAGAAGGTCGAGCTGCGGGTCCACGTGGTCCCGCTGAGCGATGACGACGGCAGCCACGCGCCGCAGGTGACTCGGACCCAATTCGCCGACGCGCTCCAACGCGCCAACCGGGTATACTGTGGCACCGGGATCCAGTTCCGATTCGACTCGGTCACCGATTGGGCGCCGCAGAAGAGCACCAGCATGAATCGCGACCAGACCATCCGAGCCGACGGCAACACGTTGGCCGATGGGCTACCCCGTCGCGTTGTGGTTTTCCTCCGCTGGGGCGGCGACCCGGCGAACGTGACCGGCAACGGTAATGCCTACCCGCCCCACGGCCTGTTCCCTCCGCCGCTCAACATGGTGGATGAAGACCAGCACTACGTGGCGTTGCCGAGCC